>NZ_JBEZDE010000008.1:0-193063 GCF_040648115.1 Nocardia sp. NPDC049190
CACCATCATCACCAAGACGAATCAGTCACCCCGGACTGCGACACACTACGGCCGGACTGTTCAGTATCAACGAAAACCATCGCCTCCGACTCGGCGGCGAGCCGTTCCGGCGCGTCGGGCGGCGCGAGAGAAACCTGCGGCGCCGCGGGCACCAGGTCGAGCACATCGAGGGCGCCGGGCGCCAGCTCGGAAAGCTTCGGAATTCGAGAACTCTGCTCCTGCAGCGAAGCCGTCAAACCCGCAGTCTTGCGCTGCATTTCGGTCGCGGCATTCTGCGCGGCCTCGGTGACGGCTTTCGCGATCTCCGCATAACTCAAGTCGTCGATATCGTCGGAAAAACGGGTTTCGATGACCGTGCCTTCAGCGTTGATCGACACCGTCACACGCTTGTTCGCCGCCGATCCGGTCGCGGTGAGCAGCACCCACTGCCGCTGCATATTCTCGATCGACTTCATCCCGGCTTGGACGGAATCAACCAGATCCATCAACCGAGCCGCCGACATCTCCTCATCGTTCACGCCTGGCTCGCTCACTTCCGTAGCATGCCCGCGCTCTTGAGTGTTTCCCCCCTGCGCTCGAGCGCTTGCCTGTCGCGCTCGAGTTCAGCCGCGCTCCGAGACGGATTGCGCGCTTGCTCGTTGAATGCCTTTACGGCCTCGTTGTACGCGATCACTTCCCTGTTGTGGGCTTCCGTCGCCAAGAGCTTCTTCTCGGCTTTCCCGTAAGTCGGACCCCACCCATCGGGACCGTTCGCGAAATCCGCAGCGCCAGCGAGGAATGCGACCTGGCTTTTGAATCCCGCGATCAGACCGTCATTGTTCTCGCCGTTGGCGATGACGCGACCGGTCTCGCCTTTGCCCCAGCATCCGTAGTACTCGTCGAAGATCGTCTCCATCTCCGACTTGACCGCGTCGACCATAGCGGCGAGATCCACCATCTCCCCCTGGATCTTCCCCGCATGCTCGCTTTTGAAGTTCAACCCATCGGCCATGGCACCCACCTCATTTCGTCACGCTGAGCTATCCGAACCATCTTGACATGAACCAACCCAGGGCTTTTCCCAGAAGAGGGAACGATCAAACCCGCACCGGGTTCAACGGCCCGTTGCTCCTCGCCGAGCGCTGCCTGAATGTGCCGAATGTCCACTCGGGGTGGCCGACATGCCACATTCAGACAGCTCGGGACAGGTCAGGCGCGGGAACCTTGCCGTTCCTGGTAGCGCTGTTCGAAGCCTTCGACGAAGGTGGTCGGCGCGACCGACGAGGACGAGTGTTCCAGGACGCCGTCGTCGGCGATGTAGAAGATGGCCCGGCCGATCGCGATCTCGCCGCGCGGCACCGGCACGTACACCATCCAGCCGCAGCTGAACCGGTCGGCGACCAACTGGTCCAGCGGATAGCCGGTGGTGTCCAACTGACGCCCCATGATGTAGCTGCGGACCCGGAAGATGGCCTCTTCCTCCGGCATACGCTCCGCCAGCCGCATGACCACGCCGGCCAGCGACAGCTGGTACATAGCGCCGTCGATGTCGTAGCGGCCGTCGTCACCGAAGACGTTGAGCACCGTATCCCTGGTGACCACACCGACTTCCGCGGCCGATATCAGCGCCGCGGCGGCGGCGCGCTGGGCGGCGGTGGGCCGCTGCGCGACCAGTCCCGCGACGATCCCGGCGACCGTGTCGGCGGTCCACACACCGGGCACCGCGGTGGCGCAGTGCTCCGCGGCCGGTGATTCGCCGCGATACCAGCGGCCGGCCTCCCACCAGTAGCAGAACGACATCAACCCGGTGGACGCGCGCGGGTTGAGGACTGGGTTGGCAACCCAATCCGGCGCTCCGGCATAGAAGTTCGGCATATCGGCGCCATCGTTGTAGGTGGCGTTCAGGTTCGGCGACTCCCATACGCCGCCGGACAGCACTGCCCGCCCGTCTGGCAGCGAGTACAGCGTGGACCCGCCGCGGCGTGAGCTTTCGAACCAGCCCATCGACGGCATCACCCGCGGGCCCCAATCGGATCCGGCCGCGACGAACGACGCCGAGATCACCGCCCACCGCGCCCACATCTCCGGGAAGTCCGGAAACTCGTTCTCCGCCAACACCGGCCACACCCGCGCGGCCCGATCGGCGCGCGCGTCCACGGCGGCGTCCTGCGGGGTCCGCGACTGCCGGTTGTTGTGCCCGACATAGGCCGCCAGCCACACCGGCAGGTCGTCGCGCGGATACTGATCCAGGTCCGCCCGGTAGGCCTCCGGCTCGAACAGCTGACCGTCCGGGAACGGCTCGTCACCGAAGTCGTAGTCGACCTCGAAATCGCCGTCGGAGCTGAGCTGCAGCAACAGTCGCCACCACGGCTCGCCGTCCTGTTCGGCCACCAGCGCGCGCTGCTGGCGCACCAATTCCAGTACCGCCGCGGGCGGCTCCACCCGCACCGATCGTTCCCCGTCGGCATAGACGACCTGGGCCACCTCCGTGGCGACGGTCAGCGCGAACACCGCGTCCAACTGCTGCCATCCGGGCGGCCCCACCTCCGCCAGCCCGTCGGCGGCGCGGCGTGCCAGCACCCGCGTCTCGTCGGCTTCGTCTTCCTCGGCGGCTTCGGCTACCTCGGCAGCTTCTTCGACGACGTCCGGCTCGGCGGGCTGGTCGGCAGCGCCCGGGTCGAGGCTGAACCCCACGTCCGGCGACTCGGCCTTGTCCGGCGACTCGGCCTTGTCATCCTGACCCGGGTTTTCCTTGTCTTGATCGCTCACTACTCAGATCCTGACCGCGCGTGTGATGTCTTTACCGGAACCAATATCAGTATGAGAGGGAATTCTCGCGTCTTTCGGCGTCAGGGTGAAATCGACATCCGGCGCCGCGCGGTTCGCTCCGACACTGTCCCGGGTTCTCTGGTATTGATCGCTCACTGTTCGCTTCCACCAGTGATCTTCATCCGCCCCATGCCCTCTCCTACACCTCAGCCGGTGTGCATTGTTACATGACGTCCCGTACGTCTCCACCGATCACTCCCACGAGCGGGAAGCCTCCCGGGTGCGACACGATCGTGCTACGCGGCCGTTGTACAGCGGGTTTTCCTCGGCTCGGTCACCGTAGACGGTCAGGCCACCGCATTGCTACCGATCGAATGCGGGACCAGGGCTTGTCGGCGCCGGTCGAGGTTGCCTGATGTTCACGAGCCGCGGGCCGGATCCCGGATTGCCACGCGAGATCAGCTGCGACACGCAGCAAGCAGAGACGAAGTCGACCGCCGCTGGTCCGAAACACCGCCGACTCGCTCAAATCTCCAGCAGCAGCGTGACCGGCCCGTCATTCACCGACTCGATCCGCATATGCGCGCCGAACCGACCGGTGGCGACCATGGCCCCCAGTTCACGTAGCGCCTGCGCGAAGACATCGACAAGAGGTTCCGCGGCGGCGCCGGGAGCGGCGGCCGACCACGAGGGGCGCCTGCCTTTGGCAGTGTCCGCGTACAAGGTGAACTGACTGACCACCAGAATCGGAGCGCCCAGATCCGCGGCCGAGCGCTCTCCCGCCAGAATTCGCAACCACCACACCTTCTCGGCCAACGCCTTCGCGGTCGCCGCGGTATCGGTGTGCGTCACGCCGACCAGAACGAGCAGGCCGTGCGGGACGCCATGGTCGGCCGGGTCGATGCGACCGACGATCTGGTCGTCGACGGTCACCTGCGCCGAAGTCACACGCTGCAAGAGGGCTCGCACAGCTCTCGATCATGCCTTGCCCCAAAGCCCGGGCAGCGGCATGGGTGCCGGTGCCAGCACACCGTGACCGCCACCGTGGCAGCGCGTGCCGTTCACTCGCAACGCTCGTTCGTCGACCCATCGCGCCGACGCTCGAGCCGTACGTACCAGCGGCGATCCCGTGCTTGTCGTTCGATCGCTACGCTCGCTGCTGAACGGTCTACCGGCCTCGACGGATCCAGGTGCGCGTGGGCGGTAACCGTGAAAGACTTCGGCCCAGAATTGTGCGTTGCGCGGACCGCCGCGCGTTTGCGGAGGATCATGCTTGAAGCGAGGATCGCGATGGATCTGGACGCGCGGGAGCGCCAGATCGCCGCGGATCGGTATGCGGCCCTCGACCGTTCGGTCGAATCCGAGCTACGGCTGGCCACCAGTCTCGGCGAACTCGCCAAGGGTCTGATCGCCACCAAGACCAACGGGTCGAGCCGCGATCGGACCAGGGAAGCGCTGGCGCCCGCCGAGGAGGCGGTGGCGATCCGGCTACGCCTGCTCTCCAGGGGGCAGGTACTGACCGCACGCCTCGCGGGCGAACTGAACGATGCGCTGCGCTCCTTCGAGCAGGCCGCGCGCTACAGCGGTCGCCGGGAACTCGCGACCACGACGATCCGCCGGGCCTGCGACGTCTACCGCCATATGGCGCGGGCACGCCCGGAAGTCGCGGGTCCCTGCGCTGACGGGCTGTCCAAGTGCGGCGTGTGGTTGGGCCGGCTCGACCAGGACGCGGCGGTCGCGGCGACCGCGGAGGCTGCCCGAATCCGCGCCGCGCTGGCCGCCGCCAATCCGGATCTGTCCGGCAAGTACCTCGCGAGCCTGAGTACCCTGCTGCGAACGCTCATGGTCGGTCGCTCACGCAAGCAGGCCATCGCGATGTACCGCGAACGGTATTCGGCGCTGACCTCCACGAGCATGTCGATCCGACTCCGCGCGTGCGGAATCCAGGACCTGGATCTCACGCCCAAATCGCACCGGGCGCTGCTCGAACTGGGCTGCCGCACGCTCGAACAAGCCGGGCGGCTGACCCAGCAACAGGTCATGTTCAAGTCCTCCGGCGACCTGTCGACCGTCGAAGAGATCAACTGGAAGTTGGCCTTGGTCGGCCTGCGGCCGCTCGCGGCGGGCGCCGAGCCGGACCCGCCGTCGATGCCGGTACAGATCGGCACCACCTTCGGCGCGCTGAGCGTGTACTGCCCCGACCGCGACTCCACCGCCCAGGTACGCGCCGCGATCATCGCGGCCTACGCGATCGATGACGCCTACCCCCTCGACCGCGCCACGTACCTCGCGGAGCACGGAGCGAACCTGAAGGTCACCGATCCCGAGGTGAACACCGCGAGCACCCTCGGCGACGACATCGTGCTGATCGATCAGCCATATGGCGGCTGGGTCACCGTCATGAGCCTGAACTGGGAACTCACGCCGGTGGCGAAACATCCGCTGGCACTACGTCTGTCCCAGGACTGGCCGGTCGCGGCCATCACGGTCACCGAGAACGTGGCCTACGAGTTGTGCTGGTACGAGCGCGGCGCCGCCACCCAGTACGCCGCGCTCGGCCGCCCGGCCGGACAGGCTCCGCTCGACAAGCCGCTCGCGCCACTGGACTTCAAAACCCTCGCCGAGTACAACGCCGACCGTGCGACCGAGACGAAGCTCCGTTCGGCGTTCGGCAACACGAAGATGTTCTCGAACCTCACCTACCTGCCCGACAGCGGCTTGCGCCAGATGAGCGTCAGCACGCCGCTGGACGAGCACGGCGACCGGGTGCTGTTCTTCCGGACGACGCCCTGAGACGGGCGGTGCGACACCGTCGCACAAAGTTTGCGGTGTGGTAGCAGGCCGGCTGGACGCGGCGTGAACAAAATGCCACCGGTCTTGACTTCGTCGGTGCGCGTATCATTTGACCAGCGATTACGTACAACCTTGGGGAATACGAGAATTGAGGCTGCACCGCTGCGATCATCGCATCCGCCGGTAACCAGAGCAGCGACGGTTGCCTCGAGAACAAATTGAACGGAATGTTTGTACTATTCCACGGGGTGCTCTACTGAGTCAGCGCACGGATGGTACACGGGATCACCACATCGCCGACCGGGCGGCATGAGATGACTGATGAAGCTAGCCGAGGCCCCATGAACCATATGGCGTTGGCGGATAGACCAACCGCACGATGCGCCTGCTTCCGAAATACTTGCGGTCTGCCGGTCGGGGCGCGTTCGGAGATCGGCCGAATCGTCCCCCGCGCCGGTTTCCTCGGCGCGTACACGATGTCTGTCCTCGCGCCCCCCGATGCCCCTGCCTGGTACCGGCGGCGGAACCTGTCTGCGCCGAGCGAGGTTCGTCCGTCCCGCCGGTCCATTATCGAGACCGTGCACCCCTGCGCGAAAGCTGGGAAACAATGACCACAAGTGCCTCCCTGCCCGCGAAACAACAAGTGCTGCAGGCCTGCCGGGGTGAGCTACCCGAGAACAATCCCATGCTGCGCTGCGCGCACAAGCTGACCACGCTGCATGAGCGCAGACTCGGCGCCGGCCAGGAAGACGTGGACGAGATCGATGCGGCGCGCGCGAACCTGATTCGCGAGATCGACCGCTGGATCACCGTACAACTGCCGCCGGCGCACGGCGCGGCGCACATCCACACCGAGACCCTCGGCGCCGTGATCGACCGCTTGGCCCAATTCACCGCGCGTGCGTACGCGGCGCTGGCCAGCGCGTCGGAATGGGACCTCTGGGATGCCTGGCAGCGCCTCGCCGAACTGGCCGTCGGCTACGACGATCTGGCCGCCGAGGTCAGCGCGGGCGTCCGCCGACTACCTGGCGCATCCTAGGGCGGTCCGCCCCGATCGACATCGGACCTGCGGCCGCACGAGCATGGCGCCCGCGCGGGTAGAGCTACTCCGGGCGCAGGGTGAGGATGCGCGGACCGTCATCGGTGACCGCGACGGTGTGTTCCCAATGTGCCGCACGGCTACCGTCGAGCGTGACCACGGTCCAGTCGTCGTCGAGCACCTTGGTCTGCGTGGTGCCCAGGGTGAGCATCGGCTCGATCGCGAGGACCGAACCGACCACGAGTTGGGGGCCTTTGCCCGGCTCGCCCTCGTTGGCGAGGAAGGGGTCGAGGTGCATCTCCCGTCCGATGGCGTGCCCGCCGTAGCCGTCGACGATGCCGTAGGCGCGACCGTGTTCCCGCTCGGCCGCACGGGTACCCAGCTCGATCGCGTGCGAGACGTCCGTCAACCGATTACCGGGCAGCATCGCCTCGATACCGGCTTCCATGGACAGCTTGGTGGCCTCGCTGAGCAACCGGTCGGCATCGATGATGGCGCCGACGCCGAACGTCCACGCCGAATCACCGTGCCAGCCGTCGAGAATGGCGCCGCAATCGATGGAGACCAGGTCGCCCTCGGTGAGCATCTCCGCCGCAGTCGGAATCCCATGCACCACGCGGTCGTTCACCGACGCGCAGATCGACGCCGGAAAGCCGTGGTAGCCCTTGAAGGACGGCACGGCGCCCGCGTCGCGAATCACCTGCTCGGCGACCTCGTCCAACTCCAGGGTGGACACCCCGGGCTTGGCGGCCGCCCGCACCGCGACCAGAGCGCGGCCGACGACCGCACCCGCCGCTGCCATCGCATCCAGTTCGCCCGCCGTCCGGAACGGCACGACCTTCTTCTTACGGTGAAAGACCATCGCGGCCTCAACGCCCCATCGTGAGCGGCATCAGTGGCCCAGCGCGCGCAGCGCCCGGGCGTTGACGCCATCGACCTCGCCGACGCCGTCCACCGAGACCACCAGGCCGTCGTAGTGCTCGAGCAACGGTTCGGTCTCCTCCCGGTACACCCGAAGCCGGTTGCGGATCACACCCTCGTTGTCATCGGCGCGGCCACGGGAGAGCATCCGCTCCACCACCGTGTCCTCGGGCACGACGAAACACAGCACCGCATCGAGCTTGGTGTCCATGTCCTTGAGGATCTTCTCCAGCGCGTCGGCCTGATCGACCGTGCGCGGGTAGCCGTCGAGCACGAAACCGTTGACGGCATCGGGCTCGTTCACCCGCGCCTCGACCATGCGGTTGGTCACGTCGCTCGGCACGAGGTCGCCCGCGTCCATGTACTTCTGTGCTTCGCGGCCCAGCGGAGTCTGCTGGCTGATATTCGCGCGAAACAGGTCCCCGGTCGAGATGTGCGGGACGCCGAGCTTCTCCGACAACAGGACGGCCTGTGTGCCCTTGCCGGCACCCGGCGGACCGAGCAGTACAACTCTCACTTGAGGAACCCTTCGTAATTTCGATTCATCAGCTGGCTTTCGATCTGCTTCACGGTGTCCAAACCGACGCTCACCATGATCAGCACCGCGGTACCGCCGAACGGAAGGTTCTGGGCGCCACCGGAGGAACCGATGTCGAGGAACAGGTTCGGCAGCACCGCGACCAGACCGAGGTAGATCGAGCCGGGGAGGGTGATACGGCTCAGGACGTAGTTGAGGTAATCGGCGGTCGGCCTACCGGGGCGGAATCCCGGGATGAAGCCGCCGAACTTCTTCATCTCGTCAGCGCGCTCCTCCGGGTTGAAGGTGATCGCGACATAGAAGTAGGTGAAGAACACGATCAGACCGAAGTAGATCGCGATATACACCGGGTTCCCCGGGTTCACCAGGTATTTCTGGATGATCTCCTGCCACCAGCTCGGGTTCGGGTTGTTCTGCGACGAGGTCAACTGCGCCACCAGGTTGGGCAGGTAGAGCAGCGACGACGCGAAGATGACCGGAATCACGCCCGCCTGGTTCACCTTCAACGGCAGGTAGGTCGAAGAACCGCCGTACATCTTCCGTCCCACCACCCGCTTGGCGTACTGGACCGGAATACGGCGCTGGCCCTGCTCGACGAAGATCACCGCGGTGATGATCGCCAGCGCGGCGACACACACCAGGCCGAATACCAGCCCGCCGCGGCTGTCCAGGATGGACTTGCCCTCGGTCGGGATGCGCGCGGCGATACCGGAGAAGATCAGCAGCGACATGCCGTTGCCGACACCGCGCTCGGTCATCTGCTCACCGAACCACATCACCAACGCGGCGCCCGCCGTCATCACCAGAACGATGATGACCATGCCGAAGATGCTGGTGTCGGCGAGGATGTCCTTCTCACAGCCCTGCAGCAGCTGACGGCGCGCTGCCAGCGCGACCAGACCGGTGGCCTGCAAGATCGCCAGGGCGATCGACAGGTACCTGGTGTACTGCGTCATCTTGTTCTGGCCGGATTGGCCTTCCTTGCGCAGTTCCTCGAACCGCGGGATGACGACGGTCAGCAGCTGGATGATGATGCTCGCCGTGATGTAGGGCATGATGCCGATCGCGAACACCGACAGTTGCAGTAGCGCGCCACCGGAGAACAGGTTGATCAGCTGGTAGATGCCGCCGGATTCACCACCGGAGACAATGTCGATACATTCCTGGACGGCCTTGTAGTCGACGCCGGGGGACGGTAGCGCGGCACCCATGCGGTACAGCGCGATCAACCCCAGCGTGAAGAGAATCTTCCGCCGTAAGTCCGGAGTCCGGAAGGCCGATACGAAGGCGGAAAGCACAGATCCTCCTGGCGAACGACATGGTGGTCAGTACATGGCCAATTCAGCGGTGTCCAGTTCCCGGATTCGGCAAAGGGGGACGCTGAAGACCATGACGAGGCTTGGCAGACAACAATCAAACTCTAACAGTGGCACCGGACGAGCCTTCACTCGTCCGGTGCCGCTGCTTGCAGAGTACCGTCAGCCCAGCTCGGTGACGGTGCCACCGGCCGCGGTGATCTTCTCCTTCGCGGCTGCGGTGACCTTATCGACGGTCACCTGGACCGCGACGCCGATCTCACCGTCGCCGAGGACCTTGACCAGCTGGTTCTTGCGAACCGCGCCGGCGGCCACGAGCTCGGCCTTGCCGATCTCGCCACCCTCGGGGAACAGCCTGGCGATCGCGCCGATGTTCACGACCTGGTATTCCGTGCGGAACCGGTTGGTGAAGCCCTTGAGCTTGGGCAGCCGCATGTGCAGCGGCATCTGCCCACCCTCGAAGGCGGCCGGGACGTTCTTGCGCGCCTTGGTGCCCTTGGTACCACGGCCCGCGGTCTTGCCCTTGGAGCCTTCACCGCGACCCACGCGGGTCTTCTCGGTCTTGGCGCCGGGGGCGGGGCGCAGGTGGTGCAACTTGATGGTCATGTGTCAGACCTCCTCAACGGTTACGAGGTGGCGCACGACGTTGATCAGGCCGCGGTTCTGCGGGGTGTCTTCCCGAACCACGGTCTGCCGGATCTTGCGCAGACCCAGCGTGCGCAGGCTCTCACGCTGGTTCTTCTTGGCGCCGATCGTGCTCTTGATCTGGGTCACCTTGAGATCTGCCATTACCGGACGCCTCCCGCAGCCTGAGCGCGCGCACGCAGCATGCCCGCGGGGGCAACATCCTCGAGCGGCAGTCCACGGCGAGCCGCGACCTCTTCCGGACGCTGCAGCATCTTGAGCGCGGCAACGGTCGCGTGCACAACGTTGATGGCGTTGTCGCTACCGAGCGACTTCGCCAGAATGTCATGAATGCCGGCGCATTCGAGCACGGCACGGGCCGCGCCACCGGCGATCACACCGGTACCGGGGGAGGCCGGGCGCAGCATGACCACGCCGGCCGCCGCCTCACCCTGAACCGGGTGGGTGATGGTGGAGCCGATCATCGGGACGCGGAAGAAGCCCTTGCGCGCCTCCTCGACACCCTTCTGAATGGCCGCCGGAACTTCCTTGGCCTTGCCGTAGCCGACGCCGACCAGACCGTTGCCGTCACCGACGATCACGAGGGCGGTGAAGCTGAAGCGACGACCACCCTTCACGACCTTGGACACGCGGTTGATCGCGACGACCCGCTCGAGCTGGTTCTTCTCGGCGGCGTTGTCCCGGCGGTCACCGCCACCACGACGGTCGCCGCCACCACGACGGTTGTCGCGGCCGCCCTCGGGGGCGCTTCCGTTCTGTCCGGCGGGTCCGCTTCCGCCGTCACGCCTCTGACGTCCCGGCATCAGACGTTCCTTCCGTTCATGTTCTTGGTCATCAGAATTTCAACCCACCTTCGCGAGCGGCGTCGGCCAGCGCGGCGATCCGGCCGTGGTAGTCGTGACCACCACGGTCGAACACGACGGCCTCGACACCCGCGGCCTTGGCCCGCTCGGCCAGCAGCGCGCCGACCTTCTTGCTCTTGGCCGACTTGTCGCCGTCCAGCGCGCGCACATCGGCCTCGATGGACGACGCGGCGGCGATGGTCTTGCCGATCGAGTCGTCGACCAGCTGCGCGTGCAGGTGGCGCGAGGAGCGGTTGACCACCAGGCGCGGACGCTCGGTGGTGCCGACGACCTTCTTGCGCAGACGGAAGTGACGGCGGGTCTTCGACAGACGACGCGTCGTCGACACGTCCTGGCCGCGCGGCTTGCGCTTGGCGATCTGGTTTTCGGTTTGCGCCATGATCACTTACCCGTCTTTCCGACCTTGCGGCGAACGACCTCGCCGGCGTAGCGGATGCCCTTGCCCTTGTACGGGTCGGGCTTACGCAGTCCGTGGATCACCGCGGAGATCTGGCCGACCTTCTGCTTGTCGATTCCGGACACAGAGAACTTGGTGGGCGTTTCCACCGCGAAGGTGATGCCTTCGGGGGCCTCGATCGGCACCGGGTGGCTGTAGCCGAGCGCGAACTCGAGGTTCGAGCCCTTGGCCTGCACACGGTAACCGACGCCGAAGATTTCCATCTTCTTCTCGTAGCCCTTGGTCACACCTTCGATCATGTTGGCGACCAGGGTCCGGGTCAGGCCGTGCAGCGAGCGGTTCTGGCGCTCGTCGTTCGGGCGCGCGACCTCGAGCTGGCCGTCCTCGCCCTTGCTGACGACGATCGGCTCGGCGACCGCGTGCGACAGGGTGCCCTTGGGCCCCTTCACCGACACGTTCTGGCCGTCGATGGTCACTTCGACGCCGGTTGGGATGGCGATGGGCTTCTTACCAATACGCGACATTGTCCTGACCTCCCTTACCAGACGTAGGCGAGGACTTCGCCGCCCACGCCCTGCTTGGCCGCCTGACGATCGGTGAGCAGACCGGTCGACGTGGAGATGATCGCCACGCCGAGGCCGCCCAGGACCTTGGGCAGGTTGGTGGACTTCGCGTACACACGCAGACCCGGCTTCGAGACGCGGCGCAGGCCCTGCAGGCTGCGCTCACGGCTGGGGCCGTACTTGAGGTCGACGACGAGGGTCTGGCCCACGGTCGCGTCCTCGGTCCGGTAGTCGGCGATGTAACCCTCACGCTTGAGGATCTCGGCGATGTTCGCCTTGAGCTTCGAGTGCGGAGCCTTCACCTGATCGTGGTACGCCGAGTTGGCGTTGCGCAGACGTGTCAGAAAGTCCGCGATCGGATCAGTCATGGTCATGGTTCGACCTTGACACCTTTCTCGCTGTGGTTCCCATGCAGCGCCGACCCGCGTATCCGCAGGTCAGCCGTGGGCCTACAACAATTCGGATGGTCCGGCCGACACTTGCCGACCGGATGAGGTTCGATCGCCCGAGCCCCGCGCACGAAGACATGCGGGCGCGGAGTTGCCCAGGCAACCGGTCCAGTGTAGGCAATGCCCAGCTAGCCACAAAATCCGGCCTGGCCGACTCGACCTCGACAAACGCGGCCGCGCCCATTCGACGGTCACACCGATCCGCCATTCGGGTGGGACCGATCAGCAGACTACTGGGACCGATCAGCAGACTACATGGCCATACCTGGCCGAACGGAGATCCCGACAAGCTGCGCAGGTTTGCAAGAGCGTGGCGAGACGCGGCCGCCGGGCCGCGCAGCGCCAGCGACGGAACCGAACAGGCGTGGCTGAAACCCGAACAAATCGCCCCGGACGAGCTACCACAAGTTCTCGCACAGATAGCTCCGGTATTCACCCGGCATCGAGACCGTCGCGACGCGACATATGCCGAATCCGGACAGTGCCCGCGCACCGAATAGCAGATGCACCGGGAGCGCTTCCCCCGGCCCACAGGCCCACCGAGCAGCCAACTCCAGCCCCCACCTCTCTCGCGCGGGCAGGAACGGCGAGCCACGGTAATGAAATGGCGGCTCGCCGGACGCTCGACGAACACCATCTCACTACCGCCGACGAAAGTAGCGACGGGAAGGCCGAGCGCATGCGCACACCGAGTGGCTCGCCCGGCGCGCCACCTCACGCATCGGCGGGCATAGGAGCCGCGGTAGTGAAAAGGCGGCTCGCCGGACGCTCGACGAACACCATCTCACTACCGTCGACGGAAGTAGCGACGGGAAGAGCGGGCGCGGGGCGGTGATGGTTACGGATGGTGCGGGCGCGACTTCGGATGAATGTGTTCGGCAATGGCTCACGGAATTCGCAGCCGCACGCTCCCCGGTTGCCACCGCTTCCACCACGGCGTCGAACCGGCCACCAGGCGCGCGGCCACACCGAACAGCCAATCTCCAGCGCGCCCACCTCACACACGGGTGGTGACGCGCACCGCGGTAGTGAAAAGGCGGCTCGAAGGACGCTCGACGAACACCATCTCACTACCGTCGACGGAAGTAGCGACGGGAAGAGCGGGCGCATGCGCGGGCGCGGGGCGGTGATGGTTACGGATGGTGCGGGCGCGACTTCGGATGAATGCGTTCGGCAATAGTTCGCGGAGTTCGCAGTCGCACGCTTCCGGTTGCCACCGCTTGCACCACGGCGTTGAAGGCGTCCCAGTGCCGCACGTGGTGCAGCACTCGGTCTTCGGTGATTCCGCCGGGCTGCCGCTCTTCACGACGGCATTGCACGAAATCGGCGGTGAGCAGGCTCACCATCTCGCCGTAGGAATAGGGCACCTCGTCGGCATCCGGATCGCGCAGGTACCCGCGTTCGCAGGCCGCCGCCAGCGCGTCCTCGACGTGCCGGTCGACAGCCCAGATATGCAGGTCCATCAGATAGGCGAGTCGACGGCTCATCGGTCGTCCCGGCCTGCCGTTCTCGAAGTGCTCAACCCAGACGCCGAGCAGTCCCACGGCGGACACCATCATCGCGTCGGCGGGCTCGGTACGAGCGTTGAAGAGGTCGAAGAAGGCGCGCGTGCCCGGCAGGCGCAGTTCAGCTTGCGCGGAAGCGGAACGGTTCGACTGCGACCGTGTTCGGATTTCCTCTGTCATCGCGCCCGCCGGGCCTGGGCGCAACCCCCGGCGGCGGCGCCGAGCAAGGACAGATCGATCGCCCGCGCAGGCAGGCACCGGCTGATCGCGGCAATCACTGCCGCCGCCGAGGGCCGGAAACTGCCCCGCGGCTGCTCAACCCAATGACGCATCGCAGGGGGACGATCGGCGGGAGACGGCAAGGCGATCACCCGGCCGTGCCCGTAAGCCGCGACACCCGCGCGGTAAAGCTGGGCGAACAAGGCGGGCGAGTCCGGAAGATCGGGTCGAACCAGGAAAGTCCATGTGCGCGATCGCGGATACGACACGATCGGTCCCGACGCGTATCGATGGCGGCGGAGTTCTTCGCGAACCTGGTGCCCGAAATGTGCGGGCATCCCCAATCCCCATACGCTTCCGGCCAGAACTGTGATCCGTCCGGTGTTCGGGTCCACTCCCGCGGCGAGGCCGGCGATGCGGCGATAGAACGCGCACCGGCTTGCGGGAGTGTCTCGAAATGGACCGGTCTGCATGGTGATCCCCTGCCGTCGAATGGATTCGGAAGTGCGTCGAATCGAGGAATGCTCGGGTGCGGTGCCTGCGCGGATATCCGTGAGCGTTTTGCCCACACGGGGTTTTGCCGAGCGAGACGGAGCGGGACCGCTCAGCTGCCCGGCGCAGGCACAGCACACCAGCCTCACGTCAGCCCTTTCGGCCAGATGTGGATATTCGGGCCAACTTCCCCGAAAGCCCATGGCAGGATCGAGATCTGCGGCATCGATGGATGCACATCACACAAGGGGCTGGATTCAATTGTCTGGGGGAAAGACGATGGCCGAGCATGAGTCTCCGACACTGCTGCGCCGTCAACTCGGCAGATTTCTGCGTGAAGCACGCGAAGGCCGAGGATTGACGATCGCGATAGCAGCGGAGGAAGTTCAACTCAGCTTCAACGGGCTGCAACGCCTGGAAACCGGTCGGGCGGTGAAGCCGCGTCGTCAGGATGTGCGCGAGCTGTGCATGTTGTATGAGGTGAACGCCGAACAGACCGAGCAGGCGGTCGGTTTGGCCTCGCGTGCGGCGACGGCCAGGGACGAAGACGGCATCACACCACTCGGCGGGCTGTTCTCCGATGCCTTCAATATGTATGTCGGCATGGAGCGATCGGCGCGACGGCTCATGTCCTATGCGGTGCAGGTACCTGGATTGCTACAAACCGACGACTACGCGCGCGCATTGATCGGCGCATTTCTGTACGACGGTTCAGCCGAAGAGATCGAACAACGCGTGCGGGTGCGCCGGAGCAGACAGGTGGTCGTCACGCGCAAGACCAGCCCGGTGGACCTGCAGCTGCTTCTCGATGAATCCGCGCTGCACCGGATGGTCGGGCGGCCGAAGGTGATGGCCGAGCAGCTTCGCTATCTGGCCGATGTCAGCACCCGGCCGAACGTCACGCTGCGTATTCACCCGTGGTCGGCTGGATACACCCGTGGAATCCTGCACGGTTCGTTCGTCATCCTGGACTTCGGCACCGACAGCAAGGGCAAGCCGATCGAACCGCCAGTGGTCTACCTCGACGGCGGGATGAGCAGCGATCTCTATCTGGAAAGGCCCGAAATGGTGCAGCGTTACACTGAAATGGTCGACGCCATCCGACAAACCGCAATGGACGAGAAGACCACGCGAGACCTGCTTCGCCGGGTAGCAAGGAGTTATGACGGTGACCGTTGACCTATCCGGGGCACGTTGGTTCAAAAGCAGCTTCAGCGAGTCCAACGGCCAGTGCGTGGAGGTAGCACACATCGATAGCGGCATGGTCGGCGTCCGCGACTCCAAGAACCCGACCGGCCCAGCGCTGACGTTCACCCCCGCCGAATGGGACGCCTTCCTCGCAGGAGCCAAGAACGGCGAATTCAGCTGCGGCTGAGGCGCAAGCCCTCGCGCCCCATCGCGTCGGACAGCGAGATGCTCTGATTCGGCTGTCGATCTATCCAAGCGCGCCGGTTCACGGCAGTCGTAGCCAACCAGCGGTTGGTGGGACGTCTTGCCGGACGATGAGCGGCGAGAGGGGCGCTGAAAACGTTCGTGCGCGTGGGGCCGCCGCGCTTGGGTATGAGTTTTGGCGAAGTGATCGGAGACGCTGGGTGGCGACTCCTCCTTCGCCGGAGTCCATCGCGTCCCAGTTGATTCATATGTACCCGCCCGCCGACCGGGCCGAGCGGCGAAGCATGGCGACACGACGGCCGCGCCGACCGCTGCTCGATCACTCACCCGCACACGTGAACACGCGCCGATCGTCACGACTCGACGAATGGTGGACCGAAGCGTCGGACAACAGTAGATCTACAGGCGCGCTCCGGAGCGAAATTAGCAGTTCGCGAAATACAGCACGTCCGGACCAGCAATAACGCCGCCGTACCGGCGATCGAAAACTACCCGAAATAGACGCTTCCTGTTTTAGGCCGCAGCGTAGACGAATCTACGATTCGCCTATAGAAGCGTCAACCGCGCACCCGTAGCGCACCATTCCGAAGCGGATGGATTCGACGGGTTCCCGAAAAGCACCTGCCGACGATCATCACCTCGACCGCACTGCAGGCAGCCACGTCGCGAACAAAAATAAAGTTCTGTGTCGCAACATAATTGGCTCGCAAACACCGAATGCGCGTGCAATGCCGGAATATAGGGATTTCCCTACTAACCGCCGCCATCGAGCGAGCGCGAGACTGGATATCCAAAGCAATCGAACAGCAATTCGAGCGGATTAATACACAGGCAGCGCAAATGACAGTAGAATTCGTCGAGCAGGACGTCTCGACTCCAGACCTCGGCAACCATCGAGCACGCGAATTTCGGGGCACCTATTACCCGACCGACATCGAAGAGGTCCGCCAGCACGTGATGCTTGCCGCACGCGCTGGGACTCCGATATATCCTCTGAGCACCGGACGGAATTGGGGCATGGGCTCGCGCTCTCCTGTCGTCGACGGCTGCGCGATCCTCGATCTCAGCAGGATGACCACCATCCGAACTCTCGATCTCGACCAGGGCTACGCCGTCGTGGAGCCGGGGGTGACCCAGCGGCAGCTCACGGAACTGCTCGCGGAAACACCGTGGATGTTGAACGTCACCGCGGGCTGCGCCGACGCCAGCATCGTCGGGAACACCCTCGAGCGCGGCGACGGCACCATTCGGGCGCGCCTGGAGGACCTGCTCGGCCTCGAGGTCGTCCTCGGCACCGGCGAGGTCATCACCACCGGCGGTCTCGACCGCAACGGTGTGCGGCCCGGCGCCGTCGCCGGGCCCGACCTGACCAAGGCTTTCGTACAGAGCAACCTCGGGGTTGTCACCGCGATGGCGATAGCCCTCGTGCCGCGACCGAGCGCAATCACACTCGTGCACACGACTTTCGACAGATCCGCACTCGACGAAGCCATCGACATCACGATCCGGCTCTGCCGAACTCGGGTCGCCACCCACGGCATGCTGCGGCTCAAAGAGCTTTTCGTAGTGCCGGAGACCGCTCGCGCCGCCGTGCCGGAAGGCGCCGACACCTCCACAATGACGATAGAAGTGCCGCTGCTCGGCTCCCATCAAGCTGTGCGCCTCGCCGAACGCGAGATCCACGACATGTTCTCCAGTGCAGCCGGACTCGTGTCGTATCGATCACTCGACACCGCGGATACCCCGGCCGACGACCCGCTCTACCCGCGGACGTTGTTCGCCCGCGGAATCCCCTCCTGTGCCAACGTCCATCGCAGGCTCGACGTCGACTCGTGCTCGCAGGTCGACGAGAGTCCAGCCGGTTGGCTGATGTTCCTGCCCGTCGTTCCGCTCGGGCAGACGAGTTGGCACAAGGCCGTCGAGCTCTTCGATTCCGAGGCGCAGCGACACAGCGCCGCGGCCATGCTGGAACTCAACGTTATTTCACAGCATTCCGCCAATATGGTTGCGCAGATCCCGTTCCGGCGGGAGCCGGGCGCCGTCGAGCGCGCGCACGCATTGCGCGCCGCGGCACGCCGATCGTTTTTACGCGCGGGATTTCCCCCCTACCGCTCCAATATCGATCACGCACCATCGGAACTGGCCGCTCGGTCGGCGGCTTACCGCGATGGACCGCTCACCGAGCTGAAACGGCTCTTCGATCCGGCCGGGATCATCGCACCGGGCCGCTACCTGGCGGCCGACCGATGAACACCACGCAGACCAACTCATGCGAGTTCGATTGCCTCATCCTCGGCGCTGGTGTCGGCGGCGCATTACTAGCCCTTCTGCTCGGCCGCCAGGGCCGCCGAGTGCTGGTGATTTCGAATAAACCGAAGTCAGCGACCCGGGGCGCCGAAATCCTCAAGCCTCGCGGCATCCGCATCCTCGCCGAACACGGTCTGCTGTCCGAACTGGTGAGCCGGGGAGCCATGGAACGCGAGGTGATCGACTTCCATCATGATGGGAGTCTGCTGTTGTCCTACGACTTCGCGCAGCACACCATGCTCGGGCATTTCCTGATCGTCCCCTACGCCGCGACGGTCGGGACAATCCTCGATGCGTGCGCTGAACTGCCGAATGTCGATATTCGCTTCAACCGACGCATGGTCGAGGCGCACACCGCGAACTCTCGCGTCATCGGCGGGACACTGGACGACGGCACGGTCTTACGGGCGCGCGCACTCGTCGATTCGAGCGGATCCGCCTCGCCGCTTCGAGACTACGTCGGATCCGAACGGGAAGTCAGCAAACACGACCACATCCTCAGAATGACCACGATTCCGGTCACGGCGAGCGTGCTGTCGCGCAACCGAATGTACTTCAGTTCGACCGGCTGGTTCGCCTATTTCTATCCGGTGAGCACCAAATTGGCACGGGTATTCATCGGTCTTCCGCAGGAGCAGGATTCGCAGGTATTCGACCAGCGCAGCGCCGACTTGTCGGCACGGCTCGGCGAATTCGTCAGCCGTAGCGGTGATGCGCTCGCGCTCGTGGACGCCAGCCGGTTCGTACGTGCACCCGTGTCGGCCTACAGCAGCAAGCCATACCACCGCGACAACGTTGTTCTCCTCGGCAGTACTGCCTTCTCACCGCATCCGATGACCGGCCAGGGGATGAGCTACATCATGGAGGACGCGACAATACTTGCGAGTATTCTCGTCGCCGCACAGGATGATCGCGACCTGAGGCTGCTGCTGCACCAGCGGTACGAGGAGCGCCGCACAATGCACACCGAACTGGTGGCTTACGGTGATGCCCTTGCCCGCTCATATCCCGATCGCGACGCTTATCTGAAAGCGCACCGAGCCGGACTTCACGGCGGGGACCGATGAACGCGCAGGCATGATCGGCGTCCGCCGCGCAAGACTTGTCACCCTGAGACCGACCGCAGCCTACCTGGTCCGTCGTGACGAGAAGGCGCGACCGTCAACACGAAACAGGGCACGGACTCCGGTGGAGTCCGTGCCCTCGTTCGGGTTCAGTATGGGGACGCTCCGAGGAGCGTCCGGCTCACCAGGAACTCTTGTGCACGCCGGGCAGTTCGCCCCGGTGCGCCATCTCGCGCAAGCAGACGCGGCACAGCCCGAACTTGCGGTACACCGCGTGCGGACGGCCGCAGCGCTGGCAGCGGGTGTAGCCGCGGACCGCGAACTTCGGCTTGGCGTTGGCCTTGTTGACCAGTGCTTTCTTAGCCATATGCTCAGTTCTCCTTGAACGGGAAGCCGAGGTGCTTGAGCAGGGCACGGCCTTCTTCGTTGTTGGTCGCGGTGGTCACCACGGTGATGTCCATACCGCGCGGGCGGTCGATCGAGTCCACGTCGATCTCGTGGAACATCGACTGCTCACTCAGGCCGAACGTGTAGTTGCCGTTTCCGTCGAACTGCTTCGGCGACAGGCCACGGAAGTCGCGGATACGGGGCAGCGCGATGGAGACCAGACGGTCGAGGAATTCCCACATCCGGTCGCCACGCAGGGTGACCTTGGCGCCGATCGGCATACCTTCACGCAGCTTGAACTGCGCGATGGACTTGGTCGCCTTGCGGATCTCCGGCTTTTGGCCGGTGATCAGGGCGAGGTCGTTGACCGCGCCGTTGATCAGCTTCGCGTCGCGGGCGGCGTCACCGACACCCATGTTGACGACGACCTTCACCACGCCCGGGATCTGCATCACGTTGGCGTAGTCGAATTCCTTGTTCAGCGCGTCCTTGATCTCTTCGCGGTAGCGCTGCTTCAGCCGGGGCTGAACTTTCTCGGAGGTGGTCATATCAGATGTCCTTCCCGTTGTTACGGGAGATCCGGACCCGCTTGCCGGTCTCTTCATCGGTCCGGTAGCCGATACGAGTCGGCTTGCCGTCGGAATCGATGACCATCACGTTCGAGACGTGGATGGGGGCTTCCTGGGTCACGATGCCGCCCGAGGAGGCGCCACGCTGGTCAGCCGAGTGCGCGACGTGCTTCTTGATCCGGTTCACGCCCTCGACCAAGACCCGGTTGCGCTGCGGGTAGGCCTGGATGACCTTGCCCTTCGCGCCCTTGTCCTTACCCGAGATGACGAGCACGGTGTCGCCTTTGTGCACCTTCATGTCAGAGCACCTCCGGAGCCAGCGAGACAATCTTCATGAACTTCTTGTCGCGCAGCTCGCGGCCGACCGGGCCGAAGATGCGAGTGCCGCGCGGGTCGTTGTCCGCCTTGATGAGCACCGCCGCGTTCTCGTCGAACTTGATGTACGAGCCATCGGCGCGCCGACGCTCCTTGGTGGTGCGCACGACGACGGCCTTGACGACGTCACCCCGCTTGACGTTGCCGCCGGGGATGGCGTCCTTCACGGTAGCGACGATGATGTCGCCGATACCTGCATAGCGACGCGACGAACCACCGAGAACGCGGATGCAGAGAATCTCCTTCGCACCCGTGTTGTCGGCGACGCGCAGTCGCGACTCCTGCTGAATCACTTCAGCGTCCTCCTTGACCTGGACGTATTAGCACGCCGGATTGCCGACCCGACGGGCATGGTCAGTCGCCCTCCAGACGCGCGCCTGCCAGCGGTTTTCTGGGTCCGAGCGAGAAAACGCGGAACCAACCACTGGGGGTTCACTGCCGGATTGCGGGCATAGCTCCCGCAGGCAACCGCTCTAGTGTAGGGGAATCCGCAGGTCGCCCCAAATCGGGGTGCGCACTGTGCGGCGCGCGGTGCGGCCCGAGGTTACCGGCGACGAATTCGGGCTCGACAGCCGCCGCACCGGTAGCCTCGATCCGAGCAGAGGTTGCCAAGACGTTCATGTGCGGCACGCCGCGTCGGGGAGAGGATTCTCGTGACATCAACCAGTCGTCCGGTCCAGCTGGGCCGCCGTGGCTTCTTGATCGCACTCGGGGCGGTTCCGGCCGCCGCGGCGCTGGTCGCCTGCTCGAACGAGGCCGCACCGGCGAGCAAGACGCTCATCGGGGTCGACCTGGGCGGAGCGGACGAGACGATCCGACCACAGGACGATCTGTACCGGCACGTCAACGGCAAGTGGCTGCGGGAGTACCAGTTGCCGCCGGACAAGGTCGCCTACGGCTCGACCAGCGAGGCGGCCGAACGGACGCAGCAGCAGTTGCGGGCGATCATCGACGGTATTCGTGATCCGAAACCCGGCTCGGAAGAACAGCAGATCAGGGACCTCTACGACGCGCGGGTCGACTGGGATGAGATCGAACGGCTCGGGATGACCCCGCTGGCGGGCCTGTTCGCCAAGGTCGACGGCGCGGTGACGAAGGCGGACCTGGCCAAGGTGATGGCCGAGCTGCCGATCGGCGGGCTGATCGGCATCGGCATCGGCATCGACCGGAAGAACTCGAACGCCTACATTCCCTCGGTCGGCCAGTCCGGGCTGGGGCTCGGCGAGCAGTACTACCGGAAGCCGGAATACGCCGGGGTGCTCGCGCAGTATCGGATCTTCCTCGAGCGCATAGCCAGCGGCGCCGGTTTCACCGATCCGTCGGGTATGGCCCAGCGGGTGTTCGATCTGGAGAAGCGGATCGCCCCCGCTCACTGGGACAACGTCCGCAACCGCGACACCGATGCGACGTACAACGTCTACAGCTGGGCGGATATGACGGCCCTCGCGCCCGGCTTCGATTGGGACCCGTGGATGACGGGAAACACCGACCGCCCGCGTGAACTGTTCAAGACGATGGTGGTCAATCAGCCGTCCTACCTCACGGCGGCGGGCCAGCTGTGGACCGAAGTGGATATCGCCGTCTGGCGTGACTACCTGAAGTTGGCTGTCCTGCGGGAGTTCGCGGCCTACCTGCCCAGGGCCGTCAACGACGCGAATTTCGACTTCAACGGCAAGGTGCTCAACGGGCAAGACGAGCGACCGGAGCGCTGGAAGTACGGCGTCTCCATGGTCGACAACAGCCTCGGCGAGCAGCTCGGGAAACTCTATGTGGCCAAACACTTTCCGCCCGAGGCCAAGCAGCGCGCCAAAGAAATGCTCGACGACGTTCTGGCCGCCTACCGCGAGAATTTCACCAACTCGTCGTGGATGTCTCCCGCGACCAGGGCAGCCTCCCTCGCGAAACTGGACAAGATCGATCCCAAAATCGGTTACCCGGACAAGTGGGTCGACTATTCCAAGCTCACGATCACCAGGGGCAAGTTGGTCGAGTCGCTGATCGCCATCAACCAGTTCGAGAGCAAGCGGGCGTTCGCCCGCCTCGGCACCCCGGTGGACAAGTCCGAATGGGGGATGTCGCCCCAGACGGTGAATGCCTACTACTCGGCGACCTCCAACCAGATCGTGTTCCCCGCCGCCTACCTGCAGGCGCCGTTTTTCGACAAGGACGCCGAGCCCGCCGTCAACTTCGGTGCGGTCGGGTCGACCATCGGCCACGAGATCGGCCACGGCTTCGACGACCAAGGTTCCAAATACGACGGCGACGGAAACCGTCGCGATTGGTGGACACCGGAAGACCGAGCCGCGTTCGACGCGAAAACCAAGCAACTCATCGACCAATACAACGTACTGGTGCCCGAGGGCCTCGACCCGAGCCAGCACGTCAACGGCCAACTCACGGTCGGCGAAAACCTCGCGGACCTGCGCGGACTCCAGATCACCCTGGCCGCGTTCCGCATCGCCGAAAAGCGTCGGGGAATCGACAACCCCGACTACCGCACGATGTTTCTGTCCTGGGCCCGCAGCTGGCGCGAAAAGCAGACCGAGGAACTCACCATCCGCTACCTCGCCGGCGACACCCACTCCCCCGCCGAATTCCGCTGCAATCAAGTAGTACGAAACCTCGAAGAGTTCTACAAAACCTTCGAACTCAAAGAAGGCGACAAATTGTTCATGCCCGCCGACCAGCGCGTCACCCTGTAAAGCCCCCACAACATTTCGGGCGCGTCACCCGCCACCTCGCACTCCAACCTGGCCCCGGCAACTTCTCACCCAAGAGGCCTCAGCCGAGCACAGTCCTATGGCGGCTGAGCAAGGGTCGTACGACCGCCATGTCACTACGCTCGAGCGATCGCGCGGTGGATTGGTGCTGTGAAGTGGTGCGGGTGGTGGTAGACGTCGGTTGCGGTGGCGTAGTAGATGGTCCAGCCTTCGGCGGTCAGCCAGTTGTGACGGGGGTTGTCGCGTTGCGTGGCGGCTTGACCGGAATGCCATTCGGCGCTGTCATATTCCAGGCCGACTCGCCAACGGCGCCAGCCCAAGTCGATGCGGCGCAGTCCGTTTCGGGTCTGGATGGGTATTTGCGGCTCCGGGGGCGGTAGGCCGGCGTCGATACAGCGCAGCCGGGTGCGCGATTCCATCGGCGACTCGGCGCGGGCGTCGGCCAGGCCGATCAGCTGGCCGGCTTGTCGGCGACCGCGACGGCCGGCTTGCTTGTCGAGTTCGGTGGTGAGCGCGGCGGACGAGACTCCCGCGCGGAGTGCGGCATCCAAGGTTGCCAGGGCGTCCATTCGAGTCAGAGTGCGCGCGACATCCACCGCGGTGCGGGCGGGACGTGTGGTCATCGTGCCGCGGACCAGCTCCAATTCCGCCGGGTCGACCCGATCGCGATGCACGACAAGTCGATGGGATCGCGTCGCTTGAATGCCGAGGACATCGGTCGGCTGATCCGCGAGAACAGAGAACCCGTGTAACTCGGCGGCGGTGTTGTAGGCGGCCGCCAGCACTGTGAGCCCCATCGACAGCCGCGCGGCCTCGACCCTCAGTTCGGGTGAAGGCGAGGTGGTCGCCGCACGGTAAACGCCGTGGAAAACCCGCACCCACTCCCCGCGGTCGACCCGAGCGCGCAACTCTGCGCGGGTGTACTCCCGCAGTACCTGTCGCACAGTGAACACACCGAACTGCTCACTGCGCACCTGCTCCAAGCCGAGTCGCATCCCCCCAGCCTGATTGCTCCCCCACCTGCACCCCTGACCCAACCAGCCACTTCCGCACCCCCTGTGCACAACCCGCCAGGTGTGGATACATCAGCGAGCGCAGTGAAATGGCGGCTCGGACCTACAACAGAGGCGCCAACCAACTCCGCTCACGGAGCGAATCGCGGCCCAGAACAACCGACTCCGCCCACAGATCGAATGGATGCTCGGAGCGACAGCGGAGACACCAACCAACCCCGCGAGTGGAGTCGAGTGGCGACTCGGAACAGACAGGGAGGCACCACTCGACTCCGGTCACGGAAAAGTCGCGACCCGAAGCCGCCACGGAGACACCAACCCGACTCCACTCACGATGCCGAAGGGCGACGCGAAGCAACGGCGAAGGCACACCATCCGACTCCGTCCTAGGGACAAGTAGCGACTCCAAGCGACAACCAACTCCGCTCACGGGGATAAGTAGCGGTTCGAAGCAACGGCGACTTCGCGAGTGGAGTCGAGTGGCGGCTCGGAGCAGACAGGGAGGCGCCGTTCGACTGCGGTCATGGGGTGGAGAGCAGGCCGGCTACCAGGGCTCGGAGGCCGTGGGTGTAGGTGTTCTGGGTGGTGAGGGTGAGGTAGCGGGGGCCTAGGGATGCCAGGCGAGGGAAGGTGTCGGGGTTCAGGTCGGTGAAGATCTGTGCGCGAACGGCGGGGCGATTCTCGGCCGCACGACGCGCGGATCGGTAGCGGACGATCAAGTTGCCCGCGGTGTAATGCCAGATGATGCGGTAGGCGTGGGTAGCCTGGTCGACGGTGTGGCCGGCCGCGACGAAACCGTCGATGATCGACTCACCGACCCAGAGCGCCGAGGCGCCGAAAAGGTTATCGGCGGTAAGTATTTCGATGATCCACGGGTGGGCGGCGAGCACATCGTACATGGCGTGCGCCGTGGTGAGTATCCGCTCTTTCGGGTCCTCCGGCAGGTCCGGCCAGACCACCTGGTCCGCGTAGTCGTTGAGCAGCAGCCGGAGCAGGTCTTCCTTGTCGCGAACATGGTGGTAGAGCGCCATCGGCGTGCATCCGAGCTCGCCGGCCAGACGACGCATCGTCAGCTTGTCGACGCCCTCGGCGTCGATCACCGCATGCGCGGCGGCGACGATCTCGGAGCGGCAGATACGTGCGGGCCTTCCGGTGCGTTTGTCCTGCGGCGACGAGGTTGGCATGAATCCATCATGCCGATCGCCGAATGTGCGCGTGGACATGGGATCCCCAGCCGTTCGTTTCCCGAACCCCGAGAAATCGGGGCGCTTTCGTCCGACCGCGCGGGTCGGCGCGCCGTTCATGGTTGCCTTGGGGGTCGCAGTGGTGAACGTCGCGATCCGCACGGATCCACTGTTCGCGCTGGTGGATCCGTTCTCGGTCGCATATCGACGCTCTGACTGCGCCGACGCCGAAAATGCCTGACCACATCGTCTACCGCCGCATCGCGGAGGGGCACCCGTTCCACGCGGATACCGCCGTCGTGGCGACGCCCCACGACAGACAAGGCGGCATAGGCTGGCGCGTGTCGAGACCTGGTGCGGCCGGAAATACTGGGAAGGTGGCGATGAAAGCTGTTCGCGTGGCCCTGGTCACGGCACTCGCCTGCGCGCTTGCCTTCGGTTCAACCGGCTGCACGCTGCCTACCAGACAGTCGCGGGCGCACAACGAGCCGGTCACCGTCCGCCATGCCTTCGGTACGACGACCATTACCGGCACGCCGCACCGGGTGATCGCGTTGGGCGATCGGTGGCTGGATTCGATTGCGGCACTGGGTGTCACACCGATCGGGCGGCTCATGCCGCGTCCCGACGAGCCGTCGCCGTGGGCTTCCGACTCGCTGGGTTCGGCGACACCACTGGACCCGAGGGGGAATCTGGTCGAGCAGATCGCCGCGCTGCACCCGGATCTGATCCTGCTGGACGAGGTGTCCGCCGACCGAAAGACCTACGACGAGCTGGCCGAGGTGGCGGCGACAGTGCCCGTCGATCCGCGTGCAGATGCGTCGTGGCGCGACCGGATCAACACTCTGAGCAGGCTTTTGCGCAGGGTGGACGACGCCGATCAGTTCGTCGCCGCTGTCGATGCGAAGATCGCGACCGCCGTCGCAGCCAACCCGCGACTCTCCGGCAAGACCTACTCTGCCGCCTGGCTGGCGGGTGACGAACAGTTGATCGTGCACACCCAACCCAGCGCTGCCTCCGGTGAGCTGTTCACTCGGCTGGGATTGCGCGTACCCGCTGACCTGGCAGCATTGCCCGCCACTCGAGGCCACGTCGTTCTCGCACCCGAGCGTATCGACGAACTCGGCGCCGATGTCCTTCTCGCCGGCTACTCCCCCGGCTTCGACGCGAAGTATCGGCTGCTACCGGGTTACGCCGATCTGCCTGCGACGAAGGCAGGCGCCGTGGTGTTCCTGACCACCACCGAGTTCGCCGCGCTCGAGCAGCCCACCGCCCTGTCGATCCGCTACCTCCTCGACAAACTGACGCCTGTCCTGCCCACGGTGCGGTAGGCGCCCGGAAGCTCGGACCCGAATCGGCGGATCACCGGACCGGGACCGCAGTGGCGTCCAGCGCGAGTTCGTCGGCCTCGGTGAGTTCGGCCTCCTCGTCGAGGACGTACTTGTCGCCCGCGAACCAGGAGGCCACCGCGGCGAGGAACATCATGACGGCCGCCGAGAGGAACACGACGACCAGGCCGGCGTGAAACGGGCCGGTGAGCAGGTGTGGGAAGAACTCTTGGCCGGTGAGCGTGTCGGCGTTGACGCCGGGCTTGCTCAATTCGCCCGAGGGGCCGAGCAGTTCCTGAATCGGGTTGAAGCCGAGGAACGCGGCGAACATGCTGGCCACCGGAGGCATTCCGGCGAGTTCGGCGGCCGCACCCGCGGAAACGCCCTGCGCCCGCAGACCCGAGTCGAGTGCGGTGGGCAGACTGGCGGCGAGGCCGACGACCATGAGCGAGAAGAAGATGCCCATGGACAGGGCATTGCCACCGTTGAACAGGGTGCCGCGCATACCCGATGCCGCGCCGCGCTGGGCGGCGGGGACGCTGGACATGATGGCCGCGGTGTTCGGTGAGAAGAACAACCCGCAGCCGATCCCGTTGAGCAGGATGACCAGCGCGAACAGCCAGTAGTCGAAGTCGACCGGCAGGATCAGCAACAGCACGAACGTTGCGCCCGCGAGCACCGCGCCGCCGGTGGTGAACGGCCGCGAGCCATAGCGGTCCGACAGCCAGCCCGACACCGGCCCCGCCGCGAGGAATCCGACGGTCAGCGGAAGCAGGTAAATGCCGGCCCAGAGCGGGGTGGACTCGAAGTCGTACCCGTGCAGCGGAAGCCAGATGCCCTGTAACCAGATGATCAGCATGAACTGCATACCGCCGCGGCCGATCGAGACCATCAGGTTGGCGAAATTGCCGAGTCCGAACGCGCGATTGCGGAACAGACCGAGGTGGAACATCGGGTCGGCGATCTTGCTCTCCACCACGCAGAACACACCGAGCAACACAATGCCGCCGATCACCGACGTCAGCACCCATGGGCTGAACCATCCGGTGGCGTGCCCGCCGTAGGGCTGAATGCCGTAGGTGATACCCGTGAGCAGCGCGGTGAGGCCGAGACCGAAGGTAATGGTGCCCACCCAGTCCACCTTGCCCGCGGACCGGATGCCGACCTCGTGCAGCGAGCGATAGGACCAGACCGCGCCGAGGATGCCGATCGGGACGCTCACCCAGAACACCGCGCGCCAATCCCATTCCGACAGCACGCCGCCGATGAGCAGCCCGAAGAATGATCCTGCCACGGCCGCGACCATGTTGATGCCGAGCGCGGTGCCGCGCTGGTTCGCGGGGAACGCGTCGGTGAGGATCGCCGACGAGTTGGCGGTCAGCATCGCGCCGCCAACGCCCTGGATGACGCGCCAGGCGATGATCCACATCGCTCCCGCACCGCCGTGGCACGGGTCGACGGACAGCGCGACCGCCGAGAGCGCGAACACCGTGAAGCCGAGGTTGTAGACCCGCACCCGCCCGAAGATGTCGCCGAGTCGCCCGAACATGACCACCAGGACCGCGGTCGCCAACAGGTATCCCATCAGCATCCACAGCAGGTATCCGACATTGCCCGCCTCGAGCGGGTCCAGCCCGACGCCACGAAAGATCGCGGGCAGCGAGATCAGCACGATCGACGAATTGATCGCCGTGAGCAGCACGCCCAGCGTGGTATTGGTCAGAACGATCCATTTGTACCGCGGATGGTCCCGGTCGTAGCGCAACCTGCGGCGGATGGTCCGGACATCGTCGGGGTCGAGATCGGTGGATGAGTTCGTCACGACAGCCTCTCGCCAGATAGTTACCTCCGCAAACTATATAGTTAGCGGATGTAACCATCAAATGCAGTCGCTCACACCTGCGCCGCGGTCGACTTTTCCAGCGCACGATACCGGCCACGATACGACGTAGGTTAGCCTTGGCTGACTTGCTCGAAGGAAGGTGCGGCAGATGAAATCTGTGCGGATGCGCGGCAGTTGGCCGCGGGCGGCGCTGATGATGGTGTCCGGAGTGCTCGCCCTCACCGTCGCCGGGTGCGGATCCCCGCAGGACGATTCATCGTCCGGCGGTGAGAAGGTGACCATCACGCACGCTCGCGGTGAGACGACTATCGCGGGAACTCCGCAGAAAATCGTCGCCCTCGGCAATCAGTGGCTGGACACCACGCTCGCGCTCGGCGTCGTTCCGGTCGGGTACATCGACAATCTCGCGGCGCTCTCCAAGAGCACACCGCCATGGCAGCCCACGGGCCTCGAGTCGGCCAAGGCGCTCAGCACTGGCGGGAACATCGCCGAACAGGTCGCGGCGCTGGCGCCGGATCTGATCCTGGCCGACCCGTTCCTCGCCGACCAGAAGACCTACGACGAACTGTCCCACGTCGCGCCGACCCTGCCCGGCCTGAGTACAGCGGCGGTGGCGCCGTGGCAGGACCAGGTCATCGCGCTCGGCAAGGTGCTGCGCAAATCGGACGAAGCGAGCAAGGCGATCGCGGCAGTGGACGACAAGATCGCCGCCATCGCCGCCGCGAACCCCGGCCTGAACGGCAAGACGTTCGTCAGCACCTGGCTGGCTGGGCCGACACAGCTCATGGTGTTGACCGACCCTGCCGACGGGTCGGCGAAGATGTTCACCCACCTGGGTCTCGGCATTCCGAAGAACCTCACCGACCTGCCCGCCACCCAGGGCCGACTGGCGCTGTCCCCGGAACGAGTGGACGAGTTGACCGCCGATCTGCTACTGGCCGGCTATGCCCCCGGCCTGGACGAGAAGTACCGGCAGCTACCGGGATACGCCGATCTGCCCGCGGTCAAGAAGGGCTCGGTCTTGTTCCTGACCACCCAGGAGATCAGCGCCGTGAACCAACCGACGGCGCTGTCGGTGCCCTACATCCTGAACAAACTCGAGCCGGTCTTCGCCGCCGCGGCGAAATAGCCGGCGCACCCGACGACTCGGACCCACAAGCGGAGGTACGCGGTCTTGCCCACCGCCACATATCCACAGCAGACCAGATTCGCGTTGCGGGACGGCATCACCTGCCGGACCGGTCCGGCCGACGCGATTCTGCTCGATCCGCCGCGCGAGGCGAAACTGACCGGCCTGGACGCCGGTCAGCTGCACGCGCTGGCCACGCTGAACCAGGGACCCGCGACCGTGTCGGAGCTGTCGGCTGCCGCGGGCGGCGACGATGTCGCCGAACTGATGGGCCGGCTCGCCGACGGCGGCTGGCTGTCGGTCACGGTCCGCGACCGCGGACGCGACCTCTACACCCTCCGCCCGTTCGGGCCGCCCGCCCCGCGACCGGACGCCCCGCTCCCCTGGTCGGCGACCCTGTCGAAATTCGCCGTGCTGCACCGTGACTCGGAAGGATTCGTGCTCCAGCACCCGCGAGCGTGGTGCGATCTGCGCATCCACGATCCGCGCCTGCTGGCGTTGCTCGACGGGCTCGGCGCGGCCGACGTCGACCTGCCGATCGACGTCAAGTCACAGTTCACCGACGACCTGCACTGGTGCGGATTCCTGGTGCCGGACGCGGACGCGGAGGACCGCGAAAGCACCACGCGCGGTGGAAGTCTGCCCGAGCTGTGGTTCCACCGCCGCAGCGCCCTCGGCGCGCACACCCTCACCCACAACCACTTCGATCCGACCACGGAGGCGAAACGGCGATTCCCGCAGCTGCCCGCACGGAACGCAAGTCACCCGGGCGACGCGATCGACCTACACGTTCCCGACCTGTCTGCCAAGCGGGCCGAAGACCCCACCCTGACGGCCGTCCTGGAGGACCGGGTGTCGACCCGGAGTTTCGACGACGCGCATCCGATCACGCTCGACCAGCTGGCGGAATTGCTGTATCGCACAGCGCGATCCCGTGGCACGCGACTGTCGGACAGGGGCGAGGAGTTCGACTCGCGTCCCTACCCGTCGTGCGGCAGCGGGTACGAACTCGAGCTCTATCCGGTGGTGCGCAAGGTCGGAGGACTGTCGCCGGGCATGTACCACTACGACTCGTTCGAGCACGTACTGCGCCCCGTCGTCGACGCGGATTCGCCAGTGGTGACGGAGGTGTCGCAGCCGACATCGTCGACGCTGCCAGAGGGAGCCGAGCCCCAGGTACTGCTGGTCATGGCAGCTCGCGCGGGTCGGGTGATGGGGACCTCCGAGCAGGCCGGCTACGCCGCCATCCGCGAGCACGTCGGCGTCCTGATGCAGACGATCTACCTGGCGGCGACCGCGATGGGCCTGGGCGCGTGCGCCCAGACGTACCCCGACACAGCGCCCTTTGCGACTGCCGCCGGTGTCGACGAACCCGAGGCGTGCGCTGTCGGCGGCATGATCATCGGTTCGCCTGCGCGGCGCTGAACTGGCGCGAGCCTGAGCGGAGCAGCGGGTCGCGGCGCGTCCGGCCACGGAGCCGCCATCGCCAGCAGGTAGCGCGTCCCCGCTCGCGGCTGACGGTGGCTCCGACGGAGGACAGCGGCACCGACCACCGGCCCGAGCGATACCGCCGGCCCTGCCCTCACGCCTCGGCCAGGATCTCCTCGTCGCTCATCGCCGCGACCTCGAGATAGAGGCGCGCGACCGCCGACAACCGCTCCGGTGCGCCACGCTCGGCTTCCCGCCGGCCCAGCCGCTCGGCCAAACCCGCGACGGTTCGCGTCGCGAAAATGTCCGCCACCAGCGCGTGGTCGGCCTCCAGCCATTCCCGGACCCGCGCGATGACGGTGGTTGCCAGCACGGAATCGCCACCGAGACCGAAGAAATCGTCGTGCACACCGACGGCGGCCACTCCGAGCACCCCGGCCACGATATCGGCGAGTGCGGCCTCGACGTCGTTGCGCGGTGCGCTGTTCTCGGCCTCTCCCGGGCCCGGTTCGAGCAGCGCGACGACGGCCCGCCGGTCCAGTTTGCCGTTGTCGGTCAGCGGCATCCGCTCGAGGAATTCGATCCGGCCCGGAATCATGTAGCTGGGCAACAGATCAGCGACCACGGCCGTGATATCGCCGATATCACCCCGATCACCCGCGATTGCCGCCACCAGTTCAGCGGCGCCGGCGCGGACGACCGCCGCGACGGCATGCCGCACGCCGGGTACCGTGCGCAACGCGCTCTCCACCTCGCCGAGTTCGACTCGGTAGCCCCTGATCTGCACCTGATGGTCGGCGCGACCGAGGAATTCGACGGTACCGTCGGGCCAGAACCGAGCCATATCGCCTGTCTTGTACCACCGGATGCCCTCATATTCCACGAATCGCTCAGCCGTACGCTCCGGGTCGTTTCGATAGCCCGCGGCGACACCGGCACCGCCGACCCAGAGTTCACCGGGCACCCAGTCGGGACAGTCCCGACCGGCCGAGGAGACCACTCGGCAGCGAACATTGCGCAGCGGAACACCGAACGGCACAGTCGCCCACTCCGCAGGCGGCTCGCCTACCACTTCGCAGATGGTGCTGTGGATGGCGGCCTCGGTCGCTCCGCCCAATCCGGAGAAACGGCAGCCGGGCACCTGTGCGGCCAGCCTGCGCGCCAGATCCGCGCCGACCCAGTCGCCTCCGAGGGCGACCGCGCGCAGCGAATCGCCCAGTCGATCGCCGCCGATCTCCAGAATAATGTCGAGCATGCTCGGTACACAGTTCAGGATCGAAACCCGATGATGGCGAAGCAGCTCCACCCAGGTCGTGGCTTCTGCGCGCTGTTCGGCGTCGACCGCGACCACCGAGCCGCCGACGGAGAACATGCCGAAGATGTCGTAGACCGAAAGGTCGAACTCCACAGCGGACAACGCCAGTACGCGATCGGCACTGCCGACCTCGAACCACTCGTTCACCGCATCGATGGTGTTCATCGCACCACGGTGCGGCACGTCGACGCCTTTGGGCACGCCAGTCGAACCAGAGGTGAAAAGGACATAGGCGATAGCCGACGTGTCGGGAATGATCGGTGCGGCCAGCGGGCTCGGATGCGCCCGCGCCACATCGATGGAAATGCACGGGATCGGCACGCCCATATCCGCGCCGGGAACGGTCACCGCCGCCACTATCGCGCCGGTGCGCAGGATCTCGGCTCGCCTGCCGACCGGCTGATCGAATCCGATGGGCACGTAGGTCGCGCCCGCGGCGAGTACACCGAGTACGGCGAGGATCTGGTCCGGCCCCTTGGGCAGCTGGACCGCCACGGCGTCACCGGGCCGCACCCCGTCATGCCGCAGCGCACCGGCGACGGCGAGCGCGCGTGCCGCGAGTTCGCCGTAACTCCATACCCCCGCGGCCATGTCGCGTCCCCACACCACGGCGGGCGCCGTGGGATTCGCGGCGGCGTGGTCGAAGAATCCCTGGTGTAGGCAGCGACCGGTGACCGGTCCGTCGGTGGCGTTGACCGCCGTGCGCACCTCGGCCTGCGCGAGCGGCAGCCGCACGGCCGCCGCGGCGTTCCAGCCGGCGTCGCCGTCACCGAGGCGACCGATCGCCTGGGTGTAGTGGGCGAACATGGCGTCGATCATGCCCGCGGGAAATGCCGACGCACGCACGTCCCAGTTCAGCAGCAGTCCGCCGCGCACCTCGGTGACCTGCGCGTCCAGCAGCACCTGCGGGCCCTGGGAGATGATCCACACCGGCTCGCCGAAAGTTTCGGTGACCCGGTCGGCGAACAACTCGCCCAGGTTCAGCGCACTGGTATAGACCACCGGAGCGAGCACCGGCTCACCGCGATGCCTCCCCAAGTCGCGCAGCACCTCGAGTCCGGAATAGGCGGTGTGCGCGCCACTCTCGTGCATCCCGCGCTGCAGGGCGCGGGCCCGATCGGCCACCGACATGTCTTCGGTGACGTCCACCTCGAGCATGATCGAGGAGGTGAAATCGCCGATCACCCGATCGATGTCGGGATGGACCGGTTCACGATGGAACAGCGGAACGTTCAGCAGGAACCGGCTCTGCGCCGACCAGCCCCCGATGGTTTCGGCGAACACCGCCGCCAGCGCCATGGCCGGCGTGATGCCGCGCTGATGGGCCGCGGCGAGCAGCCGCTGTTTGGCCTCCGGCGCCAGCCAGTGGTCGTAACGCACGGTGCGGTGTGGTGCGCTGCGCTCACCGACCGGGACGGTCGGGAGTTCCGGCGCTCCGGGCAGTTCGGGCAATCGCTGCTGCCACCACCACCGGTCACGCTCACGGGCACCGGTGTCTGCTCGACGCTCGGTCCGGTATTGCCGATAGGTGTATGCGGGGGCGGACACGGTCGCCCCGTGGTAGAGCTCGGCGAGTTCGGCGATCAGCGCCCGGTAGCTCATCGCGTCACCGGCCAGCATGTCGACGTCGAGATGCAGGCGGGTGCTGTTCTCGTCGCGCAGCGTGAGCGTGACGTCGATGACCTGCCCCACTTCGATGGCCAGGCGTTGATGGGTCTTGCGGTCGCGCAGTTCGGCCAGCGCGGCATCGGCCGCGGTCGGCTCGTGCGACCGCAGATCGACCACGGCGAAGACCGGCCTGCCGGGTTCGGGCATGGTCTGCTGGGTGCCGTCGGGCAGGAATCGAGTGCGCAGCATCGGATGGGCGGCCACCAGTTGGGTCACCGCGCGTTCGAGTCGCCCGGGTTCGATTCGGCCACCATCGAATTCGACGTAGAGGTGGGCGGCGACGCCGCCGAGTTCCTGCTCGTCGGAGCGGCCGATCCAGTAGGCGTGCTGCATGGTGGCGAGTGGAAACGGCGCGTCGTCGGCATTCGGCTCGGCACGGGCCGGTTCGACCGGCTCCGGCTGGGGTCGGTCTTCCTCAGCGCCGAGCAGACCGTGCCACGAATCCACCGTCGGGCTGGCCGCGAGCTGGGCGAAATTGATATCGACGCCGCGTTTGCGCCAGCCACCGGCCAGTTTCATCGTGCGAATCGAGTCCAGACCCAACTGGATGAGATCGTCGCTATCGCCGACCTCGCCCGCGGCGATACCGAGCTGGCCGGCCACCGCGGTCCTGATCTCTTCTCGGGTGATGCCGACCCGGCCGTCACCCGGCTGCTGCGCCGACGCCATTCCGCTGTCACTCCTTGCCTGATCCGACATGATCGGTCCGTTACCCCTGGCCGCGCACGGCGATGAATACTCGCTGGTCGAGCCCGGCGACCGGATGGTCGCCCGCGGGCAGGACCAGTTCGGGTGTCAGACCCGCAGCGCGCAGTTGATCCCGCCATTCGCTCTCGGTCAGGAAGATCCGGTCGGTGCCCGCCCGCACATCGGTCAGACCGGCGTGCGGCTGATCCTCGCGCGGCGACATCAGGAAGTGCACGGAGGTCAGTTGCGCACAGTGCGCGTGGCAGGTCTCGATGATCACCACCGCCCCGCCGGGGTTCAGCAGAGCGTGCAGCTGCCCGAGGGTCACCGCGATGTCATAGGCGTTGTGCAGCACATTGGCGGCGATGACGATGTCGTAACGCGGTTGATTCCCCAGATCCGCGTTCATATCGACGATTCCGTACCGCATCCACGGATAGTCGGCGAACCGCCGCTTCGCGGCGTCGAGGAAGAAGGTGGACACGTCGGTGAAGTGATATTCCACCGGCAGTCCGGCCAGCGCCGCCGTGACATCGTCGGTGGTGCCGCCGATTCCGGCACCCAGTTCCAGCACACGCACCGGCGACCGGTCACCGCGCAGGCCGTCGACCAGATCGGCGACCGCTCTGCCCGCAGCGAGATTGAGGTAGCGGCTGCTCAAATTGTCCCGATACGCGGCCTCGGCCGTGGCCATATCCCCATTGGGGAACAGCAACTCCTGTACGCGGATGCGGTCCTGGGCGAGTTCGGTCAGGCGGTCGCCGCAGGCCTGCAGGAAGGTCGCGAGCGGACGCGAATAGCCCAGATCCGCACAGACGTCGACCAGGTTCGGCCTGGTCGGGGCCGGGACCGGGCGCACGTACCGATAGCCGCGATCCACCTCGCCCTCGACGCAACCGCTCGCGGCGAGTGCCTGCAACCATTGCCGCAGCAACCACCGATGCCGCGGCGCGAATCGCAGGCGCGCCGCGATATCGTCCACGCCGCGAACCTCAGTGTCGGACAACGCCGGTTGTAGCGCGGCCAGCATGGCGCGCAGTCCGAAGAGATCGATATCGGCGCGCGCGGAACGGAATCGGTCGGCGTCGAAGTCGCTGGCAACGGCGTGCTGCGCAGCCTCTCTCGCCCTGGTGACCCGCTGCGCGACGGTCGCCGCCACTCCGGGGGGCAGACTGTGCACCACCGGCGCCGACCGCGTCGGTCGCGCGATCTCGGTGATGGTGGACTGCGTCGCCGCACCACCGGTTTCGGCGCCGACAAGCCTGATGACGTCGTCGAGCGAGGCGCCGCCGATGAGATCGGCCACCGGCACGTCGGCGCGGAATTCGCTCTGGACGCGCCGGCGCAGTTCCAGTGCCTGCAGCGAATCCAGGCCGAGGGCGACCAACGGCTTGGTGCTGTCGATCGTGTCGACGTCGTCCGCGCCGATGATCTCGGCGAGCAGCCGCACCATGCGACCCGGCAGATCAGCGACCACCACCGCCGCACGAGTCAGCTCCGCACCATCGACGACGGAGGCCGCACCCACGATCGGTGCGGGGACGGCCACCGGTGTTTTCAGCTCGGACAGGACCGGGCCGTAGCCGAACGCGCCGAGCACGGTGCGCCCACGATCCCAGTCGAAAGCGGCGACCACCGCGTTGCCGCGCAGACCACCGAGGCCGAGCGCGATCGCGTCCCGCGAAGCCATCGGAAGGTAGCCGACCTCGGCCAGATTCGCGAGGTCGGCGGCGCCCCTGCCTTCGAAGACGGCCCACTGGCCCCACTGCACCGAGACACACCGCAGACCGTCGGCGAGACGGCGTCGGGCGATCGCGTCGACCATCCGGTTCCCCGCCGCGTAGAGGACGGTGCCACGGCCGCCGAGGGTGCCGGCGAGCGAGGAACACAGCACGATTTCGCAATCATCGGACTTGGTGAGCGCATCGAGGATATTCGCGATACCCACCACCTTCCCGGACAGCGCCTGTTCGACCTGACCGTGGGTGATCTCGGTGAGTTCGCCGATGACCGCATTGTCCGCCGCCGCATGGACGACGAGATCCGTGGGCGTGTCCCGAAGCCGGTCGGCCACCCGCGCGACCGCCGAACTGTCACCGACGTCGCAGGATACGACCGTGATCTCGGCCGACCCGAGCGCGCGAACGGCACGCAGTCGCCGGGTGAGGGCCTCGGTTTCCCCTGATCTACTCACCAGCGTCACCCGCCGGGCCCCGGCGCGTACGACGTGCTCGCAGAACTCGAGTCCCAGACTGCCGGTCCCACCGGTGATGACGACATTCTCCGGCGTCGATGGCCGCCGCAGCAGCGCCGATCGGTCCGCTTCGACAAGTCGCTTGGCGTACAGATTGCCCTCGCGCAGCGCGAGTTCGGTTTCCTCGGCCGTATGCAGCGCGGTGACGATCGAGGCGACGGCCTGCCCAGTCGCCTGATCGGGAGCGAGATCCAGATGTCGGAACGCCACCCCCGGATACTCGGCACCGACCGAACGGAATCCGCCGCTCGCGGCGGCGGGTACCGGATGCGGTGGCGCATCACCGGCGACGACTGCCTCGCCACCGATGGTGATCAGCCAGTATTCGGTCACTCCCGCATCGGGCGCGGACCACCAGCGCCGTGCGCCGAGGAACTCCGCGACCTGCGCGACGGCGGCGGCACCGTCCAGATCGGGCAGGGCGGGCAGCAACACCACGAGGGTGTCGATATCGCCGTCGGCGCTGCCCGTTTCGATGTCGAGCAGTCGCCCGCCCAGTCCCTGATTCGCCGTGTAATCGACCAGTGCGGCCGCGAGGTCGGCGCAGCGGCCGGTGTGATCGATGATGCCGAGCGCGCGCGGGGCGGTCATCGAACGGCGGACGAGCCGCACCCACTCTTCCACGAGCAGTTGCGGTTTCGGCGCGGGCGTGGCCACCGCTGCGGGCTCTGTGCGCGCGGGCGTAGCCTGCGGACGCACCGCCGCCGGGGCGCCGGGTCTGGCGTGCCCGATGGTGGCGTCATAGGGAAGCCACAGCGCCATCTCGTTCATCCGCACATTCGGGAAGTCCGACAGCGGCAGCCGAACGGGCGCATCGGAATCGACGCGTAGGCTCTCCCACCGGTAATTCAGGTCGTTGACCGCGAGGACCGCCAGATTTCTGGTGAATTCGGAGAGGTCGGTCGCCGTCCGGCTCGACGTACCACGCACCGTGGTGGCGCGCTCGGCCGCGAACTCGGCCAAGCTCTCCTCGACGGCCAACTGCACTGTCGGATGTTCGGCGAGTTCGACAAAGGTGTCGACCTCGCGCGCGACCGCGGTGGCGATCGCGCGGTCGAATCGCACGGGGTTACGCAGATTCCAGAACCAGTACTCGTCCACCGGAAGGTCCGGCGTGATCGCTTCGCCGAGGGTAGCTCCGATGCAGTCGATCTCGGCGTCGAGGAAGTGGGTGTGGTCCAGCCTGTCGTGCACGGTGTCGCGAATCACGTCGCGGAACTCGTTGAGCAGACTGGTGTGCGCCGGATAGCGCACCCGGATAACGCGCGCGAACCGCCCACGCGCGGCAAGCGCGTCCACGACCGCCTGCACCGTCTCCCGCTCGCCCGAAATCCCCACCATGCGCGGCGAATTCACCACCGACACCTGGGCCCAGCCGGACTGACGCGCCAGCAATACTTCACACTCGTCCCGGTCTGCGGCGACGACAGCCATGGCGTATCGATCGGAGGCGATCTTGTCGACCGCACGCGCTCGGGTGCCCACGACGACGATCGCATCGGCGAGGGTCATCGCTCCGGACAGGTAGGCCGCGGCGATCTCGCCCTGACTGTGGCCGACGGTGGCAGCGGCCTCGATCCCGACCGAACGCCACATGGCGCCGAGTCCGACCATCTGCATGAACAGCGCCGGCTGGACGATTCTGGCCTCGTCCGCCTCGGCTTCGGCGTCGAGCAGATAGGACAGCGGGGATTCGCCGAACAGGTCATGGAAGATCGCGTCGCAGCGATCGACCTCGGCGCGGAACGACGCCACCCGATCATAGAAAAGCTTTCCCATGCCAGGTCGCTGACTGCCCTGGCCGGGCAGCACGAAGGCGAGCCGACGGGCCGCGGCGGGTTCGCCGGTGCCGATCACCGCCGGGTGGTCGGATCCGTCGCGCACCGCGGTCAGTGCCGCGTCGAGATCGTCGCGACCGGTCACCATCAGCAGGGCGCGGTGCCGCCGGGCGACCCGCGTGCGAAACAGCATCTCCGCCACCCGGTCCGCGGGAACGGCGGGGCGATCCTTGACGTAGGAGAGGATGGCCGCTGCCTCCGCACGCAGCGTTACGGGGTTATCCGCCGACAGGAGAACCGGAATGGAGCCGTCGGGCAGTCGATAGCTAGAAATCGTCGCTCTCCTCACGAACGGGCATCGCGATGATCGCGTGCGCGTTGGATCCCCCCGCACCGAACGAGGACACCGCGCCGTAGCGGACGCCGTCCTTCGCATCCCAAGGTTGCAGTTCCGTGGCCAGTCGCAGACTCGACCGGTCCCAATCAACGCGGGTGGTCGGCTTGTCGGCGAACAAGGTCGGGGGAATCTGTCCGTACCTGCCCGCGAGGAGCAGCTTGACCAGGCCGAGCATTCCCGCGGCGGCTTGCGCGTGACCGGCGTTGGATTTCACCGAACCGAGCAGGGGGCCCGAACCCGCGGCGCCGTAGGTGTTCTGCAGTGCGATCAGTTCGACCGGATCGCCCGCGCGGGTGGCGGTGCCGTGTCCTTCGATCATGCCGACGTCGGCCGGATCGATACCGGCCTTCGCGATGGTCTTGCGGATCAGCCGCTCCTGAGCATCGGTGCGCGGCACCAGGATCGGTTTGCCCTTGCCGTTGTGGTTGTGGTGGGAGCCGAGCAGTCGGCCGTAGATCCGGTGCCCGAGTCGTCGGGCGCGCGACTCGCGCTCGACGATGACGATGCCCGCGCCCTCGCCCCACAGTGTGCCGGTGGCGTCGTCGGCGTAGGACCGGCAGTGACCGTCGGTCGAGAGCGCGTTGAGCTTGGAGAATTCGAAGAACGCCCCGGGCGATCCCATGACGCAGACCGCACCGGCGAGCGCCCATTCGCAATCCCGGTCGCGCACGGCGGCGGCGGCGAGATGAACCGCGGTCAGGGAGGAGGCGCAGGCGGCATCGACGGCCATCGACGGGCCGATCAGCCCGAGGCAGTGCGACACGCGCGCCGCGGCGCTCAACAATCCCGCGCCGATGGTCCGAAACCCGCTGTATTCATTGACTTCCGCGCCCGCCGGACCGTATTCCATCGGCGAACATCCGATGAAGCATCCGGCGTCCTCGCCCGCGAGCGCGCCCGGATTCACTCCCGCATTCTCCAGCGCCCGCCAGGCGACGCGCAGCGCGACCCGCTGCTGCGGATCCGTCACGAGCGCGTCGCGCTGACCTATTCCGAAGAAAGCAGGGTCGAATTCGGCGGCGTCATCGAGGAATCCACCCGCATCGCAAACCTTGGTCCAGCCTTCGATCTCGGATACCGACAGCAGTTCTTCGATCGGCCAGCCGCGGTCGCGCGGAAAAGATCCGACCAACTCCTTCGCCGTCTCGAGCGCGGACCAGAACGATCCGGGACTGTCGATTCCCCCCGGAGCCTCGACAGCCATTCCGGAAATGACGATGTGATCGACGTCCTGCGCCGTTGCTGATGTCACCGCTGATCCTTTATTTCATGCCGCCGGTGCGGGATGCGCCTGTTCGGCGAGCAATTCCGCGATGGCATCGATGTGCTGGTGCAGATAGAAATGTCCGCCCTCGAACAGCGTGACCTCGACGTCGTCGCCGTGCTGATGCCAGCCGTGCAGATCCGCCATCGAGACGATCGGGTCCCGATCTCCGCCGATCGCGTGAATTCTGGTGGCGACCCGCGCCGTCCGCGCGCACCGGTATGCCTCGGAGGCCTTGTGATCCGCCTTGATGGCAGGCAGCGACAGCCGCATGATCTCTCGGCTGGCGAGCACATCGGAACTGATTCCCTCGAGCATGATGAGGTGGTCGAGCAGCTCGTCGTCGTCCTCCGGTGTCGGCTTGCGATATTCGCCGCGCGACGGTGCCACCGCCGCCGAAACCGTCAGTTGACGGACATCGATGCCGACCGCGAGGGCGAGCCCGACGAATTCGAACGAGACGAGTGCGCCCATACTGTGCCCGAATACGACAATCGGTGCAGCGCGGTTGTATTCGGATGTGCGGAATTCAGCGAATGCACCCGAAGCAATATCTTGCAGCGAGGTCAGCGCCGGTTCTTTCACGCGGTCTTGACGTCCGGGATATTGAAAGACGATGACGTCGTAGTGTTCGCTCAACGCTTTGGAGAGCGCGCGGTACGCGGACGCTCCGGCGCCGGCGTGTGGAAAGATCAGCAGCGGCAGCCGCTCGGGCGAATCCGGCTTGTGGAACTTCCTTATCCAGCCCGGTTTGTGCTGCATCAGTGCTACTCACTTTCGAGAATCCCGCCGACAATCAACAGCGGAAGCGCATCGCGACCCTTCGATACGTGGTGCACCGCAGCGGATATCAGCATCCCTAACTTAGGTAAGGCTACCATAAGCAATTTACCGTTGATCCACCATCGCCGCCAGCACCGCCACGCTCCGATCCCAGAGTTCGACCAGGTGGTCGATCTCGACCGCCGTGAACAAGGAGTCGCTCCAGCGCCAGTTGGTTACCAACTGCGGCCCCGCGGCGGAAGACCCGACCATCGCAACAACATCGAGGGCATAGCGCAATGGCAGATCCGGCTCCGGAACCAGCGTCATGGCCTCGGCGAGGGCTGGATCAGTAATCACCGACCACGCCGATTTACCGGTCCCGATCAGGTCTACCCGGCCCAGATAGTTGAATTCCACTTGGGGTTCGTGCACATCGACCAGTTCCGGGACACCAGCCGTCTGCTGCAGCACCCCGAAGTCGAGCCCCTGTTCGGGTATCGACGCGATATGCGCCGCAACGGAATCCAGTAGCGCCCGAGCCGCCTGCGGATCTGCCTCGGCGCGTTCGATGTCGACGCCGGACGAATCGGCGCCGAGCCGGACCGGGAAGACGGTGGTGAACCAGCCGACGGTGCTCGACGTATCGGCGCCGACGACCGAATCGGCCCGGCCATGACTCTCCAGCGCGATGAGCGCTCCGGCGGTGTGGTCGGCGCCGCGCTCGCGCCGCCACGAATTCAACGTCAGCGTCAGCGCTGCCAACAGGAATTCGCGGATACCGTCCTCCTTCGACAGCGCGCTCAGAATGCGCGCGGTCGTCGCGACCGGCGTCGGCGCCGGAGTGACCCGCAATGATGCCCAGGTATCGATCGCCGGATCTGGTTTACGGCGCCCGATCGCGGGGTCTTGGCCGCTGACCTGCACGGCCCAGTAGTCCGATTGCGCCAACACCTCAGCAGCGTCGGCTCGCTCTCGGACGAGCCGAGACCACGTGCGATAAGAGGTGAACTCGGCCATCACCTTCGGCGAAATACCCGAGCGCATCTGCTCCCACGCCTCGGCCAGATCCGCTATAAGAATGCGCCAGGACACCACATCGACCGCCAGGTGGTGGATGGTCAGCAACAGCATGTCGCCGTCGGGCGCACCACGGAACCAGACCGCGCGGACCATGTTCCCGACACTCGGATCGATGGCGTCGGTCGCCACCCGGGCGGCCGATCCCAGCTGCGCGGGGAGCGCGTGTGTCGCACCGTCGACGACGACCTGCGAGAGCACATCCGTCGCCTGGACGCTACCGGGCACGCGCAACATCAAACGCGGACCGTCCAGCGTCTCGGCCAACTGTGCGCGCAGCAAATCATGTCCATCGAGGACTGCCTGCAGGAGTATCTCGAGATCTGCCTGCGAAATACCTTCGGGCACAGCGAGTAGGACACTCTGCGTGAACCGGCGAAAGTTTCCGTGTTCGTACGTCCACGACACAATCGGCAGCGGCTGCACTTCGGCGTCGCCGCTGTCGTCGGCCACCAGCGCGGTATCGGCCTCGCCCCGATCGATCGCGGCCGCGAGATGACGAATTGTCGGTGCGGCCAACACCATTCGAACGGAGATCGATAGGTCGCGCCGACGTGCCTTGTTCACCAATGAGATCGCCACGATGCTGTCCATGCCGAAAGCGAAAAAGTCATCATCGACGCCGGGCGTGCGGCCGTCGAACACCTCGGCGAGCACCGCGGCAAGGGCTCGCTCCGACTCCGTCGTCGGCTCGTCGGCCGCGCCGGCACTGGACCCGACAAGCGAACGCTCGGCCAGAACGGCCAGCTCGCGAACGTCGAGTTTGCCGTTGGCGTTCACCGGAAGCCGCGGCAGCACGACCAGCCGGGCCGGAATCATGTACGCGGGCAACCGCTCGGCGAGCGTCGACCGCAGGGCGATCGGATCGGCGGCGCCACCGGGTTCGCACACCACGAACCCCACCAAGGTAACCGCGTCACCGCGGCGCACCACGGTCGCGGCGGCGGCGGCGATGCCGGGCAAGGTGCGCAAGGCCGTTTCGACCTCGCCGATCTCGATGCGATACCCACGGATCTTCACTTGATCATCGGCACGCCCCAGGTAGCCGAGGTTGCCGCCGGGCAGTCGGCGCACCAGATCACCGGTGCGATACATCCGCCGGCCGGCGACGACAGGGTCTGCGACGAAACGACCTGCCGTGCCAGCGGAGCGGCCGACATAGCCGCGAGCCAACTGCGGCCCGGCGAGATACAGCTCTCCCACCACACCGAACGCCACCGGACGGAGTCTGGAATCCAGGACGTAGGCCGACATTCCCGCGGTCGGCCGACCGATCGTCGGCGCCGTCGAACCCACGGCCCCTGGCCCGGTGACATCGGCGACGACCGCTTCGACGGTCGTCTCGGTGGGCCCGTAGCAATTGTGCACGGCGACATCGGGTAGAGCACGCAGGCGATCCCACAGCTGCGTATCGATGGCCTCGCCGCCGAGTGCGAGGACGGCGGGCGGACGGTCGAGCAGTCCAGCCGCGACCAATTGCCGGAACATCGACGGCGTGGTGTCGATCATGTCGATTCCGTGCCCGCGCATCCCGTCCACCAGGCGCTGCGCATCACGCATTGCGGCGTCGTCGAACAAGTGGATCGCGTGGCCGTCGAGCAATCCGACCATCGGCTGCCACGAGGCGTCGAAGCTCAGTGACCAGGCGTGCGCGATTCGCAGCGGACGCCCCAGCCGTGCCATCGCGGGGCGGTACACCCGTTCGCGGTGGTCGGCGAAATACGAGACCAGAGCCGCATGAGTATTGACCACCCCCTTGGGTTCGCCGGTCGAGCCCGAAGTGAAGATGACATAGGCGCTGTCGGCCGGATTTCGTGCCACCGTGGGCAACTCGGCGCCGGCGCGCTCGGCGATTCCGGGATCATCGATGTCGAGCACGACCGCCGGATCGAGATCGGCGCCGTCGCCGCCCGAGACCAGAACAAACTTCGAACATGACTGCCGCAGAATGGATTCGATGCGGACCGTGGGAAGCGCGACGTCGACGGGTACGTAGGCCGCGCCCGCCGCGAGGATGGACAGGATCGCGACGATCGCACGTTCACCGCGTGGCAGCGCGACCGCCACCACATCCTCCCGTCCGACACCGCGGTCCAGCAACGCGGCGGCCAGTCCCTTCGCTTGCTCGGACAATTGGCGGTAGGTGAGCACGGAACTGTCCGTGCTGAGCGCGACCGCGTCGGGTGTCGCCCGCACTTGGCGCTCGAAGAGTTCGACAATCGTTGCGTGTCGATCCGGATCGGACACTGCCGGTGTGGATTCGACGGCGCGTGCCTGGGCACGCGCAGTATCGGGCAGCACATCCAAGTCGTCGCTGCGCAGGTCCGCCGACTCGGGCAGCCGACGCAAGACGGCCAACATCGCCGCACCGATATCTTGCGGCTGATACGGAATAGCCGCGCGGACCGCCTCCACCGCGACGATCAGTTCGTCGTCGTAGACGTGGGCGACCACGGTGAGCGGATAGTGCGTGAGGTTGTTGCTCAGCACCGGCCGAAAGGTGACGTCACCGACCGAACTCGACCCGACCGCGTCCTCCATGGGCGCGTTCTGGAAGACGAACAACGTGTCGAACAGCGAGCCGTATCCGGCGGCGCGCTGCACCGTCGACAAGCTCAGATACCCCACGTCGCGCATCGCCGCCGATTCACGTTGCAAGCGAGCGCATTCGGCGGCGACCGTGGCCTCGGGGTCGAGGTGGAACACCACCGGGATCGTGTTCAAGAACAGGCCGATCATTCGTTCCACGCCCGCGATCTGTTCCGGACGCCCGGTGACGATCGTGCCGTACACGACGTCGCGGCGGTCGGTCAACCGCGACAGCAGCAGCGTCCAGCCGAACTGCACCGCCGAGTTCAGCGTCAGCCCGTGCGCGCGTGCCCAGTTGTGCAGCAGCGCGGTCTCCGCGGCGGTGAGCACGAATCGCGTCACCTCGGCCGTGGATCCGGTGCTGCTCATACTCGTGCTGCCGTCCGCGATCATCAGCGGCCCGCTCAGTCCGGCGAGCCGTGTGGTCCACCACTGCCGCTGCGCCGGGACATCCCTGGTACCGAGCCAGCCGATGTAATCGCGATAGGGCCGCACCGGTGGCAGCGCGTCCGCGCGTCCTTCGGCGTCGTACAGCGCGCGCAACTCACCGAACAGCAGCCCCAGCGACCACCCGTCCACCAGGATGTGGTGGATGGTGACAACCAATCGCCACTGTGCGCACCCGTCGGTGTCGGGCGGCAGACTCATCAGCATCGCCCGCAGAGCGGGCCCTTTGCTCAAGTCGAACGACCGACGCAGTTCCTCCTCGGTACACGCGTCCCGGTCGGTAAGCGCCGCGGCGCACTCGGTCCACGGCAGTTCGACTCGACGCGGAACGATCTGCACCGGCCGCGGAATATCTTTGTCCCAAAACGAGACGCGCAGATTCGGGTGCCGCTCGAGCAATGCCGTGAAACTGCGCCGCAGCAGCGGCACATCCAGCGGCCCCTCGATATCGACAACGAACGGAATCGTGTAGACATCGGGTCCCGCGCCGGTGAGCCGCGACAGCGAGAACAACCCCTCCTGCAATGGACTCAGTGCGAGCACATCCTCGATCTGCGAGGTCTGCCCGCTCATGAGTGTCCCTGCCAAGACGCCGTCAGCGCGTCCAGCGCGGCGACGTCGAGCCCGGATGCGCTCATCGGCGCGTAGGCCTGCTCTTCGGGTGATACTTGCGAATTATCCTGTGCGACACATTCATTGGAAGCCCTGTCGACAGCGTCAGCCAGCTCCGCGATGGTGAAATGCTCGAAAACGAGTTGGGGTGTCAGCGGCACACCGACGGCATTGGCCCGCGCGGCCCACTGAATCGAGATGACGCTGTCTCCGCCCAGGGCGAAGAAACCGTCCTCTGGTCCGACGTCGGTGATCTCGAGCAACTCCTCGAGAATCGTGATCAACGTCCGCATCGTGTCGGTGATCGGACCGTCCGACACCGCGGCGACCACCGACGCCGCCGCAGCGCCCGGCGACTGATTCGCCAGCGCCGCGCGCTGATCCGCGTTCAACACCTCGAGCTCGGAGAGCCTGGCATCCGGTGTCGACGCGAAGGCGGCCAGCACCGCTGCGGTCGCATCGGTGATGAGCTGAGCGGTCGCGGGGTCGTAGAGGTCCGAGCTGACGACGACCCGTACATCCAGTCCGGCATCCGCGCGCACAGCGAAGATCAGGTTCAGATCGAGTACCGAGAAGGTGAAGTCGGTCGGCAGCGCGGTCACCGTGGTCGCACCGGTGCCGAGCAGGTCCAGCGGTTCGGGTGTCCAGTCCTCGCCGCGGAAGTGCAGCAAGGTCTGATACAGCGGACTACGTGAGCGGATCCGCGCCGGCCGCAGCGTATCGACCAGGCGCTCGATCGGGAGATCCTGATGCGCATAGGCATCCAAGGCATTGTCGCGAGCACGCGCTACCACCGTGCGTAACGTCGGATCGGCCGCCAGATCTACCCGGATCACCGTCACGTTCGCGAACATTCCGACCAGATCGGCGGTTGCCGCGCCGCGACCCTCGACCGGTGTGCCGAGCGCGATGTCGGTGCCGCCACCGAGAACGTGCAGTGTGGTGGCCACGGCCGCCTGGTACAGCATGAATTCACTGGCCGCGCAGCCGTCGGCGATCGCTTTCAGCGCGGCACGCTGCGCTGCCGACAGCGTGAACACGCCGAGTTCGCCGCGTTTGCTCGCTACCGGCGGACGGTTCCGGTCCCGCGCGACGACTATCTCGTCCGGGAGACCGTCCAACTTTTGCCGCCAGTGCTCGACGAGCTCGCTCGCATACGGCTGCCCGCCCTGGTCGAGTGCGGGATCGAAGATGTCCCGTTGCCACAGTGCGAAATCGGCGTACTCGATCGGCAGCGGCGCCCAGGTAGGTGCGGTACCGAGGGTCGAACGGGATCTGTATGCCGTGACGAGGTCGCTCAGTAATACCCGCAGCGAGGCATGGTCGGCGACAAGATGGTGAGCGAGCAGCAACAGCACATGGGACTGCTCATCCAAGGCGAACAACTGGGGCCGCAGTAGTGGTTCGGCCTCCAGGGTGAAGCGGTATCGCACCGCTTCGGCCAACTCGTCGGACAGACGCTCGGCAGTGGTCGCGGTGACCGGCAGGTCGATCTCGACCGGGGGTGCGACCACCTGGTACGCCAGACCGTCTTGCTCCGGGAAGGTGGTGCGCAGCGCCTCGTGCCGGGCGATGACGTCACCGAGCGCCGCCGTCAGCACCTGGTGGTCGAGCGGGCCGTCGAACCGGACGACGAACGTGATGTTGCCGATGTCGCCCAGACCCTCCATTCGCTCCTGGAACCACAGATATCGCTGCGGATAGGACAGTGGAACACGTTCCGGTCGTGGCTGTTTCACCAGTGCGGGCGCCCTCGTCCCCGGCTCGGGACGCGGATCGATCCCGTCGACGGCGCGCGTCGTGCCGTGACCGGCAGGTGGTTCGGCGCGGAGCTCGCCGACCAGATATCCGGCAAGCCCGGCCACGGTCGGGTGGTCGAAGGGTGCGCGAATCCCGAGTTCGATACCGAATTCGGCGCGAATCATGGTGATCAGCCGTGCCGCGAGCAGCGAATGACCGCCCAGTTCGAAGAATGAATCGTCGGCGCCGACCCGTTCGCGGTGGAACAGGGTGGCGAACAATCCGGCGATACGGACCTCGGCGGGCGTCTGCGGTTTCCGGTACGCGCGCTCGGCGAACGCCGGCGCGGGCAGCGCCCGCTTGTCCAGTTTGCCGTGGGCGGTGAGCGGTATCTCGTCGATCACGGCGAATGCCGAAGGAACCATGTATTCCGGCAGCGTCGCCGCGACATGCGCGCGGATCTCGTCGAGGTCGATGTCGACGCCGGGCGCGGGGACGACGTACGCGGCGAGCACCGGGCCGAGCATCTCGTGCTCGGCGACGATCACCACGCAGTGCGCGGCGGCGGCGTGGTCGGTGACCGTGGCCTCGACCTCACCGAGTTCGATCCGGTGTCCGCGCACCTTGACCTGCTCGTCGGCGCGACCGATGAATTCGATGTCCCCCTCGTCGTCGCGGCGGGCCAGATCGCCGGTGCGGTAGAGCCGACCGCCCGCGCGGAACGGATCGGCGACGAAACGTTCCGCGGTCAGGCCGGGCCGGTTCAGATATCCGCGGGCCAGCTGCCGTCCGCCGAGGTAGATCTCCCCCACCACACCCGATGGCACCAGCTGCATGGCGTCGTCGAGCAGGTACAGGTGGACGTTGCGATTCGGCCGGCCGATCGACACGATCCCGGTGCCTTGCGGGCCTTCGACCTCCCGGTGCGCCGAACACACCACCGCCTCGGTGGGACCGTAGTGGTTGCGCAGCTCGGCGTCGAACCGGTCGGCGAACCGGTCGGCCACCTCACCGGCAAGCGCCTCGCCGCCGACCGGAACGCGGCGCAACGTGCGCCAGTCGTTCACCTCGGGCAGCACCAGGAACGTGGCCAGCATGGACGGCACCATATGCAGAACCGTTACTGCGTGGCGGGTGACCAGGTCGGCGACGTAGGGGATGTCACGGTAGGCATTCGGCTTCGGAATCACCACGCGCGCACCGGCGGTCAGCGTGACGAAGATGTCCAGCAGGGAAGCATCGAAACTCACCGAGGTCGACTGCAGTACCCGATCCTCCGGAGTGAGATCCCATTCCGCGTTGAAGCCCGCCAAGTGCTCGGCGATGGCGTCGTGCGGCACCGGAACACCTTTCGGTTTCCCGGTGGAGCCGGAGGTGTAGATGACGTAGGCGATGTTCGACGGCTGCAGCGCCGCCGTGCGGTCGGCATCGACCGGATCGCGGTCGGGCAGGTCCGCCGCGTCCCGTTCGGCCGCGATCACAGCTGGCACATCGAAACTCAGGGTGGGACGCGCATCGTCGAGCAGGTATTCGGTGCGCTCGGCCGGGTAGGCGGGGTCGATAGGCAGGTAGGCTGCGCCCGCCTTCTGCACGGCCAGGACCGCGACAACGAACTCGACCGAGGTGGCCAGGCGTAGCGCGACGAGGTCCTCGGGGCCGACACCCGCACGGATCAGCCAGTGCGCCAACCGGTTCGCGCGCTGGTTGAGCGCACGGTAGGAGAGTTCGATTTCGTCGGAGACCAGCGCGATGTGCTCGGGTGTCGCGCCGACCTGCCGCTCGAACATTCCGATCATGGTGGTCGGCGGCTCGTCGACGAGGGGGCCGTGCGAGATCGCGAGCAGTTGTCTCCGGTCGGCGGCACCGAGCAGATCCAGAGCGCGAATCAGCTCCGCGGGATCGCGCAGCGCGCTGTCGAGCAGCTGCACATAGTGGTCGAGCAGTCGCACGACGAGTGGATATTCGAGTTCATCGACCTGATAGGTGGCTTCCACCCTGGCACCGGAGCCGTCCTCGACAACCATCAAGCCGAGCGGTTCCTTGGCGACCGCACTGCCCAGCGCGAGCTCGCTCGCTTCGATTCCAGGAAGGTCGAATCCGTTGGCCTGGCCGCGCACGCTGAAACTGAGCTGGACCAGTTGTTCCATCGCGTCACTGCCGGTCACCCGTTCCGGGCTGACCGCCGCGATCACGCGATCGACGCCGATGTCCTGATGGGTGAAGGCCGCCGCCACGGCCTGCTTCGTCCGGTCCAGCAGCGCGGCGAACGATTCCCGGCCCTGCGGCGTCGCGCGGATCAGCACTACGTTGCCGAAGTAGCCGATCAGCGCTTCCGCATTCCCCCCGCGACGGTTGATCACCGGCACAGAGACCAGGAAATCGGTTGCTGCGGTGTAACGATGGATCAGCGCCTGAAAACCCGCGAGCAGAACCATGTACGGAGTCGCCGCATGCGCGCGGGCGGTCGAAGCGACCAGTTCCATCAGCTCCGGCGGCAGCGCACGCACCACGCGGTCGGCATTCTTGGAGCGCACGCCGCCCACGCGTCGATTCGGGAGTTCCAGCCGCTCGGGTAGCGGCGTCAGCGCATCACGCCAGAACTCGAGACCGGCGCTCTCGTCGACCACGGGACGACCGAGCACCTCGGCATCGATGTATTGCGCACCGACCTCCGGCAGAGCCTGCTCACCACGGTAGGCCGCGTTGAGTTCGGTGAAGAACACCGGCCACGAGTCGTCGTCCCAGCTGATGTGGTGCACAACCAGGACGAGCACATAGGACCGCTCACCCAGCCGGATCAGCGTCGGCCGCAACGGCAGATCGGTGGACAAGTCGAACGGCCGCGCACATTCGCGACGCGCGAGAACTTCGACCCGTCGAGGCGCGACAGCGTCCGGCAGATCGGTGAGATCGTGTCGCTGCCAAGCGATTTCGACATCGTCGCGCGAGACCTGGTATGGTGCGCCATTGTCGCCGACATGGTAGGTGGTTCGCAGCACCTCGTGCCTGGCGACGACGGTCGCGAACGCATCCCGCAAGCGCTGGGGATCATCGAGTCCGTCGAGCCGGTAGGCCACGCAGATGTTCAGTGTGGTGTCGCTCGGATCCAGTCGCTGTAGGAACCACATTCGTTGCTGGGCCGCCGACAGCGCACTCGGCTCGCCCGCCCGCCGTGCGGGCGCCGGCCGCGCCTGCGGCGGCGACTGCACACCCTGTTCCCGCAGACGTCTGCGTAATAACTGTTTGCGGCGCTCGAGAATGTCGTCTGCCATGTCTATCCTTCGAATCATCAGTCGGGCTCGATGTCCGGACACGCCGAACCGCGGTGGTCGAGCGATCAGGTCACTGATCGGTGAGATAGCCACCGCGCGCGAAGAATTCGGCTCCGTCGTATTCGACCCCCGCCGAGGTGCGTACCCGGGTCACCACCAGTGCGTGGTTACCCCCGTGGTGGGCGTCGGCGCCTGTCACGACCGCGCCGCCGCCCTCCTGCACGATGACGCGCCCCGGCGTACCGCCATAGCGCGCCTCGGAGACCCGGGCGGCCAGCACCTCGATGCGCTCGCCGCGGTAGTGGGTGAACGCGCGAGGGTAAGGCGCGGACAGCGCACGCACGAACCGCTCGAGATCCGAAGCCGACCAACTCCAATCGATCCGGCTGTCCCGCTCGGAGCGCTTGTGGAAATAGGTGCGTTCGGCCTTGTTCTGCGGCCGCCACACCGCGGCGCCGGAATCCAGCGCGGCCAGTGCCTCACCGATCGCGTCGGGAATCAACTCCATGCCGCGCAGCACCAGCTCGGTGCCGGTGTCGGTAGGCCCGATGGGAATCGAACGCTGCACGAGAATGTCGCCGGTGTCCAGTCCTTCGTCCATGCGGTGCACGGTCAGGCCGGTTTCGGAAGCGCCGCTGATCAGCGCCCACAGGACCGGAGAGAAGCCGGTGAACTTCGGCAGCAGCGAATCATGCAGGTTCAGGGTGCCGTGCGGCGGCAGGTTGTACAGCTCCGCGGGCATCCAGGTGTACCAGCTGTTCACCACGATGACGTCCGGTTCGAACCGCTTGACGAGATCGATGGTCTCCGCGTCCGCCCGTTCGGTGAGGTGCACCGGGATCCCGTGTTCGCGCGCCAGTTCCTCGACCGAATCCGAGAAAATCGCCTTGTAGGAATGCTCACTCGCCGGATGGGTGACCGCGAGGACCACCTCGTGTTCCGAGTCGATCAGGGCTTGCAGAGTTTTGCGTCCCCAGGTCTGGAAACCGAACGACACGATACGCATGAACCGAAAACCTTCCCTCGAAACAGAGGTTAGCCTAGCCTACTTCGATTCGGTTCGTGCGCCGACCTGATCAATCGACCGACAAGGCCGGATTCCGGTGACGCGCGGCGGCCGGGCCGACGGTCACCGTCTGCAGCACCCGATCCGACAGCGCGCCCAGGCAACTGAGGTTCGGGAATCCGGGCCCCTGGGCGAGCGCCGCCAGATTCGGCAGGTACAACTTGCTGTCCAGGCCCGACACCGCGAGGTCGTAGCCGATGGCGGCTTCGATCCGCGCCTGCGTCAGTTCGCCGCCGACCGCGAGTTCGAGTAGATCCGCCGCATTCGCGTCGAACAGCTCGAGGAACCACAGCGGTCGGCCGCCGGTCGCGTCGATCACCAGGTCGACAGCGTGCACCTGATCCGGGCGCATCTCGTTGCGCAGGGTCAGGGCGACGACACCGTCCTGATCCGCCACCCGGACCACCCGGCCCTGTATGTGATGAACACGATTGTCGGCGAGCAGACTCTCCTGCACCCGGACCGAGAACACGCCGCGATCGGTGCGCCTGATGACATCCCTGCGCTCGTCGATACTCAGCGAGCCCCATTTGATCGGATCACTGAACAGCGAGTTCTCGAAATAGCTTTCACCGCGGGTATAGATCGTCGCCATCGGCGAGATCACCGAAATCGACAGCATGCCGTGGCGGATCAGCTCGTCCAGCGCCGATCCGGCGGTCTCGCCGCCGCCGATTACGGCCACCCGGGAGGAGACGGGAAGACTGCGCTTACCCGCCAGATCCCAGAATTCCGCGATGCTGAGCACCTTGGGATGTTTGGCCAGCACCTTCTCGCTGCGGCCCGGCCCGGTGATCATGAGGCCGTCTGCCTCGATCCCGATCGGCCGGCCATCGCCGTCGACCGCGGTGACCCGCCATCCGTCGCTGTCGGCCGCGATGGACTGCACTGTGCCGTAAACGAGTTCGAGATCGATCGCCCGAGCGACCCACTGCAGGTACTTCGCCCAGACATGATGCTGCGGACTCGGCCTACCCCGATCGATCCACTCGGCGTAGGTGCCCTGGTCGACCAGGAACGAGGTCCAGCTATAGGCCATCATGGCCTCGTTGATCGCCCGATTGCGGCCGCGAGCCGACGTGGAGTGGTACGGGAAGCCGATATCCTTCTCCGGACTGGTGCCGAGCCGATGCCGCCCATCGGTCCAGCCACCGCTCGGCAGCCAATTGCCGCCCACGGCCTGCGCTTCGACGACGATCACACGCGGAGCCGGCACGTTCAATTCCCGCAAGACATGCGCTTTCGCCGCCACCGCAAGGGCTTTCGGGCCGGCCCCGATCACCAGAAGCGTCTGCATCGGTTCTCCACTCTCTCCGCCGTCCCGCGGCTTCCCGCCGGGTGCACGGGTCCGCTCCCGTGCTGACAACCAGAACCCATCCGGATCATGTTTGCATAGGCTTACCTTATATTGCACACTCATACCGAGCCAGAGCGGTGGCGATACACCCCCCGCGAACGATTGGACGACACATGATCAGGACTTCGAACACAGCGCTGACCCGACTCGGCGCGACGGCGGTCGCGCTCACCGCCGCACTCGTCGGCACGGCGACTACCGCCGCGCCCGCGATCGCGGCACCCTTGATCGCGCCCCTGCACGCCCAGGCTCCCGGCGCCGGTGAGCTCACCGCCAAACTACGCATCGCGATCAACACCGGCGCGGCGCGCGGAACGCGTGCGGCAGAACTGGAATCGGGCGAGGCCGGCGTCGCCACGATGGACAAGATCGCGGGCCTGCTCGCTGCCGCCCCGCCCAGCCTGCGCTACACCGTGATCAACCCGTCCACCTCCGGCGACCGGATCGATGCGCAACTGCTGGTCACCACCGAGGGCTACCCGAACGTCACTTACGACGTCTCGTGGAAGCAGATCGACGGCGCCTGGAAGCTGACGCGCGCGGCCGAGTGCGGCATCGCCTCGGCGCTCGCTCTGTCCTGCTGACTCGACCCCTTCCACACTTCGTCGGACGCTTGTCGCGCGGTCGGACAGCAACCGCGCGACATTCAACTTTCGTTAGGCTAACCTTATCCTCATGGGCAAAGGCTTGAATGGTCTGATCGTCAAGGCATGGGGCGGCAACGACTACCGGCTCACGGTCACCTCGACCGAATACGTCACCGACCGGTACGTGCGACTCGGCTTCACCGCGGGCGGTATCCTCGCCGAGCACCCGGTTCATCCCACGCAGTGGATCCGCTGCTGGTTCCCCGCCGGCGACAAGCTGCAACAACGCGGCTACACCCTGGTCGACCCCGATCCGGACGGTGACCGCTTCTCGCTCGAGTTCGCGCTGCACGAGGGGCTGGCCGCCCGGTGGGCGCAAAACGCCGCGGTGGGCGACGAACTCGACGTGTCGGTGCTCGGCTCGAATTTCCAGCTGCCAGAGTCAACTCCCAGCGAATACCTCCTCTTCGGCGACACCGCCTCCGTGCCGGCGATCAACTCACTGCTGGACGCCATCGGCGACACCCCGGCGCGGGTCTGGCTGGAGTGGCAGCACGAATCCGACACCACGATCCCGCTGCGCAACAAACCGCACCACGAGGTGACGTGGCTGCAGCGGATCGATGACGGCAGACTGCTGCGGGAAGCGGCGCTCGAACTCACCTGCCCGACCGACGCGTTCGCCTGGGTCGCCTGCGACGGGCACACCACTCGCTCGATCGTGAAAAGCCTCAAGACGACGCACAATCTGCCCAAGACCGCGATCAAATCCCAGGCCTACTGGAAGTAGATTCTTTCCACGCCGCACCGCTCCCCACGCGGTGCGGCGTTTTTCGCGGTGTCTGTCAGGCCCGAATCGGCAACGGCGACGAATGGCTGATTCGTCGCAGGCAGAGCGCGGACCGCGCCGCGAGAACCACAACCCGCTTCGGCGTCCTGCTCTGATCACGAGACGAGCCGGCCGGGGACGTGCTGACCGCGGCCACCGAATGTTGCGGCGCCCCCAGTGATCTCGTCCGCCGATCGGCTCGACGGGTGAAACGTCAAGGAACTACCGGTTCCGGATGCCAGCCCGCCGCACGCGATCGCTCATGCCAGAACGCGGCGTATCGGCCGTCGAGCGCAAGCAACTCGGCGTGCGTACCGCGCTCAACGATGCGACCGCCATCCACAAACAGGATCTGGTCCGCGTGGACGATCGTGGCCAACCGGTGCGCGACGACAATCACCGTTTTGTCCTGGTGATGTCGTGCATCCCGCGCACCACGAGCGCTTCGCTGTGCGGATCCAGCGCTGTCCAATGACCCACCGCGGTCGTGCCAGCGGTCGCTGATTCGGCTGCTTCGCACTCTCCGTACCGGGCGCGGATTCGGTCATCGAGCGGAATCCTTACGACCGCCGTAGCGTTCCCCCTGCCATGACCACAACGGCATCCGATCGATCCGCCGCTCCCATCGTCGACACCGAGACCGAATTCGGCGCGAAGGTCGCCGAGCGACTCACCCACGAGTCCGTCCTCTGGCTGACCACTGTCGGCCCCACCGGGACACCACAGCCGAATCCCGTCTGGTTCCGATGGCGCGATGGCGAATTCCTGATCTTCAGCCAGCCCGGCACCCCGAAAGTGCGCAATATCCAGCGCAATCCCCGGGTCGCGCTGAACCTGAACAGCACGGCGACCGGCGGCGACGTCGTCGTGCTCACCGGCACCGCGCGCGTCGTCGACCAGCGACCGACCGAAGCCGAAATCGCATCCTTCACAGCGAAATACGTCGACGGACTGCGCTCCATTCCGATGACCGACGAGCAGTTCTACACCGAGTACTCCGCGGTCGTGCGGATCACGCCGGATCGGCTGCGCGGGTTCTGATCCCGACGACATGCCCGCCACGGCCGTCCACCGCTCGGTGGCATGGGAACGCCGCGAAGGATTCGAGGTGGCCGTTTGCCAGGTATCTAGCAGGGACCCGCTCATCGACGGGCGCACCCGAGTACCCGGCACGGGTGGTGGACTGATCGCGCGGGACGGCATACCCGGGCTTCGCGGTCCACGACCGCTCGGCCCACGCCTGGTCGGCCCGACGAGTGGCGGGCCGGCGGGCCGGCCGCGCGCGGCCATGCCGGCCTCGGGTATCGCGGATCCGGCCTGCGACTAGGGTCGACACCGATGAGAAGGCGGCAACAACCGCCGTTGCCGAAGCGGCACGGCTTGGACCCGGCCCGGCTGCGGCTACCGGAGCAGGGCGACTGGGCGACGATCCGAGACCATCTGGTGGACCGGCTGCCCCGGGTACCCGCGGCACGGATCGATGAACTGCTGCACGTGGGCGGCATCGTCGACCTGGACGGGCCGATCGCCCCCGACGCCGCGTACGTGCCGGGCGGCGCGGTCTGGTTCCATCGCGATCTGCCCGATGAGACGGTGGTCCCGTTCGAGATCCCCGTCGTGCATCGTGACGACGACCTGCTGGTGGTCGACAAGCCGCACTTCCTGGCCACGATCCCGCGCGGTCAGCACATTCTGCAGACCGCGCTGGTACGGCTGCGCCGGGAGCTGGACCTCCCCGACCTGGTCCCGGCCCATCGACTCGACCGTGTCACCGCCGGCCTGGTGCTGTTCGTGATCAATCCGGTCCGACGTGGCGCGTACCAAACCATGTTCCACCAGCGCACCGTGCGCAAGGAGTACGAGGCGATCGCCGGGTTCGATCCCGACCTCACCCTCCCCCGTGTCGTGCGCAGCCGGATCATCAAGGAGAAGCAGGTGCTGGCGGCGCGGGAGGTGCCCGGCGAGCCCAACGCGGAAACCGAGATCGAACTGCTCGAGCACCGCGACGGGCTCGGTCGCTACCGGCTGCGCCCGCACACCGGCCGGACCCACCAGTTGCGCCTGCACATGAACAGCCTCGGCATCCCGATCCTCGGCGACGATTTCTATCCCGCGCTCACCGACAAGCCCGTCGACGACTTCACCAGGCCACTCCAGTTGCTCGCCACCTCGCTCGAGTTCACCGATCCGGTCACCCGCGAGGCGCGCCGCTTCGAGACCACTCGCACCCTGCAAGCCTGGACCGATCCGCACGGGTGGGCCGGCTGACAGTGCCCCGATCGGGCCGGCGCAACCGCTGTGGACCAGGGTCGAGGTGGCCGGTCCCCGCTATCCGCACGGCCATGTCGCACCGGCGCCGGGATCCGGAACCGGATGCGCGGGTCCCGATGGCCGGTGTCCGAAATCGCGCATGATCGTCCGCTGCCACTGCCGAGACCTGGGCAGACCGGCACGGCGCAGCGAAGTGACCTAGCCATCAGTCCAACCATGGGCGCACCGCGAACTTGTGACAGATCCGTACACTGGTCCGGGATGTCACAGCCGGACCCAGCAGCACCGACCCACCCCCGCCACAAAGTGCACGCCTACATCGACGTCGCCGTCGTCGCGGTCGTTCTGGCGGGCACCAATCTGATCGCGCACTTCACCACCGAATGGGCGAGCATCCTGACCGTGCCGGTCGCGGCACTGGTACTGCTCGCGCTGGTACGCGGACGCGGCCTCGGCTGGTCGGAACTCGGTCTTTCACCCCGGCACTGGCGACGTGGTTCGCTCTACGCGCTCGGCGCGGTGGCGCTGGTCGTCTCGGTCGTCGCGATCGGGGCGGCGCTTCCGCTGACCCGCCCGTTCTTCTTGGCCGACCGCTACGCGACCGTCTCCGGCGCGTTGATCGCCTCGATGATCGTCATTCCGCTGCAGACCGTGATCCCCGAGGAGCTGGCCTTCCGCGGCGTGCTGCACGGCACCCTGCTCCGCGCGTACGGTGCGCGCGGCGTCTTCGCGGCGGGCTCTGTACTGTTCGGCCTCTGGCACATCGCGTCTTCCTTCGGCCTCACCGCGGGCAACCGCGGCCTGACCGACATCATCGGGGACGGCCTCGCCGGACAGGTCATCGGCATCGCGCTCGCCGTCGTGGCGACAGCCGCGGCGGGCGTGGCGTTCACTTGGCTGCGCCACCGCAGCGGAAGTCTGCTCGCGCCGATCGCGCTGCACTGGTCGGTCAACGGCTCGGGTGCACTGGCGGCCGCCATAGTCTGGCACACGACACTCACCTGATCCGGCGACGCCGCGATTTCCGACCGGTAACCAGGTCTTGCGTCGGCGTCGTTCGTGACACAGACCGGAAAATCATCAGCCGAGATTCGCAATCAACAGCCCGATCGCGCCTATCGGACACCGAAGCGGTGGGAAATCGGCTCATTGTGACAAGTGAATTCGAACCGAGTTTCGACACGCGGGGAAAGTGAATGAAAGCGCCGCTCATCCGGATATTCGATGCACGCCGTGGATTTCAGTAGCGCGGCGTGTCGCTCGCCGCCACAAGACCGCCACATTGACCACGGGCAGAGGTCGGTTTAGTCTCACTCCGATCACACATATGTTCGAGCACTCAGGTCTACATCACGGACATGACACCTGCGTTTGGGAAGGCTCGCGATGCCCGACGAACTGTCGAATGGTAGTTCCGAGATTGCCGCGCTGGCACAACAAGTCGAGACCGCACGCGGCAAATTGCCCCTGCAACTCGATCCGGCGCTACTGCGGGTGCTCTCCGAACGCGAGATCGCCGCGGAGCGCGAACTCGCGGAATGGATTCGGGCGCAACGCCGCCGGCAACGGCGCACCGAAATCGTAGAAGAGCTGGCCGCCGAGCGGCGCGATCGCAAATCAGCGGCCGCAGTGCGCCGCTCGGACGAGGCGGATGCCCGCTGGCACCGCCGCGCGCTGGCCGCGCGGCGGCGGGTGTCCAGCGAGGATGCGCGTCTGGCGCAGCTCTACCGGCGGGCCGAATGGTCCTCGCGCGCCTTGATCGCCGTCGTCGTGCTCGGCATGGTGTGGGCCGGAGTCAATGTGCAGCACAATCTGGTGCCCAGCGGCGACATGACCGATCCGCTGTACTGGCTCAGCTACGGCATCGAGGCGATGATCTCGATCCCGATCATCACCATCATGGTCGCGGCGACGACGGCCGCGCGCTGGGGCCGGGAGCTGGCACGGGGCAAAGTGATCTTCTTCGAGGCCGCCCTGCTCGGCACGACCGTCGCGCTCAACACCGGGCCCCATGTCGCCGCGCGCGAGTTCGGCCGGGCCACCGAGTACGCGATCGCTCCGGTGATGGTCGGTGTCGTCATCTGGCTGCACGCCTGGGTCTCTGCGCGATACGCGGTGCTGATCGACGGCGCGCCGGTGGTCGATCGCGACCCGCAACCGATCCGGGTCGACGCGGAGCGCGCGCACCGAGATGGCGGCCGTTATCCCTCGGGCGAAGACTCGTCGACGGACGGCGGCCGATTTCGTCGGGACGGACGCCCCGGCGCACCGCAGGCGAGTGGCGAATACGATGCGGACTCCGGAGCGCGGATCGAATATCCGGATGGCTGGGGCATCCGTCGAGCCGGGTACGAACCTGTCGATGGCTACTCGTTTCCGCTCGGCACCACGAGTTCTCCCATCGAGGGAGGGCGCGACGAGTCCATCGCGGCGACGGCGACGACGGCGGTCGCTCACCCCGACCGGTCACCGGCCGACGGCCATGTCGTCGATTCGCCGACCACTGGCCACGTCAGCCGGGAACAGACCAACGGTCATTCCGTCGATCACGCCGCAGGCGATCACCACTCGCTGCCGATGAACCAGGTGGAAGGTAGCCCCCGCACTACATCCGCACCGGCGAGCCGGCCGGACAGGCCATCCGTCAACGGCCACCCGCACCGCGTTCCGCTGAACGGCCACACCGCCGAAAACACCACCAGCGGCCGCACCCACAACCACCACGTCGACGGCTACACCGTGCCCAGCACAACCGATCGCAACGCGCACAACCCCGTGGCCGGCGAGCACATCGCGTCGGCCGCCGATGGCCACCCTGTCGAGGACACGATCAACGGCAAGACGCACAACTCGGACGTCAAAGGACACGCGGTTCTGCCGAGCACCAACGGCAATACGAGCGACACTCGAGACAACAAGCATCCTGCACTTTCCGCAACAAATGGGCGTACCGCGGCGGACGGCAGCCACACGGGCGTGCCCGTCCCCCAGGACAGCACGGGCGAATCCACAGCAGCGAGTCTGCGGATTTCGCCCACACGCCCGCAATCCCCGGTCGCCGACTACGTATTCGATCTCTCCAGCAACGGGCACACGCCAACGGAGAACTCGGCGGCACAGCAATTCTCGGCCAGCACCCGAGCAGCGGGAACGGCGAGCGCGGGGGTATTCGTCGTTTCCAGCGACACAGTGGAAATCCGCGAGGACACCAGGACGAACACCGGCGAGCCTCCGCTCGAATCCGCGAAGGCAACTGCGCCACAACAGATCTCGCTCGCCGAACTGCACGACGGATTCGAATTCGACGACCGATCCGCGACGGCGACCGCTGGCACGAACCCTCTGGTCGCACAACAACTTCCGACTACACATCGCGCGAGCCGTTCGTTCGATCGCCCACACCGCGGCTCGGACGGTAGCCGCCACCCGAGCCCCGGCGGCATCGATCCTGTGCGCACACCACCCCCCTTGCAGGCCGCCGATACCGCCGCTCAGGTACACCCGGCCGCCACCGCCCCGCGCACACCGAAACGCGAGAATTCACTGGCTGCCGAGCAGAGCGACCGCTCCGCCGACGCGGAGAGCGAACGACTCGCGCTCGACGAAACTCCGGAGCCCCCGCTGTTGGTCGCCGAGCGGATGCCGCTTCTCGATGTGGACGACGAGGACGACGATTCCCGCGCCGAGCCCGAGGAAGCCGACACCGACGACGACGAGATCTCGGCCATCGCCCGGGCCATCACCGGCCGCCGCCTGTCCGCCCTGCCGATCGAAGAGGTCAGGGAGATTCTGACCCTCGCGGACCAAGGCGGGTCGACCCCCGCGATCGCCAACGAACTCGGTGTTTCCCGCGCGGCGGTCACCCGTGTTCTGGACTCCGCGATCAAGGTGCACCGCCCCTACGCGATTACCGGCTGACCGCCTGCCGAGATCGGACCCCGGTTCCGGCGGATCACAATACGGTCAGCTCCCACCACCACAGCCACCCCCACTACCACCGCCACAGCCACCCCCACCACAGCTGCTTCCGCCACCACAGCTGCTTCCGCCACCACAGTTGCTTCCGCCACCGCCGCAACCGGACCCACCGCCGGAATACCAACCGCCGCCTCCTGCGCCCCAGCGGCGCCTGCGCTGCCGCTGTCGCTGTCGCTGAGCGTTGTCGGATCGACTCTTGGCAATGCCCGCGACAGCGATGAGCACGATTACGACGACCACTAGGAAGAACCAGAACCCCATAGCACAACGCTATCCATCGGGCTGCCATCACACAGCAATATCGTTGCGCCACAAGAGCTGTGCACCGCGGAAGTTCCGGGTGCACAGCCCCCGTGCCGTCAATTCGGCCCGAGCGGGCCCCGTATCACCGGATCAACTTTCGACCGCCGCGGCTCGCGCCTCTTCTGCCACGGGCGGGGTCGTCATAGTTCCCCGCCGCGGCTGATTCGGCCCCGAATCGTCCGGCTTGCGGTCACCGTGCCCTGGCCACCACGCTGTGTGCCCGATGATCGCGGTGAGCGCAGGGGTGAAGAACATCGCCATGACGAAGGCCGCGATCGCGATGCCCGCCGAGATGGCGAAGCCCATCTGCGCCAGCACGTTGTTGCCTGCCAGCATCATCGACGCGAACGTTCCCGCGAGGATCACGCCCGCCGCCGCGATGGTCGGTCCGGTGTGTCGCAGGGCCAGCGCCGCAGCCTGTTTCGGCTCGTTGCCCTCGCGCGCCTCCTCGCGCAACCGGGCAACCATCAAGATGTTGTAGTCGGTGCCCAACGCGACGACGAAGAGATACATGATCACCGGCAGCGTGAAGATCAAGCCGGATTCGCCTCGGCAGTGCTGGAACACCAGCACTGCCGCACCGAGCGTGGCCGCGAAGCCGAGGAACACCGACGCCATGAGATACCACGGTGCGACCAGACTGCGCAGCAACAACCCCAGCACGATCATGATGAGCAGGGCAGCCACCGGGAACACGATCGAGTAGTCGCGCGCCATCGCGTCCTGGAAGTCGACGAAGACCGAGGTCAAACCACCGACTGCGACCGTCGCTCCGGCGGGCGCCGCCGAATGCGCCGTCTCCCGCAACGGACCCTGCACCGTGTCGAGCGCGGCATCCGATTCCGGAATGTCGGCGAGCGTCACCACGTAATCGGCGATCGTTCTGTCCGCGGACAACTTCGGCTCGGCGACCTGTCCCACGCCCGGCACCGCGGCCAGCGCACCACGGTAGGCGGTGAGCTGATCGACGGTCAGCTCACCACCGCCGGAGCGCAACAGCACGTCCGAAGGCTGGGTTGTCCCGGCGGGCATGCCCTTGACCAGTTCCTTGCTGTAGACCACGGATTCGGACGCTTCCGATGTCGACCCGGAGCTCAGGTCGAAGGTCGGGTGGAACCCGAGAGCGAACACGCCGAACACGACCAGCACACCGCCGGACACCACGGCGAAGGCGCCCGGCCTCCGGCCGAGCGCGTTGCCGACCGCGGTGAACCTCGCGCCCTTCGGCTCGGTCCGCCACGCGGTGGACGGCCAGAAGACCTTGGTGCCGATCAGCGAAACCACTGCCGGCACCAGAGTCAGCCCGGCCACCAGCGCGATCGCCACCGCGATGGCCAGTGCGGGCCCCAGCGCGCGGAACATGCCGAGTGTGGACAGCACGAGTGCCAGGAACGCGATGATCACCGCACCCGCCGCGGACGTGATCGCCTCACCGACCCGGGTCACGGCGCTGATCATGGCGGTCTTGGAGTCCTCGCCCGCGCGCAACCGCTCCCGGTAGCGGAACATGAGGAACAGGATGTAGTCGGTGCCGACCCCGAACAGCACGACGACCAGAATGGCGTTGATCGATGCGTCGATCTGGAGGTCGAATGCCTTGGCCACCACCGCGATCAACCCGCCGACCATGCTGGAGATCGTGCCGATCACCACGATCGGAAGCACGGCGATCACCGGACTGCGGAAGATGACCAGCAGCAGCACCAAAATCAGGACGATAGTGGCGATGCCGATGATGGTCATCCCCTTCTCACCCGATTCCAGTTGGTCGAGCACCTGCGCCGCCTCGCCGGTGATGCCGGCCTTCAGCTCGGTATCCGCGATCCGCTGCTTCAGCTCCGCACGCAGCGCCTTGACCGCGTCACCTCGAGTGGTGTCGTTCGGATTCGTCACCTTGGTCATCTGCACCGCGATGATCTGGATCAGCCGGTTCTGCGACGGTGGCATCGGTTGAATGGCCGTGACATCGTTGATCTGCGCGCCGCGTAGGTCAGCGGCGACCGAGAGGACCGAAGCCGCGTCCGCGTCGGTGAGCGCGGCGCCGTCCTTTCGCGCGAACACGATGATCGCAGCCGGGGCGGAGCTATCCGGGAATGCCTCTTGCTGCAGGTGCATTGCCTGAATGGACTCGTAATGCGAAGGCAGAAAGGCCGATTGGTCGGTCGTTGATTTCAGTTCCGGCGCCGTAGCCACCACCGCGACGGCGAGCAGTACCCATAGGCCGATCACCTTCCACGGATTGTGGACGACTACAGCCCCCAGTCGTGCGAACATCTACAGTGAAATCCTTTCTGGATGTGGGAAAACCGCCGATATCTCAGAGGTGAGAATTGCGCGAGTTCGGGTTCTCGGCCGCATCGACGACCGTCCGATAGATGTGGTCGGGAATCCGGCCCCGCAACTCGGCGGGCGAGTTCGCGATCTCGACTGTGTAGTCACCCCACGCGCGCTCATCGCCACCCAAGGCGGCGAGCAGTTCGCGCCAATTCGTCCAGTCGATCGCGACGGACATCTCGCGCCACGTCGACTCCTGCCGGTGCACCACGAACTTGCCTTTGCGGCTCAGATAAACCCGCACCACGGTGATCCCGACCGTGCTGTACCGCCGGGACCGGCCCAGGAGCCTGCCGAAGAACCGCTGCCTGCGCCCGCCGCCCGGACCCACGCGCAGCACGATCTCACCGCCATCCTCCGGTCCGCCCGGGTGGTGCGGCTCGCCGGTGGCGCTGCCGACCTGCTCGTCGGCGATCGCGACATCGACCAGGTTTTTCGGATCGGTGGTCATGACATTTCCCCGTTCGTGGATGAATGCACACCCGAGCGTGCGCCTACCGTCAGCCGGCCCGGTCCAGAACCCGCTGTGCAGGTGCGGATTCGATGGTGTCAGAAAGTTCGGACCGCCATCTCACTATAAGTAGATGTATACGTATAGAGCAAGGCCTGATCACAGAACACTCGAAACGCCAGCCGGGGACGAGACAGCTCCCGAGACGCCGGTGCACCGGTAGGGCCGCGAGTACATCGGCGGCGGAGTAGGCGATTCATCCACAGGCGCACACAGGGCAGGTGTCCGCTACCGTGCCGCCTTCTCGGATCTGTCCACATCCGGGAACGACAAAGGCCCGCCCTCCCGAATGGAGGACGGGCCTTCGTTGTTCGACTTGCCAGCCGCGTAGGAGGCTTACTTGGCCTTCTCCAGGACCTCGACCAGCCGCCAGCGCTTGGTCGCCGACAGCGGACGGGTCTCCATCAGCTGAACGCGGTCGCCGATGCCGGCGATCTCGTTCTCGTCGTGCGCCTTCACCTTCGAGGTGGTGCGAATGATCTTGCCGTAGAGCGGGTGCCGGTTACGGTCTTCCAGCTCGACGACGATCGTCTTGTTCATCTTGTCGGAGACAACGTAACCGACACGCACCTTACGGCTGCCGCGCTGCCCTTCTACTTTGTCGCTCATGCCGCATCTCCCTTGCCAGCAGGTCCGGTGGCCAGACCGAGTTCACGCTCACGCATGACCGTGTAGATGCGCGCGATCTCATGACGGACGACGCGCAGACGACGGTTGTTGTCCAGCTGACCCGTCGCCATCTGGAAGCGCAGGTTGAACAGCTCTTCCTTGGAGTCGCGCAGCTTGGCCACCAACTCCTCTTCGGTGAGCTCGCGGAGCTCTGCGGCCGGTGTTTCGGTAGCCATCAGAACTGCTCCTCCCTGGTCACGATCCGGCACTTCATCGGGAGCTTATGCATCGCGCGGCGCAGGGCCTCACGAGCGGTCTCCTCGTTCGGGTAGCTCATCTCGAACATCACGCGCCCTGGCTTGACGTTCGCGACCCACCACTCCGGCGAACCCTTACCCGAACCCATGCGGGTTTCGGCGGGCTTCTTGGTCAGCGGACGATCCGGGTAGATATTGATCCAGATCTTGCCGCCACGACGGATGTGGCGAGTCATCGCGATACGCGCCGACTCGATCTGCCGGTTGGTGACGTAAGCAGGCTCCAGCGCCTGGATGCCGAAGTCGCCGAACGCCACCGAGGTGCCGCCCTTGGCCATGCCGGAACGGCCGGGGTGATGCTGCTTGCGGTGCTTCACCTTACGAGGCATCAGCATGCGTCAGCCCTCCTGTGTCTCTGCCGGAGCGTCGGCCACCGCGGTGGCGGCGCGCCCGGCCTCGGTGCTGGTCGCCGTGGTGCCGGCGGAACCGGACCGACGCGGGCGGCTCGGCCGCTCCCGGCGCGGACGCTCGGGCGCGGCGGCAGCGGCAGCCAGCTCACGCTTGCCACCGACGATGTCGCCCTTGTAGATCCAGACCTTCACGCCGATGCGACCGAAGGTGGTCTTGGCCTCGTACAGGCCGTAGTCGATGTCGGCACGCAGCGTGTGCAGCGGCACCCGACCCTCGCGGTAGAACTCCGAGCGCGACATCTCGGCGCCACCGAGGCGGCCCGAGCACTGCACGCGGATGCCCTTGACGTTCTGCGCCCGCATGGCCGACTGGATGGCCTTACGCATCGCGCGACGGAACGCCACACGGTTGGACAACTGCTCCGCGACCGCCTGAGCGACCAACTGCGCATCCGACTCGGGGTTTTTGACCTCGAGGATGTTCAGCTGAACCTGCTTGCCGGTGAGCTTCTCCAGCTCGGCACGGATGCGGTCGGCCTCCGCGCCGCGGCGACCGATCACGATGCCCGGACGCGCGGTGTGGATGTCCACCCGCACGCGGTCGCGGGTGCGCTCGATCTCGACCTTGGAGATGCCCGCCCGCTCCATGCCGGTGGCCAGCAGCTTGCGGATCGCGACATCTTCCTTCACGTAGTCCGCGTACTGCTTGTCCGCGTACCAACGCGACTTCCAGTCGGTGGTGATACCAAGGCGGAAGCCATGGGGGTTGATTTTCTGTCCCATTTACTTTGCCCCTCCCTTCCGGCGGCTACGAGTGGATCCACCGGCGGTGGGGATGCTCTCGACCTCGATGGTGATGTGGCTGGTGCGCTTGCGGATTCGGAACGCACGGCCCTGGGCACGCGGCTGGAACCGCTTCATGGTCGCGCCTTCGTCGACGTAGGCCGTCGAGATGACCAGCGTCGCCGGGTCGAGGCCGAGATTGTTCTCGGCATTGGCCGCTGCACTGGCGACGACCTTGGCGACCGGCTCGCTCGCGGCCTGGGGCGCGAACTTCAGCAGGGCGATGGCGTCCTCGACCCGTTTGCCGCGGACCAGGTCCACAACACGACGAGCCTTCATCGGGGTCACGCGAACGTGCTTGGCCGTCGCGCGCGCGGTCGGGTTCGTCGGAGACGTCAGCAGTGTCTGATTGCTCTTCGCTTCGCTCATCGCCGCTTGCTCTTCCGGTCTTCCTTGACGTGGCTCTTGAACGTCCTGGTCGGCGCGAACTCACCGAGCTTGTGCCCGACCATGTTGTCCGAGACGAACACCGGCACGTGCTTGCGGCCGTCGTGGACCGCGAACGTGTGCCCGATGAAATCGGGGATGATGGTCGAACGACGCGACCAGGTCTTGATGACCTGCTTGGTGCCCTTCTCGTTCTGCACGTCCACCTTCGCGAGGAGGTGGTCGTCGACAAACGGGCCTTTCTTGAGGCTGCGTGGCATTTCTTACCTCCTCCTTCAGCGCTTCTTGCCGGTCTTGCGACGGCGGACGATGAGCTTGTCGCTCGGACGGTTGGGCTTGCGGGTGCGGCCTTCCGGCTGACCCCACGGCGAGACCGGGTGACGACCACCGGAGGTCTTGCCTTCACCACCACCATGCGGGTGGTCGACCGGGTTCATGACGACACCACGGACCGTGGGGCGACGACCCTTCCAGCGCATGCGCCCGGCCTTGCCCCAGTTGATGTTCGACTGTTCGGCATTGCCGACCTCGCCGACGGTGGCGCGGCAGCGCACGTCGACGCGACGGATTTCGCCGGAGGGCATACGCAGCGTGGCGTAGGGGCCTTCCTTACCGAGCAGCTGGATGCTCATGCCCGCGGAACGAGCCAGCTTGGCGCCGCCGCCCGGACGCAGTTCCACGTTGTGGATGGTGGTACCGGTCGGGATGTTGCGCAGCGGCAGGTTGTTGCCCGGCTTGATGTCGGCCGTGGGGCCGGACTCGATCGGGGTGCCCTGCCGGATGCCCTTCGGCGCGATGATGTAGCGCTTCTCACCGTCTTTGTAGTGCAGCAGCGCGATGTTCGCGGTCCGGTTCGGGTCGTACTCGATGTGCGCGACCTTGGCCGGGATCCCGTCCTTGTCCAGTCGACGGAAGTCGATGACCCGGTAGGCCCGCTTGTGCCCGCCACCGCGATGCCGGGTGGTGATGCGGCCGTGCGCGTTACGACCACCGCTCTTGGACAGCGGACGCAGCAGCGACTTCTCCGGCGTCGACCGGGTGATCTCGGCGAAGTCCGAGACGCTGGCGCCACGACGGCCGGGCGTTGTCGGCTTGTACTTACGAATTGCCATGAGTTCTTCTCTACTTTCTGGATTCCCAGACGCTTACGCGACCGGGCCTCCGAAGATCTCGATGGGCTTGCTGTCGGCCGAGATGGTCACGAGCGCACGCTTGGTGTCCTTGCGCTTGCCGTAACCGAAGCGGGTCCGCTTGCGCTTGCCCTGACGGTTGGCGGTGTTGACGCTGGTGACCTTCACACCGAAGACCTTCTCGACGGCGATCTTGATCTGCGTCTTGTTCGAGTCCGGGTGCACCAGGAAGGTGTAGGTGCCTTCCTCGATCAATCCGTAGGACTTCTCCGAGATGACCGGCGCCAGCAGGATGTCGCGGGGGTCGGCGATGGTGGTCACTTGCTCTCCTCCTGTGCCGCCACAGTGTCCTGCGGAGACTCCGCGGGCCCGTGAACGAAGGTGTTCAAAGCCTCCACGCTGAACACCACTTCGTCGCTGTTCAGCACGTCGTAGGTGTTGAGCTGATCCGGGGCGATCGGCTGCACGTTCTGCAGGTTCGCCACGCTCTTCCACGCGGCGACGTCCTCGCGTCCGACGACGACCAGGAACTTCTTGCGGTCCGACAACTCGGCCAGGAAGGTCTTGGCGGTCTTGGTCGACGGGGCCTGCCCGGCGACCAGCTCGGTGATCACGTGGATGCGCTCGTTGCGGGCCCGGTCCGACAGGGCGCCGCGCAGGGCGGCGGCCTTCATCTTCTTCGGGGTGCGCTGGCTGTAGTCGCGCGGCTGCGGGCCGTGCACGGTGCCACCACCGGCGAACTGCGGCGCGCGGGTCGAACCCTGGCGGGCGCGGCCGGTGCCCTTCTGCCGGTAGGGCTTGCGGCCACCACCGGAGACCTCGCCACGCGTCTTGGTCGCGTGCGTGCCTTGGCGGGCCGCGGCCAGCTGCGCGACGACGACCTGATGCATCAGCGCGATATTGGCGGTCACGTCGAAGATCTCCGCGGGGAGCTCGACGGTGCCGTTGGTCTTGCCACCGATCTCTTTCACCGGCAGCGTGAGGTTGGCGGACTTCTTCTCGGTGTCCGATTTCCGCGTGTTCACTGCGGAGCTGCTCATGCGTGCGCACCACCCTTCACGGCGCTCTTGACGATCACGACGCCGCCCTTGCGACCCGGGATCGCTCCCTTGATCAGCAGCAGGCCGTTCTCGGCGTCCACCTTGTGCACCGACAGGTTCTGCGTGGTGACTCGGTCGTTACCCATCCGGCCCGACATGCGCATGCCCTTGAACACGCGGCCGGGGGTGGCGCAACCGCCGATGGAACCCGGGCGGCGGTGCACCGCCTGCGCACCGTGCGAAGCGCCCTGGCCGCGGAAGCCGTGGCGCTTCATGGTGCCGGCGAAGCCCTTGCCCTTGCTGGTGCCGGTGACGTCGACGTAGGCGCCCTCTTCGAACACGTCGGCGTTGATCTCCTGGCCGACCTCGAAGGTGGAGGCGTCCGCGACGCGGATCTCGACGACGTGGCGACGCGGGGTGACACCGGCCTTGGCGAACTGGCCGGAGACCGGCTTGTTCACCTTGCGCGGGTCGACGGCGCCGAAAGCGACCTGGACGGCGCTGTAGCCGTCGCGCTCCACGGTGCGGATCTGGGTAACGACGTTCGGTCCGGCCTTGATGACGGTCACGGGAACGACGCGGTTCTTGTCGTCGAAGACCTGGGTCATGCCGAGTTTGGTGCCCAGGATGCCGGCCGCCGGCCTGTTCTTGTTGTCAGTCATGTCTCGAGTCCCCGTCACTGAATGTTGACGTCGACGCTGGCCGGCAGGTCGATACGCATGAGCGCATCCACCGTCTTCGGCGTCGGGTCGAGGATGTCGATAAGCCGCTTGTGCGTACGCATCTCGAAGTGCTCGCGCGAGTCCTTGTACTTGTGCGGCGAACGGATGACGCAGTACACGTTCTTCTCGGTCGGCAACGGCACCGGGCCCACGACGCGTGCCCCGGTGCGGGTCACCGTCTCCACGATCTTGCGCGCAGATGCGTCGATCGCCTCGTGGTCATAGGCCTTGAGCCTGATGCGGATCTTTTGTCCCGCCACGCTAAGTGTCCTTTTCTCCGCTTTCCTTCGTGGCCCGGAAGCTGGCTGCGCCAACTGTCTGGACCACCCTCAATGTGCACAGCCCGAACACACGAAGACGTCTCTGCCCGAGAGGTCAGGGCCCGGAGGCGGCGGCCTGCGTAACCTCGCAGGGCCCCCGATCGGGCACTATCCAACACAGTCGAGAACGCGACCGGGCACGCCCGGTCCTCGCCGCTGTTCATCTGTCATGGTTCTCCGGTCCACGCGGTCGGGCGTGTCGCCCGTCCGCTCATTCCTCGGCCATGGAGAAATTCACCATCAGGCCTGGAACACTGTCCCGGACGTACCCACACCGGAAACCCGATGAGGTACACGATTGGAAACTGCTCGCCTCGCCCGACCACAACCCGTTTCACACGGAAACAGGCACGGCCCGGTTCAAGGCAACCCGAACAGTATGCCCGACGCACTCCTACACTTCAAATCAGGTGCCGTGTTCGGTTCGGCAGCGCTGGGCGCTGCGGGTTTACGGCCCGGCGCTCACGTCCGGGCGAGCCGGGCCGCAGCGGGGAAGACCCGGTCTCACTTCACTCGACAGGAGGAGTTGCGCCGAACTCGCCGTTCGGTCGGCAGTCACCAGTAGCCGGTGGACCTGGACCGCGCGCGAACTCTCGACTGTAACTTACTTGCTAGTAATATAGCGGTCATGACGACGGAGACCGCCACGTATCGCAGCTGGAAGAAGCTGCCGGACAACCGGCTCGGCCACCTCCTGTTCTCGCTGGGAATGGTGGCCAGGGTGCCGTACTTCGGCACGGTGCTGCCGAGCGTGGTCCGACTCGAACCGGGACTGTGCGAGGTGACCTCGCCGAAGTGGTTCGGCATCTACAACCACCTGCACACCTTCCACGCGATCGCGGCATGCAACCTCGCCGAGGTGGCGATGGGCATGCTCAGCGAAGCGACCGTTCCCGCGACGCACCGGTGGATCCCGAAAGCTATGCATGTGCAGTACTTGGCCAAGGCCGAGACCGGACTGCGCGCGGTGGCGAAACTGCCCGAGGTCCCCGAGTTCGCGACCATCACCGAAGGCCACGAACTGATTGTGCCGGTGTCGATCTACGACAACCACGGCGTCGAGGTCGTGCACGCCGACATCACCACCTGGGTGACACCCGCATAGCCTCGGTTGTCGGCCGCCGACCGGCCGGTCTCGCCGCGGCGGCCATGTCTCGCGCGGAGGCCCGTCCGGGGCGGGCAGGTCAGCACGGAAGGGGTCGGTTGTCGTCGACGAGTGCCGCGAGCACGGCCGCCGCCGCGCGCGGGTCGGTGAGCAAGCCGCCGTGATCGGCGGCATCGGCGGGACAGCCGTCTTGCAGCCACACATTGCGATCGCGGTCGGACGGGGCCGCGAGCAACGCCGTGTCCTGCGGGGTGATCACGTCGTCGGTATGCGAAGCGATCGCCGTGTACCGGATACCGGGCGTTGTCTCGCCGCCCGCGTTCAGCCGGTTCAGTAGTGGCGACCCCACCATCTGCTGTTGCCCCGCGGTTCCGTAGACCTGGGCGGCTATCTGATTGTCGTTCAGGCCGAGTACGGCCAGGTCCGGGTAATCGGTGCGCAACCCGGCCCAAGTAGAGCCGCGATATGGCGTCCCCAGCGTGACCACTTGCGCTGCCGCGTCCGCTCCGCGGGTCCACAGATACTGACGAATAACGGTGCCACCGGTGGAATGCCCGACCAACGCAACCCGGCTCGCGCCGGTCACCTGTCGTACCAACTGCACGACATCGGCGAGTTCGCCTGCCATCCGGTCGATATCGGCCACGCCGAACAGGGCTTGCCCGAGCAACGCCGCGCCGATCGGTCCGACGCCGGTCGAACTGGATCCGGCCCGCCCGGTCATCATGTCGACAACGCCGGGCGCCGCACCGAGATTCGCGGCGAATACACAGTGCCCCTCGGCCCGCAAGGCGGGCGCCAGCACCGCGAAACTGCGGGTGGCGTCGGTCCCCGACCCGTGCACGAGTACCACCGGCTCCGGTCGTCGAGCCGTAGGCCGACAAGTCCACTCGTTGGCACCGTCCAGTGCCGGAATCTGCACCACGGCAACCGCGCTCGGCGCGGGCAGCAGGGCCGCGCAGGCGAGCGCCGCCACCAGGCCGCAGATCCGCGCGAACCATGCGCGAATACCCATGTCATATTCCCAACGCGGCGGCCAGAACCGGCCAGGAATCCTTCAACGCGTCCTCCCAGTAGCCCCAGGAATGAGTGCCCTCCGGTCGGAAGTTGTAGTGCGCGGGGATGCCGAGGCCGTCCAGTCGGGCTTGCATATTGTGTGCGCAATAATTCGTGGCCGCTTCGATCAGTCCACCGAGTACCAGCTGATTCGAGAATCCCCATGGACCGGGCAGTGAAAATTTCCCGCCATACTGGTCGTAGACGCCGGGGATTCCATTCCCACTGGAAATATAGATCGCTTTTCCACGCAAACCCTCCGCATGAACGTAGGGATCGTTGGCCATCCACTCCGGGTCACCCTCGGGTCCCCACATATTGTCCAGCTCCGCCAGCCCCCATTCCTCGACGGTGAGCCGAACGAATTCGCGGCCGATCGGGTCACTTGTCTGCGCACAACCGCTGTAGGCTGCGACGCCGGAGAACAGATCTCCGGTGGTCGCGGCCAGCGCAAGCGTTGTGGTCGCCGACATCGAGTATCCCGCGAGCGCATTGCGACCATTGGTTCCGAGATAATTGTCGATCAGCGGCGGAAGCTCCCTGCTCAGGAATGTCTTCCATTTCTGACGCCCGAGCCTGTCGTCGTCTTTCTGCCAGTCCGCGTAGTAGCTGAACATCCCGCCGATCGGCGTGATGACGTGCACGTTCTTGTCCGAGAGAAAGCTCATCGCATCGGTTTTCGTGGCCCAGGTCGAGCCGTCGACACCGCCGCCCGCACCGAGCAGCATATACAGCACCGGACGCGGCGCACCGGTATCGGCGGCACGCTGCACCTCCACTGGAATATCAAGGTCCATGGCGGCTGAATGCACCGTTACAGTATGAATCCGCGCCGTGTGCTCTTGCACGGAAACAATAGATGTCTCCGCGGGCGCCGCAGACGCCTGCTCCGGAACGACCACAGATGCGACCGCGCCCACCGCGGCTGCGAACAGCACCAGCCGACGGAGATGATTTCCTCTCATGATTCCCCTTCTCGAGAACGGAACGCAGCACGTTCCGAGCTCAGAATATGGAGCGCCCCAAGTAATCTCACGACCGAAGTTGCGGGGCCACCAATTCTGGGGGCATGCCCGAAAGGGATTTCGCCGATGTCCGGCTTGCGCTCGATGCGCGAGACCCCAATTCTTCGGGCTCGCCCGGTCTCGGTAGTTGCGCTCGCCTCGGCCGAGCCGATTGAATGCCCTCATGGGTGCCAGTACGGTCCAGGAGGTCGATATCTGCGTGGTCGGGCTCGGTCCTACCGGACGGGCGTTGGCCCATCGCGCACTGCGGGCCGGGCTGTCGGTGACCGCTATCGATCCACGCCCCGACCGGATGTGGCCGCCCACCTACTCCTGCTGGGTCGACGAGTTGCCGGACTGGCTGCCCTCTGACGTCATCGCGACCACGATCGCCGCGCCCACCGTCTGGACGACCACCGAGCATCACATCGATCGCCCCTACTGTGTGCTGTCCAAACCCGGTCTGCGGGAGGCGCTCCCGCTCGACGACGCCACCGTCGTGGCGGGCCGGGCGACGCGGGTGGACGCGCACGAGGTGGAGCTGGCCGACGGCACGGGTCATACCGCGGCGACGGTCGTCGACACTCGCGGACTGCCCGCGCTCGGACGCCGCAGAGCCGCGAGCGCGCACGGCGTCTTCGTCGACGCCGAGACCGCCGCGCCGATGGTCGCCGAGGGCGAGGGCCTGCTGCTGGACTGGCGGCCGGAGAACGGCGCGGGCCAGGACGCGCCGCCATCGTTTCTCTACGCCGTACCGCTCGGCGACGGCACGGTGATCTTCGAGGAGACCAGCCTCGGCCTGCCCGGCGGTATGCCGCAGCACGAACTGCGCAGGCGGATGCTCAACCGCCTCGCCGCGCACGGTATCCGGCTCACCGGCGCCGAACCGAGCGAGGCCGCGCATTACCCGCTCGACCAGCCGCCGCCGCGCAAGGGCGAGGCGCGGGCGATTCCGTTCGGTTCCCGCGGCGGCATGATGCACCCGTGCACCGGCTACAGCGTCGCCACCTCACTGACCCTGGCCGACACCGCGGTCACCGCGCTGCGGCAGGGCCGCGACCTGATCGCCGAGTTGTGGCCGTGGCGCGCACGACTGGTGTATTGGATGCGCACGCGCGGTCTCTACGGGCTGGGCAGACTTACCACCGAACAATCCGTCGCCATGTTCGAGGCATTCTTCACCGCCTCCCCGCGCGGCCGGCGCGCCCTGCTGTCCGCGCGCGACGACTACACCGCGCTCGGCGCCGTGCTGTTCGACACCGTCGCACACACCTGGCCATTCCGCTGGCGCTACGACCTGGTCGGCTGGACCAACCGGAGCCGCTGGGAGGACTACGACTTCGGTCAGGCGCCGGTCTCGGCCGCACGGCGATAGCCGCGGACCGCGGGGTAGGCGAAGACCACGATCATCCCGATCGTCCACGCGAGGGTCTTCAGCAGCGGCTGCGCTACCGGGCCGCCGTAGGACAGTCCGCGCATGGCGTCGATGGCACAGCTCATCGGCTGGTTACCGACCACACCCTGCAGCCAGCTCGGGTAAACGAAAGTCGGGACGAATCCGGAGTTGAAGAACATCAGCAGCGTATTGACGATCCCGATGATGTTCACCAGCATCACGCCCTCGGACACCGTCGCCAGCGCGGTGACCAGTACGGCGAAAGCGACCCCGAACAGGACCGGAATACCGATCAGGGCCAGTGCGGCCGCCGGCCCTTGGTCGAAACGGAAGCCGATGGTGAACCCGACCAGGAGCACGAACAACGTGGTGACCAGCACCCGGATCGCCTCGGCGAGCAGTCGCCCGGTCACACCGGCCGCGCGATGGATCGGCATGGTCCAGAAGCGGCCGAGCAACCCGGTCATCTTCTCGACCTTGAAGCCGAGCGCGCTCACCACGGCGCCGGACATCGCCGCGACCAGAGTGATCAGCGGAACTGTTCCGTAGACGCTCGGTTTGCCGGTCGCCAGCGTGATCGAGTCGCCGAGCACGATACGGAACATCAGCAGGGTGAGCGCCGGGTAGAGCAGGGTCTGGATCGTCGTCGCGGGATCGCGCGCCCACGCCAGCAGCAGTCGCCTGCACTGGATCAGGCTGTGCGCAGCCCAGGTGCGCACCGAATCCTCCGCGCGTGCGGCCACCTCGGGCAGCGACGACCGGCCTAGGTGCGCGATCACGTTGTCGGCGGGTGCCACGGTCGCCTCCACAGAACTCATGACCGCCTCACACTCGCCCAGATCGCCAACGGGATGAATACCACCGCGAGTCCGGTCACCCACACCAACGGCACCCACAACACCTGCCAGGACACTCCGTCCGCCGCCATATCGCGCAAAGCGAAGGAGAACTGGGAGATCGGCTGGTTGCGCACGAACGGCCGAATCCACATCGGAAAGCTCCGTTCGGGCACGAACCCGCAGGAAAGCATGCCGAAGATCAGCGTCGGAAGGGTCAGCGCCTGACTCAGCGACTCCGGGCTCTTGGTCAGACTGCCGAGCGCGTCGGCGCCGATCGCGAGCACCGTACCGATGGCGAGCGCGAAGCCACAGAACAGCACCGCCTGCCCGAGACCCGCGACGAAGCGGAATCCGATGACGTAGCCGAAGGCGAGCGCGGCGGTCAACGAAGTGACCGACCGGACCAGCCCGGCCGCGATGCGCGAGGTGAACGGGACGAGCGTGCCGATCGGCATGGTCTGCATTCGGGTGCTCAACCCGGTCATCGCCTCGAACGCGGCCACCTGCGCGTTGGACATCATCGTGAAGGCCATGGTCTGCAGCACGATGATCGGCATGACGAATTGGGCGTAGTCGATGCCCTGGAACTTCATCACGTAGCGCAGCGGCAGGTAGAAGCCGAGCGTGAACACCAACGGCGTGACCATCGCGACGACCAACTCGCCTTTGGTCACCATGGTGCGGACGATTCGACCGGTCAGCGCGCGCCACTGCGCGAACGACGACAGCCGCGCGTCGGGAAGCTCGGCGAAGAGAGTCGCCACGGCCGGTGTGCTCTCCGAGGCGGTCGCAGCGGTCACGCGCGACCGCCGGTGTGCCCGGTGATGGACAGGAACACGTCGTCCAGGGAGGGGCGACGCAGTGCGATGTCGGCCAGATCCACGCCCGCGCTGTCGAGCCTGCGCAGCGCTTCGGTCAGCGTGACCGCGCCCTCGGGCGCCGGAATGGAGAGCCGGTCGGCGCCGTCGAGGTCGGCGAGCAGCGCGGGCGGCACCAGGTCGCCGAGCGCGTAAGCGGCGGTGCGCAGCTTGGTCGGATCCAACGGGACGACCTCGCAGTAGCTCCCGCCGGTCTTCTCCTTGAGTTCGTCGGCGGTGCCCTCCGCGATCACAGTGCCCTTGTCGATCACGATGATGTTGTCGCTGAGCACGTCGGCTTCCTCGAGGTACTGCGTGGTCAGCAGCACCGTGATGCCCTGCGTTTTGAGCGCGTTCACCAGATCCCACACACCCTGGCGGCTGCGCGGATCGAGGCCGGTGGTCGGCTCGTCCAGAAACACCACCTCCGGGCGTACCACGAGGCCGCAGGCGATGTCGACGCGGCGGCGCATGCCGCCCGAGTAGTGCCGCACCGCGCGGCGGCCCGCGCTCACCAGGTCGAACTCCTCGAGCAAGGTGTCGGCGCGCTTACGGGCCGCGGATTTGGCCAGGCCCATCAGCCTGCCGAACAGCTCCAGGTTCTCCCGGCCGGAGAGATTCTCGTCCAGCGCCGCGTATTGCCCGGTCATCATGATCGAGCGGCGGACGCCCGCCGGATCCTGCACGACGTCGTGCCCGGCGACGACCGCGGTGCCGGAATCGGGGCGAAGCAGGGTGGACAGGACCTTCACCATCGTCGTCTTGCCCGCGCCGTTCGGGCCGAGGACACCGAGGACGGATGCGCGGTCGGCGACGAAGCTGACGCCTTGCAGTGCATGCACATCGCCGAATGACTTGCGGACATCCGCTACCCGGACCGCTGGCTCACTCGCATGCGAATCTGCTTGGTTGGAACTCGGCATCAACTCTCCACTATCGGCCGGTGCGGCGACGAGGTCGCCCGAGCGCGGGCTGCGCTCCGCTTGGTGATCCGTCGCGCTCGGCGTGATGTTACCGGCCCGGCTGCCTCGGCCATCTCGTCGCGCGCTATACCCACCCGGTGGTGCACCAAATGTGCGCTTACTCACATTTGCCGCTTTCAGTCGACACACCAAGGATCGGCGCTGGTGAGGGCGATCACAGAGGCGAAACGAGGTCGACGACCAAGCCTTGTCGGCCCGCGTCGGCAGACCATAGTCTGCTTGCGGGGGACTACACCCACTCGTCCACGACGGTGCCCCCGCAGACCGGTCCACACGCTGTTGTCGACACTGCGAGAGGTGACCATGGCCGATTCCGCGCAGCCACGATTGGCGGCGCAGCCGGGAGGAACGGGCCGATCGACCGTGCTGACCTCCTACGACCCGCGCACCGGCGAGGCGGTCGGCAGCTATGCCGTGATGCATTCCGGTGAGCTGACCCGCGCCGTGCGCGCCGCGCGCGCCGCCGAGAAGTGGTGGGCGGAACTGGGATTCAGCACCCGCAAGCGCTGGCTGCTGGACTGGAAGCGCGACATCGTCCGACGCTCGGGCGAGTTGATCGACATCGTGTCCGCGGAGACCGGAAAACCGGAAGCGGACGCCGCGATCGAGGTGATGCTCGCGGTGGAGAATCTGGACTGGGCCGCGCGCAACGCGAGCCGCGCGCTCGGCCGCCGACGACTCGGCTCCACCTGGCTGTCCCGCAACCAGTTGGCTTCGGTCGGCTATCTGCCGCTCGGCGTGGTCGGCGTGCTCGGACCGTGGAACAACCCGGTATTCACCCCGATGGGCTCGATCGCCTACGCGATGGCGGCGGGCAACGCCGTGGTGTTCAAACCGCATGAGTTGACCACCGGCGTCGGGGTGTGGCTGGCCGACAGTTGGGCCGGACTCGCGCCGAATCAGCCGGTGCTGCAGGCGGTGACCGGCGACACCGCGACCGGCGCCGCGCTGTGTCGCGCCAAGGTCGACAAGATCGCCTACGCGGGCTCGGAAGCGGGTGCGCGCGAGGTGATCGCCTTGTGCGCACAGACCATGACTCCGGTTGTCGTGGAGCGCGGCGGCAAGGGTTGCCTGGTCGTGCACGTGGACGCGAAGCTCGACGACGCCGCGGCGGCCGCGGTGTTCGGCGCGATGGCCAATTCCGGCCAGAATGCCACCGGCATTCACCGCGCCTACGTCGCCGAGTCGGTCTACGACCGGTTCCTGAAACTGGTGGTGGACCAGACCCGCAAGCTGCGGCCGGGCGCGGACCGGAAGGCTTCGTACGGTCCGATGACCATGGAGTCCCAGATCGACCTGGTGCGCAGACAAGTACGCGACGCGGTGGCCAGCGGCGGGCGCACGGTGGTCGGCGGGCTGGATTCGATCCGTGAGCCCTATATCGCGCCGATCGTGCTCGCCGAGGTGCCCGAGGCGAGTATCGCGGTCACCGGCGAGGGGATCGGCCCGGTGCTCATCGTGAACAAGGTGGCGAGTATGGACGACGCCGCCGAGCGGATCAACGCGGTCGGCTCCGATGTCGCGGTGTCGGTGTTCACCAGGGATGTGCACGACATCGAGGCATTCGCCGAACAACTGCGGGTCGGGGTGGTGACCATCAACTCCGCCACGGCCCACGCGGGTATCCCCGCACTGCCTTTCGGTGGCGTCGGCGAGTACGGGCACGGCCACAGCCACGGCGACCAGGGGCTACGCGAGTTCAGCCGGACTCTCGCCATCGCACGGAAGCGTTACCGAGCCCCGGTGAGCCTGTCCACATTCGACCGCCACCCGCGGCATCTACGACTGGCCAGGACGATCTTCCAGGTCCGGCACGGGCGCCGCGCCTGAGGACTGCACCGGCATGAGCGGTCAGGGCCCGGAGGCGGGAGCGCAGCGTAACCACGCAGGGCCCCCGCTCATGCCACAAAAGGCACCGGCATGAGCGGTCAGGGCCCCGGAGGCGGGAGCGCCGCGTAACCACGCAGGGCCCCCGCTCATGCCAGAAACGGCACCGACTCAGCCCAGCAGTACCGCGTCCATCAGTGCCGTGACCCGCGCCACGTGCGCGGGACGGGAATCGAATCGGATCAGCCTGCCGACGTCGATCACCTGGCCGATGGCGGCGTGCACCCGAAAGCGCGCCTCGACCGGATCGCCGTCGAGCAGGTTGGCCCACTCCAGCACGTTCTGCCGCTGGATGGCACGCAGCTTGTGCTGCTCGGCCTGCGGCAGGTTGCTGAATTCGGCGTAGTAGACCGGCATGATCTCCGGCATGGCGAAGCTGAGTTTGGCGTAACGGTCGGCAATGCGCCGCGCCGCGTCCTGCTTGCTGGTCGCCTCGGCCAACGCCTCGGTGATCGCGATGGCCAGCCGGTCACCGGTGCGGTAGAAGGCCGCGGCGAGCAGGTCGGCTTTACTCGCGAAGTATCGGTACACGCTGGAGGCGTTGATGCCGACGGCCGCGCCGATCTCCTCGATACTCGCCTCGTGGTAGCCCTGCCTGCCGAAGATCCGGATCGCCTCGGTGAGCAACTGCTCGCGCTTCGAGGTCACCGGGATGCCCCGCACGGACGGCTCGGTGTTCGGTTCCGCGGGAGCGGGGGGCAGTTCGGCGCGCAGCATTGCCCAGGCCATATCCGCTTGCAGCGGAAGCAACTTGGCGCTCGACAGCGCGGTGCGATGCGCGGAGATGCTGGCGATCGCACTGAGCACGCCTGCGGCGAGCATGGCCACGTCGGCGGGTGGCGCGGCCGGCCGTAATTGCGCGATCGGCGTCGCGAGGGTGTTGTTCAGATCGTCGTAGATCTTCTTGATCCGGGTCCGGTCGGCAGGCTCGAGATAGCGGCGTTCCCAGCGATAGAGGCCGGCCTCCCGGCGGATCTCGATGGTGTGCTCGCCGATGGCGCGAATCAGCCGGTCCAAGCGGCCTTTCGGGTCGAGCCGCTCGTCATCGGCGGCTACCGCGACATTCAGCAGATGGCGAGCGCCCTCCTCGGCCGCCGCGACCAACAGCGCGTACTTGTTGGTGAAATGCCGATACAGCGCGGGACCGGAAATGCCCACCTCGGCGGCGATCTCGTCGACGCCGACCGGGTAATACCCGCGTTCGCTGAACGCTCGCGCGGCCGCCCTGATGATCTGCACCTTGCGATCCTTCGGGCGACGTCGCGCCGACGAGGCCGCGGTGGCGCCTGCCCTACTCCCCCGGTCGGGCCGCGCGGGAGCGAGATCGATCTCGCTGCGTTCGGCGACCATGCACCTCTCCGTTCTCCGGCGACACTGGTGGTTGACAGTGCCCGACATGAAACCTAAGTTAACCACAATTCGCATAGTTAACCACTATTCACAGCGAGATATCCATCGAACGACCTGGGTAGGAGCGAAAATGAGCGACCCTGATTCCGCAGGCTCGACTGCCGCCCCCCTGCCCACGCCGGGGTTCGCGACGGTCAAGGACGGCGCGGTGCTGCGGGTCACCATCACCCAGCCGAAGCGGAAGAACGCCATCGACTACGACACGATGCTCGCGCTCGGAGACGCCTTCCACGCGGCAGCCGAGGACAGTGCCGTGCGGGTGATCGTGCTGACCGGAGAAGGCGGTGATTTCTGCAGCGGCGCCGACCTGTCGGCGACCGCGCGCGCGGCGCGGCGCGGCGCGGTATCAGCTCGGACATGGTGATGGACGCGGCGAACCGACTGGTGCGCGCCGTCGTCGACGCTCCGGTTCCGGTGATCGTGCGGATCAGGGGCGCGGCGGCGGGCATCGGGGTCGGCATCGCGCTGGCGGCCGACCTGGTCTACGCGAGCGAGGACTCCTATCTCCTGCTCGCTTTCATCAACATCGGGCTGATGCCCGACGGCGGCGCCTCCGCGCTGGTCGCCGCGGCGGCCGGGCGCCCGCTGGCCGCGGCGATGGCACTGCTCGGTGAGCGGCTGCCCGCCACCGCCGCTCGAGCGGCCGGCCTGATCACGGCGGTCGTACCCGACGAGGAACTCGACGCGACGGTGCAGACCGCGGCCCCGAAGATCGCCGCAGGCCCGCGCCGTGCGCTCGAACTCACCAAGAAGGCGCTCAACCAGGCGACACTGACCTCGCTGGATACGGCACTGGCCACCGAGAAGGCCGGCAGTCCGAATTGCTGCGGTCCGCGGATTTCGTCGAGGGCGCCACAGCCATGCTCACCAAGCGCAAGGCCGTCTTCGCGGACTGATCAGCCCGCCGTAACGGACCGGCCGATCGCAGACTATGTTCATCGGCTATGACTTACCTGGTTACCGGGGCAACTGGGTTCATCGGTCGGTTCCTCATCCCCGAGCTGCTCGAACGCGAGGGTGACATCCATGTGCTGGTACGGCCGGGCGACGCGTCGGCCGACCGGTTCGCCTGTTGCGCGCGGGAGTGGGCGGGCGGCGACCGCGTCCGTCCGGTGCGCGGCGATCTCGGCGCGCCGGGGCTCGGCGTCGACCCGGCCTGGCTGGACGAGCACCGCGGCACGATCGAGCACGTCTTCCATCTGGCTGCCAGCTACGACCTGACCGAGCGCGGGGCGGGGACCCGGCATGTGGTCGACGTCGCCGAGAACCTCGAAGCCGGTCTGCTGCACCACATGTCGACGGTGGAAGTGGCCGGGTCCAGCGCGGGCCTGTTCACCGAGGACATGTTCGACCGCGGTCAGGCGCTGGCCACGCCGATGCAGCGCGCCAAGTTCGAGGCCGAACGAATCGTGCGGGAATCCCCCCTCCGGTGGCGCATCTACCGGCCCTCGATCGTGATCGGTCATTCCAGGACCGGCGAGATCGATCGGATCGACGGCCCCTACTATTTCTTCCGCCTGCTGCGCATGGGCGCGCAATTACCGAGGCTGCTGCCGGTGCTGGTGCCGAGACTCGGCGAAACCAACATGGTTCCGGTCGATTTCGTCGCCCGCGCCCTGGACCACATCGCCCACCGGCCCTGCTCGGACAAGACCACCTACCATTTGGCCGATCCGCGCAGGCAGGGCGCCGTCGAGGCGCTGAACCTGTTCGCCGACGAGGCGGGCGCGCCGCACCTGGTCGAGGTGATGCCCAAGCGCACCCTCGACATGCTGCTGCGCGTCCCCGGTGCGAACGCACTGCTCCCCCGCGTCGGCGTTCCGCTGGATGTGCTGGAGCACAGTGAATTCACCTGCTGGTTCGACTGCCGACACACCACCGCGGCCCTCGCGGGCACCGACATCAAGGTCCCGCCCCTGGCCGGTTACGCCCCGCTGATCTGGAAGTACTGGATCGAGAACTGGGTCTGAGCCGCTGCGCGACGGGCGTAGCCGCAGCGAGCCGATGGGTAGCTCACGCCCGGCGAGATAACCGCATGACCGGCGCAGCTCGCCGCCCGCGCCGGGCGAGCGAAGGCAGGGCAGCCGCCTAGCTACCGGTGACGGTGAGGTAGATCAGGGCGATATTGAGCATCGAGATGATGGCGGCGACCAGCCAGGCCAACATCGTGGTCACGCGATGGTTGACGTCCTCGCCCATCAGGGCGCGGTCGCTGGTGAAGCGCACCAAGGGGATCAGCGCGAACGGAATGCCGAAGGAGAGCGCCACCTGCGAAACGATCAGCGCGCGCGTGGGATCGATGCCGGCGGCCAGGATCACTATGGCCGGGACCAAGGTGACCAGGCGGCGCCACAGGAGCGGAATGCGCTTGCGCAGCAAACCCTGCATGATCATCGCGCCCGCGTACGCGCCGACCGAGGTGGAGGCCAGACCGGAGGCCAGCAGACCGATCGCGAGCAGCAGCGCGGCGACCGGACCGAGCGCGTCGCCGACGGCGGCGTGCGCATCCTCGATGGTCGTGACCTCGCGCCCGCGCAGCGTGTTCGCCGCCATCAGGAGCATGGCCAGGTTCACCGTGCCCGCCAGAATCATGGCGAGGCCGACATCGACCCTGGTCATCCGCAGCAACCTGGTGCGCGGCGGACCCGGCTGCGGGTGCCCATGCCGGTCGCGGGCCAGCCCGGAATGCAGGTACACCGCGTGCGGCATGACCGTCGCGCCGATCATGGCCGCGGCGAGCAGCACACTCTCGGCGCCCTGGAAGCGCGGAAGCAGGCCGCCGACGGTGCTGCCGACCGATGGCGGCGAGATCACCACGCTGGCCAGGAAGCCGATCGCGACTATCGCCAGCAGCCCGGTGATCATCCGCTCGAACGGCCGCTGCCCGCGCCGGTCCTGGACCAGCAGCAGCGCCATCGATACCGCGCCGGTGATCACGCCGCCGACCAGCAGCGGCAGCCCGAACAGCAGGTTCAGCGCGATCGCGCCGCCGACCACCTCGGCGAGGTCGGTGGCCATGGCAACCGTCTCGGCCTGGCCCCAGTACGCCAATCGGACCGGGCGGCTCGCCTTTTCCCGCACCGCCTCCGGCAGCGACAGACCGGTCACCAGTCCCAGCTTGGCGGAGAGGAACTGGACCAGACCGGCCATGACGTTCGCCATCACGATGACCCAGACGAGAAGGTAACCGAACTGCGCGCCCGCGCTGATGTTGGACGCGACGTTGCCGGGATCGACATAGGCGATGGCGGCGACGAACGCGGGCCCGAGCAGAACGGTTGTCGCGCGCGCCCGCTGTGTGGCGGATCGGGCGGACTCGACCAAGGCGATACTCACAACAGTATTTTACGGGTTGCCAAACTTTTTGGTTAGCTGAACCCGCAAAAAAGCGACCGCCCGGCCGCGCAGTGGGCGCGACCAGGCGGTCGGGTTCGTGTTCAGCCGGGATATTCGGCTCGGCTCACCGGCTCAGATGCCGAGACCCTTCGCCAGGACCGGCCACGAACGCAGGAACTCGTCGCGCCAGTATCCCCACGAGTGCGTGCCCGAATCCCGGAAGTTCCAGGTCGCCGGGATGCCCAGCTCGTTCAGCTTGTTCTGCAGGTTGTGCGTGCAGTAGTTGGTCCCGGCCTCGATCACGCCGCCGATGACGATCTGGTTGGCCAGGCCGTAAGCGCCCGGCAGCGCGTACTGGCCGTTGAGCGTGTCGTACTGCCCGGGAAGGCCGTTGCCGGTGGAGATGTACAGATCGAGCCCACGCAGCCCCTCGGCATTCACGTACGGGTCGTTGGCCACCCACTCCGCCGACCCCTGCGGGCCCCACATGTTGTTGGTGTCACCGCCACCCCAGGTCTCGACGGTGAGTTTCACGAACTCCGAGCCGATCGGATCGCTGGTCTGCGCGCAGCCGCTGTAGGCCGCGACCGCCTTGTACAGCCCCTGCTTGGCGATCGGCAACGCGAGCACGGTGGTGCCCGAGGTGGACAGGCCCGCAATGGCGTTCACGCCGTTGGTGCCGAGCGCGCCGTCGACCAGCGGCGGCAGCTCCTCGGTGAAGAACGTCTTCCACTTGTTGCGGCCGAGTACCGGGTCGTCCTTGATCCAGTCGGTGTAGTAACTCCACTTGCCGCCGATCGGCTGGATCACGTTGACGTTCTTGTCCGACAAGAACTGCAGCGCGTCCGACTTCGCCTGCCACGACGCGTCGTCCTCGCCGCCGCCGGCGCCGTTGAGCAGGTACAACGTCGGGCGCGGCACCGACGCGTCGGCCGGGCGCTGGACGTCGATGATCACCTTCTCGTCCATCGCCGCCGAGTACACGTACAACCGGATGTTGCGCGCGTCCTTGTATTCGGCCTTCGCGATACGCGAACCATCCGGGGCGGTCGGGTTGCCGAGCAGGGTTTTGGAATCGATGATCGGGTCAGCTGTCGCACTGGTCGCGCCGAGACCGGTCATGACCCCCGCAAGCACCGCTGTTGCCGCGATCGCGGCCGCGGCACGTAGGCCGCCACGCCGGGTCTGTCGACGTATCAATTTCGCACCTTCGCTTCGTCTCGAGATTCTGCATTCCCCACCTACCGGGGTCGATGCCCTGGACATCACGCCCGACCATACGGCCAATGTAATCGTGACGACAGCGGGCTTCGTTACCGCAGCGTTGCCCTATCATGCCCGAACGATCCGGGTCCGATCATTGCTGCCCCACATTCCGCGTTGTCGCCGGCGCCGGCGAATCGAGTAGCTCGGACAACCGAGGACCGATCTGCGCCAGCGCTTCCGGTGCGGTCATCTGATCGTGCGCTACGCCGACCCGATGGTCGTCGACCCAGCCCTCGACATACGGGCGCCAACCCGACGCCGCGCTGTCGTGACCCGCCGCGCTGAAGTAGTCCAGCCTGCCGCGGAAGACCTCGGGCCGATGCTCGGCGATCAACTCGGCCGAACGCACCGCGCTGCGATAGATCCGACGCACCCGCTCCGGGGTGAGTACCGCCATGTCCGGTGGGATGGTGGCATGCAGCGCGGCGAGCGCGTCCTCGCTCAAATCGTGGATGTCGCCCTCGCCGGGCAGGAGCGCGTCCGCGCCGATGCCGAGTTCGGCCAGCGCCTCGCGGATCGCCGCGCGGAAGTCCGTGACGTCGATGTCCGGATGGCTGTCCAGCATCGCCAACAGGCCGATCTCCTCACCCGCGGCTTGCAACTCGGTCGCCACCGCATGTGCGAGCACACCGCCGAGCGACCAACCGAGTAGCCGGTAAGGCCCGGCCGGCTGTACGGCACGGATCTCCGCCAGGTAGCGGTGTGCCATCTCGGTCAGCGACTCCGGCAGGTAGCGTTCCTCGGTCAGCGCCGGCGATTGCAGACCGAAGATCGGCGTGCTCGCGGGCAGGTAACGCGCGAGACCCGCGTAGCACCAGGACAATCCGTACATCGGATGGAGGCAGAACAGCGGCTCGGCGGCGGCGGTGTCGTGCGGCACCATGGTCCGGATCGGCAACAGCACGCCGAGCGCGGCATTCGAGTCCAGGTCGTAGTCATGGTCGTCGGCCAGCACCGCCAGGATCCGGGCGGCCAGTGCCGCCGGGGTCGAGTCGGTGAAGAACCACTGCACCCGCACTTCGGCGCCGGTGCGGGTACGCAGTCTGCTGACCGCGCGTGTCGCGACCAGCGAATTGCCGCCCAGTTCGAAGAAATCGTCGTCCATCCCGACCCGGTGTCCGTCGCCGAGATCGAGCACGTCGGCGAAGACGTCACTCACGGTGCGCTCCAGCGGCGTGCTCGGCGCGCGGTACGCCCGACCGGTCGGTCGCGGCGCCGGCAGCGCCGTACGGTCGAGTTTGCCGCTGGCGTTCAGCGGCAACGCGTCCAGCACGATCATCGCCGAGGGCACCATGTAGGGCGCGAGCGCGCCGCGCGCGTGCCGCAGCAGCGCGGTCTCGTCGATGCGCTCCCCAGGCGCCGGGACCAGGTAGGCGACCAACTGGTCCCCGGCGGCGCCACGCACCAGGGCGACCGCGGCATGACGCACCTGGGCGTTGCCGAGCAGCGCGGTCTCGATCTCGCCGAGTTCGACGCGCTGGCCGCGCAGTTTCACCTGGAAATCGCTGCGACCCAGATATTCCAGTGCTCCGTCACGCCAGCGCACGATGTCGCCGGTGCGATAGAGGCGTTCGCCGCCCCCATGCGCGACGAAACGCTCGGCGCTGAGCGCCGGGGCGCCGAGGTAACCGCGGGCCAGTTGCACGCCGGCGAGATACAGCTCGCCCGCGGCACCCGGCGGCACCGGGCACAGCTGCCGGTCGAGCACGTGCACGCGAGTGTTGGCCACCGGGATGCCGATCGGGATCGCCACGCGGTCGGTGTCGCGCACCGGATGGTCGGTGACCACCGTGGCCTCGGCAGGGCCGTACCAATTGATCAACGCGGCGCCCGGCACGGCCGCGGCGAACCTCGCCGCGGTCTCGCCGGACAACGCCTCGCCCGCGGCGAACACTCGCCGCAGCGAGGGATATTCCCCGATCGGATCGGCGGTCGGGTCGAGGAAAACATCCAACATCGAAGGGACGAAATGCACGGTGGTCACCGCGTTCTCGACGATGGTCGCGGCCAGGTAGGCCGGGTCGCGGTGGCCGTCGGGCTCGGCGATCAGGATCGCCGCGCCGGTCTGCAGCGGCCAGAACAGCTCCCACGTAGAGATGTCGAAGGTGATCGGGGTCTTGTGCAGCACCAGGTCGCCGACGCCGTGCGGATAGCTCAGCTGGGCCCAGCGGAACTGGTTGGCCATCTGCCGGTGCGTGATCAGCACACCCTTCGGGCGGCCGGTGGAGCCGGAAGTGTAGATCACGTAGGCGACGTTGTCCGGGTGGATATCGCTGTCCGGCATGGCCACCACCTGCGGCGCCAGATACAGCGTGTCCACCGCGATCACCGGAATCCCCGTGGCGGTGTCGAACCCGTCGGCAGTCGTGGTCAGCGCGCAGATCGGGGCCGCGCTGTTCAGCACGTACTCATTGCGTTCGGCAGGGTGGTCCGGATCGATCGGGACGTAACCACCGCCCGCCCGTAACACCGCGTATATCGCGACGACCAAGTCGAGGCTGCGCCGCATGGCCACCGCGACCAGTGTCTCCGGACCGACGCCCCAGTTCATCAGCTCGATGGCCAATGCCTTCGCGCGCATGTCGAGTTCGGAGTAGGTCATGGTGGCCGCGCCGAAGCGGACCGCGAGCGCGTCCGGGGTGCGCGCCACCTGCGCGTCGAACAGCGAAAGCAGCGTCGCGTCGTCGAGCAGTCCGGGAAGGTCGGTGGCATTGCGCGCGGCCAGCTCGGCGCGCTCGGCAGCCGAGAGCACGTCGACCTCGCCGACCCTTGCCTGCGGGTCGGTGACGAATCGGCCGATCAGTGTCGAAAGCCGGTGCGCGAGCATCTGTGCCGCGGGTTCGTCGAACAGGTCGCGCAGGTATTTCAGCGTGACCCGCAGCTGGTTGTCCAGCACCACCATCACGGTGATCGGGTAATGGGTGCCGTTGACCGCGCCGACACCGGTGACGTTCATGCCGTCGATGGCACCGGCCCGGTCGAGCCCCTCGCGGTCCACCGGGAACGATTCGAACACCACGAGCGTGTCGAACAACCCTTCCACACCGATGGTCTCCTGAATGTCGCTCAGGCCGAGGTAGTGGTGATCGATCAGCGCGGCCTGTTCGGCCTGCAGTCGGCGCAGCAGGCCGTCGAGGGTGGCGGTCGCGCCGAGACGCACCCGCACCGGGATCGCGTTGAGGAACAGCCCGACCATCGTCTCGACACCGTCGAGCTGCGGCGGCCGTCCGGACACGGTCGCGCCGAAGACCACGTCGTCGCGATCGACACTGCGGCCGATCAACAGACCCCAGGCCGCTTGCACCACGGTATTCACCGTCACGCCGAGACCGGACGCGAGCGAGTTCAACGCGGTGGTGTCGGCCGGGGACAGCTCGAAACCGACCTCGCCGATGCCCGCGGTGACTTCGCGGCCGCGATCGACCGCCAGCAGCGGCGTCGGTTCGGTGATTCCGGCCAGCGCGGTGCGCCATGCCGCACGGGCCGCCTCCGCGTCCTGCGCCACCAGCCAGGCCAGATAGTCACGGTAGGGCGGCACCTTCGGCAGGTGCCGCGAGGCGCCGCCGAGTGCGTAGAGCGTCAGCAGATCCTTCATCAGCAGCGGCATGGACCAGCCGTCGATCAGGATGTGGTGGCTGGTCACCAGCAGGTGATAGGCGTCGGACGAGGCGCGGACCAGCGTGCACCGCAGCAGTGGCGCGGTCCGCATGTCGAAGTGGTCGGCCAGTTCGGCGGCGGAGATCCCGGCCAGTTCGGCGGCCGCGGCGTCCGGCTCCAGCCGGCGCAGATCGATCAACCGCCATGGCACGTCGACCGAATCCTGCACGACCTGAACGGGATTGCCTTCGGCATCGGCGGCGAACGCGACCCGGAGGTTGTCGTGCCGGTCCACCAGGGCCTGCGCGGCCGCGTGCAACCGGTCGGCGTCCACGGCGCCGCCGAGGTCGAGCACGAACTGCGTGGTGTAGACGTCCACCGAGGACTCCGCGAGCAGTGCGTGGAACAGCATGCCCGATTGCAACGGCGTGACCGGCCACGCGTCCGACAGCGTGGGGTAGGCGAGAGCGAACCGGTCGATGTCGGGCTGCTTCAGCCGCACCAGCGGGAAGTCCGACGGGGTGAATCCGCCCGCGTCCGGTCGCAGGCCATGCTCGGCGAGCCCGCCGAGCGCGCGGATCCAGTGCTCGGCGAACGTCTTCGCGTCGTCGCCGGTGAACGTGGCGGCGGCGTAGTCGAACCGGGCGAGCAGGCCGTCATCGGTGGCGTCGACGGTGAGCACGAGCAGCAGGTCGTCGGCCGGGATGTCGGTGTGGACCCGGGCCGGCCGCACATCCCGATAGCGCAAGGCGAACCGCCCCTGGCCGAGCCCGCGCAGTTCCGCCGCGGTGTCCGCGTTGAGATAGCGCAACAGGCCGTAGCCGACGCCGTGCGACGGCACCGACCGGCGCAGTTCTTTGATCTGTGCGATCGCCGCGCCCGCCGCGGGCCCGCCGACCAACGCGTCGTCGACATCGATCCTGGTGAGCCGCAACGGCAGCGGGTACTCGGTGACGAAACCGCCCACCACACTCTCGGAGTCGGCGCGCGCCACCATCCGGCCGTCGGCGGCCAGCCGAATCACCGAACCGACAGCGCGCGTGACGGTCTCGCGCGCCGAAGTCCGCAAGGCCAGCGCGACCGCGGTGAGCAGGACGTCTTCCATACCAGCGTGGTACGCCTCGGCCGCCGCGGCGACGGCGGCCGCGCCTTCGCCCGTGATCGTGAGCGACACCCGGCTGCGGGCACCCAGATCCCGTACTTCGGCCATCGCCGGCGCCGACACGGTGCCGAGTGTCCGGCGCCACCAGTCCATTTCATCGACGGTCGCCGGATCGTGCGCCCGAGCCGACAGCGCACGGATGAGCGTGCCGAGACCGGACGCGGGCTGCGTGGGCGCAGCGTGGCGGGCCCGATTCCCTCGAACCGTCAACTGGTCGACCATGGCGTGCCAGGAGATATCGTCGACCACGAGACTGCTCGCCACCACGATCAGGGTCGAGCGGGCCCCTGGGTCGCCGGTGAGCACGAAGTGGATATTGCGCCCCTGCTCCGGATCCAGCGCCGCCGCGGCCGCCTGCACCACGTCATCGATCGGCAGCGAGGTCTCGCCGCGCTGCGGATCGAGTCGGCGCAACGCCTCGCCGGTGCGCTCGGCGACAGCGGGGATGCGCAGCATCGGCTTTCCGTCGACGGCGTACTCCAACCGCGCCCACAGCATCGGGTGCTGCTCGAGCACGGCGGCCACCGCGGCCCGCACCATCTCGACCGAGCAGGTCTCGGGGACGTCCATGGCGATAGCCCGCACCTCGATACCCGTGTCGAGCAGCCGTGCCGCGTGCGGCGTCAACGGCAGCTCATCCGATTCTTCGCCGGGCTCGTCCTCGACCCCCGCGACCCGGGCCAGCGCGGCAACGGTAGGCGACTCGAAGACCTCGCGCGGGGCGAAGGTCACGCCGCGGGCGCGCGAGCGCGACACCACCTGAAGTGAGACGATGCTATCGCCGCCGAGCGCGAAGAAGTTGTCGTCGAGGCCGACCCGGTCGATGCCGAGCACCTCGCCGATCACCGCGGCGATCACCAGTTCGGCCCGCGTCCGCGGGGGACGGTAGGCGCGGGTCGCCACATCCGGTTCCGGCAGCGCCCTGCGGTCCAGCTTCCCGACCGGCGTGAGCGGAATCTCGTCGAGCACGACGATCGCCGTCGGAACCATGTGGTCCGGCAGTATCTGCCCGATCCGCTCGGTCAGTACGGCCGACTCCAGCGTCGCCCCCGTGGCCGGCAGCACGTAGGAGACCAGAATCGTTGCGCCGGAGCCGGATTCGCGACCGATGGTGACCGCGAACTCGACATCCGGCTGGGCCGCGAGCACGGCATCGATCTCACCGAGTTCGATGCGGAAGCCGCGCACCTTCACCTGGAAGTCGTTGCGGCCCAGGTATTCCAGCACCGGGACGGCTACGCCTCTGCTCCAGCGCACCACGTCCCCGGTGCGGTAGAGACGCTCGCCGGGCGCGCCGTACGGGTCGGCGACGAACCGCGCCGCCGTGAGTCCCGGCCGCGCGTGGTAGCCGCGCGCCAGTTGGATACCGCCCAGATACAGTTCACCGGCGACGCCCTCGGGCACCGGGCGCAGCCTGCTGTCGAGCACCAGCGACCGCAAGCCGCGGATCGGACCGCCGATGGTGACCGGTGCACCGGACCGTAGCGGATCGCTGATATTCGTCATGATCGTCGTCTCGGTGGGCCCGTACCCATTGTGGAAGGCACGTCCGGGTGCGCCCGCCCACTTGGCGACCAAGTCGACGGGCACGGCTTCGCCACCCGCCACGATCACCCGCATACTCGACAGCGCGTCCGGCTCCAGCGAAGCGAGCACCGACGGGGTGAGGAAAGCGTGTGTGACGCGCTCGGCGCGGATCAGGTCGGCCAGCGCTTCGCCACCGACGGTCAGCGGCGGCGCGACCACGAGCCCGCCCGCCGCGCCGAGTGCGAGCAGCAGTTCCAGCATCGACGCATCGAAGGACGGCGACGCGAACGCGAGGGCGCGCGTCGACCGGTCGAGTGCGTAACGCTCGACCTGCTCGGCACTGAAGTTGGCCAGGCCGGCCTGGGTGACCACGACGCCCTTGGGCAGACCGGTCGACCCCGAGGTGTAGATCACGTACGCGGCGTTGTCGCTGCGCAGCGGGCCGCGCAGCTCGCCGGGAGACAACGGGCGATCCGACCGCGCCGCGACGTCGACGGTGACATCGTGATCGTCCAACGCGACCCAGCCGGTACCGGGCAGATCAGGCAGGCCGACCAGCTCGGCGGTGAGCGTCACGCCCAGCGTCACCCCGGAATCGACGACCATGTGCGCGATGCGGTCGGCCGGATAGGTCGGATCGATCGGAACGAACGCCGCCCCGGTCTTGGCCACCGCCCACAGTGCGAGCACGGATTCGACCGAACGCCGGATCGCGATGGCCACCCCCACGTCCGGACCCGCGCCGCGGTCGATCAGCGCGCGCGCCAGCTGAGCCGAGGCCGCGTCGAGCTCGGTGTAGCCGAACGTGCGACCGTCCGCGACCACGGCCACCCCGGTCGGATTCGCGGCGACGGCGTCGGCCATCAGCTCCGGCAGCGTGCGCGCCGGCACCGCGTCGCCGCCCCGCCGCGCGATCAGATCCTCGTACTCCGAGTCGTCCAGGATCATCAGATCGCCGACGGCAGTGGCCGGCTGCTGCGCGATGGCGGCGAGCAGACGGCGGAACCCGCGGCCCAGCTCGACCACGGTCTGCTCGTCGAACAAGTCACGGGCATAGGTGAATTCGGCTGCCAGGCCCGCCTCGTCGCCGGTCTCGGTGCGCTGCTCACGAACGGTCAGCAGCAGGTCGAACTTGGCGGTGTCGACGGCCGGATCGATCGCGGCGACGCTGAGGCCGGGCAGTTCGACGCTGGTGGCGGCAAGATTCTCGAACGACAACGCCACCTGGAACAGCGGGTGGCGACCCGCCGAGCGCTCCGGGTCGAGCGCCTCGACCAGCCGCTCGAACGGAATATCCGCGTTGGCGAACGCGCGCAGATCGGATTCTCGGTTGGCGGCGAGCAACTCGGTGAAACCCGCGCCGGGCGCGACCCGGGTGCGCAGCACCAAGGTGTTCACGAACATGCCGATCAGATCATCGAGTTCGGCGTCACCCCGTCCCGCGATCGGGGTGCCCACCGCGATGTCCTCGGCGCCGGACACCCGAGCGAGAAATACCGCGAGCGCGGTGTGCACAACCATGAACAATGTCGCGTTGTGCTGCCGAGCGAGCCCGGCCAGGGCGGCGTGCACGTCGGCGTCGACGACGAACCCCGTCGTGCCACCCGCGAAGGACTGGGCGGACGGACGCGGGCGGTCCGTCGGCAGGTCGAGCGCGTCGGGCAGGTCGGCGAGTGCGGTGGTCCAATAGGCCAGCTGCGCACCGGCCGGCGATTCCGGATCGTCGGCGTCGCCGAGTGCTTCGCGCTGCCACAGCGCGTAGTCGGCGTACTGGACGGCTAGTGGCGCCCAGGACGGCGCTTCGCCGCTACTGCGCGCCGCGTAGGCCAGCATCAGGTCCTTGGTCAATGGACCCATCGACCAGCCGTCGGCACTGATGTGGTGTGCCACGAAGACCAGGACATGCTCGGTGCCCGCGAGCTGGAACAGTCTGGTGCGCAACGGCACCTCGCTGGTCACGTCGAATCCCGCGCCGACGACGCGGCGCACCTCGTGGGCGAGGTGCTCGTCATCGATCAACGTGGGCGTGAGATCCACCGGCGCCGCGTCCGGCGGCAGTACCTGCTGTACCGGACCGTCCGGCGTGTGCGGGTAGACGGTCCGCAGGATCTCGTGGCGTGCGACGAGGTCGGCCACGGCCTGCCGCAAAGCGCCGACATCCAGGTCACCCATGAGGCGGATCACGGCCGGAATGTGGTAGACCGAGACCGACGTGTCGAACTGGTTGAGGAACCACATGCGCTGTTGTGCGAACGACAGCGGGATACGGTCCGGGCGCGTGCGGGCAGCCAGCGCGGCGCGCTTGCGCTCACCCGCGCTCTGTTCGAGCTTGACCGCGAGCCCCGCGACCGTCGACGCCTCGAACAACACCCGCACCGGAACACGCCCGTCCAAGGCCGCACCGATCCGCGCCACGACCTGCGTCGCCAGCAACGAATTACCGCCGAGCGCGAAGAAATCGTCCTCCGCGCCGACCCGATCGACACCCAATACCTCGGCGAACACCGACGCCACGATCTCCTCGATGGGCGTCGACGCGGCCCGGAACGCCTGAACCTCGAACTCCGGCTCCGGCAACGCCTTCCGGTCGAGTTTGCCGTGCACACTCAACGGCAACCGATCCAGCACCACGAACGCCGACGGCACCATGTACGACGGCAGACCAGCAGCCAGTTCCGACTTCACTCCCGCCACATCGACACCAGCGGCAACATCGGCGGCAACCAAGTACCCCACCAACCGGTCACCGGTCTTCGGATCCGACTTCGCGATCACGGCCGCTTGTGCGATCTGCGGCAACGCGAGCAACGCGGCCTCGATCTCACCCAACTCGATACGGAAACCGCGCACCTTCACCTGGAAATCCGTACGACCCCGATACTCCAGCTCCCCGAGGCGATTCCAAGCAACCACGTCACCCGTGCGATACATCCGCACACCAGGCTGGAACGGATTGGCCACAAACCGATCCGCCGTCGATTCCCCCTGACCGAAATAACCACGCGCCAACTGCGCGCCCGCCAGATACAGTTCACCCGAAACACCCACCGGCACCGGCCGCAACCGTCCATCGAGGACATACACCTGGCTGTTCCATACCGGCACACCGATCGACACCGAGGACTGATCCGCCTCGGTCACCCGATGACAGGTGACCGACACCGCCGCCTCCGTCGGACCATAGAGGTTGAACAATTCGGTCCGCGGATACGTCGCCCGCAAGCGCTGGGCCAGCGCGGCGGGCAGTGCCTCGCCGATGGCGAGTACCCGCCGCGGCGCCCAGTCGGTGGTGTCGCCGGCGGAGCCTCGGTGCGCCAGTAGCGCGTCCAGCTTGGACGGCACCGCATGCAGCGTCGTGACCGACTCCCGGGCCATCAGTTCGGTCAGGTACGCCGGATCCCGATGTCCATCCGGCGCCGCGATCACCAACCTGCCGCCACACACGGCGGCCGTCCAGAACTGCCACACCGACAAATCGAACGTCGCCGCGGTGTCGAGCAGCACCGCGTCATCCGCCATCAGCTCGAAGGTCGCAGCCTTCCACAGCAATTGGTTCACGATGGCGGCGTGCGGCACGGCCACGCCTTTCGGGCGTCCGGTCGAGCCCGACGTGAAGATCACGTACGCGGTATTGCCCGACCGCAGCGGTGCGATCCGCTCGGCATCGGAGATCAGCCCGCTCGCCATGCCGGTCAGGTCGATCTCGTCGAGCCGCGCCACCGCAGCGACATCGGTGTCGAACCCGGTGTCCGTGTCGGTCAGCACACACACCGGCGCGGACACGGCCAGGATGTAGGCGGTGCGTTCGGCGGGCTGGTCCGGATCCACCGGTACGTATGCGCCACCGGCCTCTGCCACCGCGTACATCGCTACGACCAGGTTCACCGAGCGGCGCAATGCCAGCCCGACCCGCGACTCCGGACCGACACCGAGGGAAATCAGATAGCGGGCGAGACGATTCACCCGGATCGCCAGCTCGAAGTAACTCAGCTCGCTGCGCCCGCCCTGGGGCAGGTCCGCGACCAGTGCGGCCGATCCCGGCGCAGTCATCACCGACCGCCGCAGCAACGATCCCAGTTTCGCCGCCGTGGCTACCGAATGGGCGGTGTCGTTCCACACCGTGAGAACCTCGGCGCGCTCGGCGTCGGCCAGCACGTCGATATCCCCGACGGGGATGGCGGCGTCGGCGACCACGGAGGACAAGATCCGCGCCAGCCGCTCGGCGAAGTCCTGCACTGTCGCCGCGTCGAACAGGTCGGTGGCATAAGTGAAGAAGCCACCGATACCGGCGGGAGCACCGGACTCGTCATAGCTGTCGCCGATGATCAAATGCAGATCGAATTGCGAAACATCGAGATCGACCTCGACCTCCGACACCGCGAGCCCGGGAAGTTGCAGCGCGGTGCGCGCGATGTTCTGGAATGACAACCCCACCTGGAACAAGGGATGATGCGCCGTCGAACGCGGCGGGTTGAGTACTTCCACCAACCGCTCGAACGGAATATCCGCGTGCGCGAAGGCCTGTAGATCGGTTTCGCGCTGCCGGGCAAGGACATCGGAGAACGATTCGCCGCCGGCGAACCGGGCGCGGAAGACCACGGTGTTGACGAACATACCGATGAGATCGTCCAGCTCAGGCTCGCCACGTCCCGAGACGGGCGTACCGATCGCGATATCGTCCGAACCCGACAGCCGAGCCAGCAATACCGCGAACGCGGTGTGCACGACCATGAACAACGTCGCACCGTGCGCACGGGCGAGGTCGACGAGACCGGCATGCGTCGTAGCGTCGACGTGCACGCTCACTCGAGCGCCCGCCATCGACGCCACGGCCGGACGTGGCCGATCCGTCGGCAACGTCAGCACATCGGGGAGATCGGCCAACTGCCTGCGCCAGAACCCGATCTGCTGTGCCGCGACAGATTCGGGATCGGTCTCGGCGCCGAGTCGCACGCGCTGCCACTGCGCGTAGTCCGCGTACTGCACGCGCAACGGCGCCCATGCCGGGGCAGCACCCGCCGTCCGCGCGGCGTACGCGACCATCACGTCTCGCACCAGCGGACCCATCGACGACGCATCCGCTGCGATGTGATGCACCACGACTGCCAGCACGTACTCGTGCGGCGATCCCGCGGCGGCATCGGCGATCTGCAGCAGACGCACCCGCACGGGCACCTCGGCCGTGACGTCGAACGGTGTCGAGGCGAGCGTCCGCACCTCGTCCGCGATCTCGGCCGCACCCACCGGGTGTACGGCCACATCCAAGGCTGCCTGCCCGGCAGGCAGCACGACCTGCACCGGACCGTTTGCGCCCGACTCCCCCGAACCCGCCCAGAGTTCCGGATACACGGTGCGCAGCACCTCGTGCCGAGCCACGACGTCCTGCAGGGCCGCGGCGAGCGCGGACACCTCGAGCGCACCGGTCAACCGCAACGCGAAGGGCAGGTTGTACGCCACCGAGCCGGTCACCGCGGCGGCCGCGTCGGCATGATCGAAGCGGTTCAGGAACCACATCCGCCGCTGCGCCAACGACAACGGCACCCGCTCCGGACGAGCGACACTGCCCAGTTCCACTCCACGCGTACCCTGCGCCCGCGATTCGATCGCGGCGGCGAGTGCGCACACGGTCGGCGTCTCGAACAGCGCGCGAACCGGGACCGTGGCGCCGACGGCCGCGCCGAGCCGAGCCGCCACCTGGGTGGCGATCAACGAGTTACCGCCGAGTGCGAAGAAGTCGTCGTCCGCGCCGACCGGGATCGATCCGAGTACCCCGCCGAACACGTCGGCCACGATCTCCTCGACCGGGGTCGCAGGCGCGCGGAATTCCCGTGTGGCGAACGTCGGCTCGGGCAGCGCCGTGCGATCGAGCTTGCCGCTGGAGTTCAGCGGGAAGGCGTCCAGCAGCACGATCGCGGCCGGAACCATGTAGGCGGGCAACTTGTCGCGCAGCGCCGCGAGCACCTCGACCTGCTCGATCCGCTGTCCCGGCGTGGGGACGACGTAGGCAACCAGCTGGTCGCCCGGCGTCGAGCGCGCCACCATCGCCACGGCCTGACCCACCGCCGGCTGCGCCGCCAGCGCGGCCTCGATCTCCCCCAACTCGATCCGCTGACCACGGAACTTGACCTGAAAATCGGTCCGACCCAGGTAATCGAGCACCGCCTCGTCGGCATACCTGCGCCACACCACCACGTCACCGGTGCGGTACATCCGCTCACCCGAGCCGAACGGATTCGCCACGAACCGATCCGCGGTCAGATCCGGTCGTCGCACATATCCCCGCGCCAGCTGATCACCGGCGAGATAGAGCTCGCCCGGAACACCCACCGGCACGGGAAGCAGACGTGCGTCCAACACATACACCTGGGTGTTCCACTGCGGCAGGCCGATCGGCACAGACCGTTGCGTGACAGCGGCCGACGCGGGCCAGTACGTGACCGACACCGCGGCCTCGGTCGGACCGTAGAGGTTGTGCACGTTCGCGTTCGACACCGCGCGCAGCGCGGCGACGGTTTCCGGCGTGAGCGCCTCACCGATCACGAAGATGTCCTGCAGGCTCGGACACGCGCCGGGCGCGGTGTGCGCGGCGAACACCGTCAGCATCGACGGCACGAAGTCCGTCACCGTCACCTGCTGCGCGGCGATGGTTTCCGCGAGATAGGCCGGATCCCGATGTCCGTCGTTGGTCGCGACGACCAGCCGCGCACCGGTACGAAGCGGCATGAAATAGCCCCACAGCGATACGTCGAACGTCGTCGCGGTCTTCTGCAGGTACACATCGCCGGGACCGAGCGGATACGCCGCGAGCATCCAGGTGATCTGGTTGTGAATCGCCGCATGCGACATCGCCACGCCCTTGGGCCGTCCGGTCGACCCCGACGTGAACAGGACATACGCCGGATGCTGTGGCAGGACCGGACGCAACAGTTCCTCGGCCCGCACCGGAGTGTCGTCGACCGTGTCGAGATCGATCGCGTCCAGCAGCAACACCGCGGTGTCCTGGGGCACCTCGACCGCGTCGGCCGCCGTGGTGAGCACACACGCGGGCTGCGCCGTCCGCAGGATGTGCGCGATGCGCTCGGCGGGATGGTCCGGGTCCAAGGGCACATACGCCCCACCCGCCGCCATGATCGCGTACATGCCGACCACCAGGTCCAGCGAACGCCGAACCGCGAGCCCTACCAATGATTCGGCGCCGACGCCCTGCGAAATCAACAGCCGTGCGAGTTGATTCACCCGCGCGTCGAACTCGCGGTAGGTCAGCTCGACCCCCTCGAACACCACCGCGACCGTGTCCGGGAACACCTCCACCGCACGCCGATATCCGTCGAGCAACAACTCGGCGGCGACCGCTTGCCGGGTGTTGTTCCACCCGAACAGAAGATGCTCCCGCTCGACCGGATCCAACAGATCGATCCCGCCGATGGCCCGATCCGGCTGCTCGACGACGCCCACGAGCAACCGCCGCAGCCGCCAGGCGAACTCGGCGATCGTGGCCTCGTCGAACAGGTCGGTGGCGTAGGTGAACATCGCCGAGAAGCCGGCGGCGCCCGCATCACCCTTGGGGAGCACGGTCAACTGCAAATCGAACTCGGCGAGTGCCCCGTCCACCGCCACCGTCTGTGCCGACAGCCCAGGCAGCCGCACCTGCGGCGTGGCCAGGTTCTGGAAGAACAGCGCCACTTGGAACAGCGGATGATGCGCTTGGGTACGCACCGGGTCCAGTACTTCGACCAATCGCTCGAACGGCAGTTCGGCATGTGAAAACGCCGCCAGATCGGTTTCTTTCGTCGCGGCGAGCAGCGCGCGGAACGACACGCCTCGGTCGATCCGGGTGCGCAGCACCAGCGTGTTGACGAACATGCCGATCAGCCCGTCGAGTTCCCGCTCGCCGCGACCCGCGACGGGGGTGCCGACGGTGATGTCGTCGGTCCCGGTGAGCCGGGCGAGCAGGACCGCGAACGCGCTGTGCATCGCCATGAACTCCGACGCGCCGGTGTGCTGCGCGAGCTCGGCGAGTCCGCGGCGCACCGAGGCATCCACCTCGAAGGTGTAGTGCGCGCCGCGGCCGGAGGCGACGGCGGGACGCGGCCGGTCCGCGGGGAGGTCGATCCGATCCGGGATGCCCGCCAAGGCACGGCGCCAATACGCGATCTGGGCCGCCGCCACCGAGTTCGGGTCGTTCTCGTCGCCGAGCACCGCGCGCTGCCACAGCGTGTAGTCCGCGTACTGCACCGGCAGCGGAGCCCAGGACGGCCGCGCCCCGTTGCGCCGGGACAGAAACGCGGTGAGCAGGTCCCGAAGGAACGGCGCGACGGAGGCGCCATCAGCGGCGATATGGTGCACCACCAGCACGATCGCGTGTTCGTCGGGGCCGAGCTCGGCCAGGACGATGCGCACCGGCACCTCGGCCGCGACATCGAACCCGGTCAGCGCGAATTCGTGCAACCAGTCCAGGAATTCGGGCTCGGCGATCGGCTTCGGCGTCAGATCCGGGACCGCCCGGGCAGCCGGCACAACCACCTGATACCCCGTGCCGTCCACCGCCGGATAGACCGTGCGCAGCGTCTCATGGCGCTCGACCACATCCGCGACCGCCGCCTGCAGCGCCCCCACGTCCAAGGCGCCCGACAACCGAATGGCAAAAGGAATATTGCCGGCGGCGGAACCGGGATCGAACTGATTCAGAAACCACATCCGCTGCTGCGCCAACGACAGCGGCACCTGCTCCGGTCGCTCCACCGCCACCAACGCGCGGCGGTCCCCCGCCCCCTGCAGCGGCTCCAGCCGCTCGGCGAGCCGGGCGACGGTGGGGTCCTCGAAGATCAAGCGGGCGGGCACTCGCGCCGAGATGGCGGCGCCGAGCCGCGCAGCGACCTGGGTGGCGATCAGCGAGTTGCCGCCGAGTTCGAAGAAGTCATCGTCCGCGCCGACCGGCGCGCCCGGCCCCAGCACCGCGGCGAACACCTCGCCGACCAGCTCTTCCCACGGTCCGACCGGTGCGCGAAACGCCTTGGTCTGCAAGCGCGGTGTGGGCAACGCCGCGCGGTCCAACTTGCCCACCGCGGTAAGCGGAATGGTGTCGAGCACCATGACAACGGTCGGCACCATATGCGCGGGCAGGCCGTGCTCGGCGACTGCGGCCAGCTCGGCCGCGTCCGCGACCATTCCGGGCGCGGCGTGCACGTAGGTCACCAGGATTGTCGCGCCGTTGTCCAAGCGGTGTCCCACGGTGACCGCGAAGTCGACACTCTGGTGCGCGGCGAGCACCGCGTCGATCTCACCCAGCTCGATCCGGAAGCCACGGATCTTCACTTGGAAGTCGTTGCGGCCCAGATACTCCAACTCGCCGCCGGCGGTCCAGCGCACCAAGTCGCCGGTGCGGTAGAGGCGCGAACCGTTCGCGTCGAACGGGTTGGCCACGAAGCGGGCGGCGGTCAGCCCGCGCCGTTCGTGGTAGCCACGGGCCAGCTGAGCCCCGGTGAGGTACAGCTCGCCGACCACGCCGATAGGCACGGGCGCCAGTCGTTCGTCCAGCACGTATTCGGTGACGGCGCGGATCGGCGCGCCGATGGTCACCGGTGTGCCGGGCAGCAGCGGCGCGCTGATGTTCGTCATAATCGTGGTCTCGGTCGGCCCGTAACCATTGAAGAACTCGCGGGCCCGCCCGTCCGCGACCGGTACCGCCCAGCGCCGCACCAACTCCGACGGACACGCCTCGCCACCGACGACCACCACGAGCAGCTCGTCGAGGCCCGCCGGATCCACCGATGCCAGCGCGGCGGGCGTGACGAACGCGTGCGTCACACCCTCCCGCCGCACCAGGGAAGCGAACTCCTCGCCGCCGAACACCGTCGGGGAGGCGATCACCATCGTGGCCGCGCCGCCGAGCGCGAGCAGCAGTTCCAGCACCGACGCGTCGAACGACGGCGACGCGAAGTGCAGTGTGCGGGACGCGGTGGTCACCCGGTATCGGCTGTGCTGCTCGGCGCAGAAGTTCGCCAACCCCGCCTGGGTCACCACTACGCCTTTCGGCGTGCCCGTGGAGCCCGAGGTGTAGATCACGTACGCGGGATGTTCGGCTCGTATCGGGCGCACTCGGTCGGTGTAGGTGACCGGGTCGGCCGGGAATTCCTCCAACAGCCGCGCACACTCGACCGTATCGATCGAGAGCCATTCGACCCGATCCGGCAGATCCGCACGGACCTCGTCGACGACGAGGCCGAAGACCGCGCCGGAGTCGGCGATCATGTGCTCGACCCGATCGGCCGGATAGTTCGGGTCGACCGGGACGAACCCGGCGCCGGTCTTGGCCACCGCCCACACCGCGACCACGGAGTCGATCGAACGCGGAATCGCGACCGCGACCAAGTCCTCGGGTCCGATTCCGCGTCCGATCAGCAGCCTGGCCAAGCGCGAGGACCACTCGTCCAACTCGGCGTAGCTCACCCTGGCCGATGTGGTGGTCGCGTCGGCGAATACCAGAGCGGTGCCACTCGGGTTGATCTCGACGGCGGTGGACATCAGCTGCGGAAGCGTGGTGACACGCGGGCGCCGGGTCCGGGTCGGGCGCACGCGGGCCGACCGGGTCATGGGCGCACCGCTTCCGCAGTCTCGTCACATCGCTGCCCGACCGCCCGAACCATCGAGATGCCTCGCCCTGTCTGTTGTCGTCACCTGCACATCACACTGCGCCCCGCCCATGATCATCGAACGCGCACCAGCCGATCGTTACCGAATCGGCCGCGCACGCCGAGGACGACCGACCCGCGGGATTCGGGCGAGTACGGCTGTGTGTGACGAGTGCCGGGGACGATTATGACCTGTCGACGCCTGATTCGGGTCGCGACGTCAGCAGTCGTCGAACCGGGCGCATCGGTGGACCACCGACCGATCGCGACGAGTACCTCACGCGTCGCGCTGCGCGCGCGGTATCTCGATCGACTCGGGAACTCGCCGGGAACCATTCAGACCGCCGGTGGCGCCTCCCGCGGCGGTTCGAGCAGACCCGCGAGCTGTGGACCGATCTCGGCGAGCGCCTCGGGGGTGGCCATCTGCTGATGGTTCGCCTCGATCGGGCGATCGACGATCTCGCCGGCTACGTAAGGCCGCCATCGGGTCGCCGCCGCCCGCAGATCCGCCGCGGTCTGCCCAGGGCCGCCGATGCCTGCGCTGAAGTACTCGAGTGTGCCGTGGTACACCTCGGGACGGTATTCGGCGATCAGTTCGACCGATCGCACCGCACTGCGATAGATCCCGCGCAGCCGCTCCTTGGTCAGCACGGCCAACTCGGGCGGAATCGATGCGTGCAACGAGTTCAGCGCCTCGTCACCGAGCTCATGGATGTCGCCGTCCTCGGCGATCGCGTCCGCGCCGATCCCGATCTCGGCCAAGCCCTGGCGGATCGCGCCGCGGAAGTCGGAGACATCCACATCCGGGTAACTGTCCAACATGGCCAGCAGCGCCACCTGTTCGCCGACCGCTTGCAGCTCGGTCGCCACCGCATGGGCCACGACCCCGCCCAACGACCAGCCGAGCAACCGGTAGGGTCCGGCGGGCTGCACCGCTCGAATCTCGGCGACGTAGCGACGGGCCATCTCGGTGAGCGATTCGGGCAGATAGCCTTCCTCCGACAAGGCAGGCGACTGAATGCCCAGAATGGGCTGCTCGGGCGGCAGGAACCGGGCCAGACCCACATAGCTCCACGACAATCCGTACATCGGATGCAAGCAGAACAGCGGATCCGCGGTCCCTTCGGCCCGGATCGGCAGCAGCACCCCGAGCCCGTCGTCGGAATCCGGGCCGAAATCGTAGCCCTGCGCCAGCGCCGTCTCGATCCGGCCGCTCAGGCCCGCCACGGTGGAATCGGTGAAGAACCACTGCACTCGGACCTCGGCGCCGGTCACGCGACGCAACCGGCTGACCGCCTGCGTCGCGATGAGGGAATTACCACCGAGACCGAAGAAGTCGTCGTCGAGACCTACCTCCGCGACGCCGAGGACCTCGCCGAATACCCCGGCCACGCGCTGTTCGAGCGGGGTGGACGGTGGCCGGAATCGTGCCTGCTCGAGCACGGGCTTCGGCAGTGACGCGCGATCGAGCTTGCCATTCGCCGTCAAGGGAAGCGCGCTCAGTTCGATGATCGCGGCCGGCACCATGTACGACGGCAATTGCGTCGCGAGCACCGCGCCGAGCTGCTGAGTGTCGATCCCGCCGTGGGTGACGACGTAGGCGACGAGGCGATCCCCCGCGCTCGGATCCGTATGAGCGACAACCACGGCGGCCGTGACTTCGTCCTGGCGCAGCAGCGCGGCCTCGATCTCACCGAGTTCGATCCGGAATCCGCGAATCTTCACCTGGAAGTCCGTACGGCCTCGATATTCCAGAACACGGTATTCGGGTCGTTCGGTAAGACTGGCGTCCGCGCCGCGAACGGCATTCCACGCCACCAGGTCGCCGGTCCGATACATCCGGGTGCCGTGCCCGAACGGGTTGGCCACGAAACGATCCGCCGACAGATCCGGCCGACCGAAGTACCCGCGCGCCAACTGGGCCCCGGCCAGATACAGCTCGCCGGAGACGCCGGCGGGCACCGGCCGCAATCGTGCGTCCAAGACGAACACCTGACTGTTCCATTCCGGCGCACCGATGGGTACCGAGGCCACATCGGTCTCGGTCACTCGATGACTGGTGATGGACACCGCCGCCTCGGTCGGACCGTACAGGTTGTACAGCGCCACCTCCGGATTCGCGGACCGGAAACGCTGTGCCGTCGCGGCGGGCAACGCCTCACCGATGGCGAGCACTCGCCGCAAGGACGCGGGCAAGCGCGCGTCCGAGTCGATGAGCAACGCGTCGAGCATCGCGGGCACCGTGTGCAGGGTGGTCACCGCGGTGTCGCGGAGGAGACTGTTCAGGTACGACGGATCACGATGCCCCTCCGGCGTCGCGATCACCAGTCGTCCGCCGGACACCGCGGCCGACCAGAACTCCCAGACCGACAGGTCGAACGTCGCCGCCGTCTTCAACAACACCGCATCGTCGGGTCCCAACCCGAACTCGGCCTGTTTCCAGAGCAACTGGTTGACGATCGCACCGTGCGAGATGGCGACACCCTTCGGGCGGCCGGTCGAGCCCGAGGTGAAGATCACGTACGCGGTGTTGGCCGCGGTGAGTTCACCACGCCGTTCCGCGGCGCTGATCGGCTCGTCGCCGTACTCGGACAGATCGAGTTCGTCGATACGCACCGCTTCGGGCGCCGAACCCCGTCGATCCCGGATGACCGGCGCCGCGTCCACGACATCGGAGGGCGCGCCCTCGACCGTGACGGGCGCGATGGTGGCGTCGAATCCGTCGCGGCTCGTCGTCAGCACGCACGCCGGGGCGCTACCGGCCAGGAGGTACTCGGTCCGCTCGGCCGGATGATCCGGATCGATCGGCACATACGCGGCGCCGGCCTTGGCGACCGCGTACATGGCGACAACAAGATCGACCGAGCGGCCGATTGCCAGCGCGACCCGCGATTCCGGACCGATACCTCGCGAAATCAGGTACCTGGCAAGACGGTTGACCCGCCGGTCCAGTTCGGCGTAGGTCAGGGTCAGCGTGGCCACACCATCCCCCGACTCGTCGGCGGCGACCGCGATGGCGTCGGGTGTGGCAGCCACCGATGCCTCGAGGAGCGTCACCAAGGTCGCCGACTCCGGCACGGGGTGATCGGTGGCGTTGGGCGCCGACACCAGCGCGGTCAGCTCGGTCTCGGCCAGCCACGGCAGGTCACCGACCGGCAGCCGGGAATCCGCGACGACGGCGCGAATGATCCGCGCCAGCCGATCGATGAATTCCTGTGCCGTTTGCCGATCGAACAGGTCCGTGGCGTAGGTCATGAATCCACCGATGCCCGCGGGGTTTCCGTCCTCGTCGTAGCCGTCGGCCACAATCAGATGCAGGTCGAACTGCGAGAGTTGCGTGTCGATGCCGAACGACTCGACCGAAAGACCCGACAGTTCCAGCGTGGCTCTGGCCAGGTTCTGGAACGACAGGCCCACCTGGAACAGCGGGTGCCGTGCGGTCGAGCGAACCGGATTCAGCACCTCCACGAGTCGTTCGAACGGAACGTCGGCGTTCGCGAAGGCCTGCACGTCCGTCTCACGCTGGCGGGCGAGCAGATCCGCGAACGACAGCGCGGGATCGACCCGACTACGGAAGACCAGCGTATTGACGAACATGCCGATCAGCTCGTCCAGGACGGCCTCACCGCGTCCGGCGATCGGGGTGCCGATCGCGATGTCCTCGGTGCCGGACAGCCGGGACAACAGCACAGCGAACGCGGTGTGCACCACCATGAACAGGGTGGCGCCCTCGGCCCGCGCCAGCTCGATCAACGCTCGGTGGGTGTCCGCGTCGATGTGCACATCGACCTTGCCACCGGCGAACGACTGAACCGGCGGGCGCGGTCGATCCGACGGTAGTTCCAGCTGATCCGGCAACCCCGCCAACGCCGCCCGCCAGTAGGCGACCTGCTTGGCCGCGAGCGAATCCGCGTCGTCCTCACTGCCGAGCAGCTCACGCTGCCAGACGCTGAAATCGGCGTACTGCACCGGCAGCGGCGCCCAGTTCGGCGCCGCACCGGTCGAGCGCGCCGCGTACGCGGTCATCAGATCGCGCGTCAGCGGACCGACCGACCATCCGTCGGCACTGATGTGATGTACGGCCATGGCCAACACATAGGCGCGCTCGGGTCCGGCGGCATCGATCTCGAAGAGTGCGACGCGCAACGGCACCTCGGTGGTGACGTCGAAGATGGTCGAGACCAATTCGACCACGGAGGTCTCGATCTCGGCCGCACCGACCGTTCGCACGATCAGGTCCGGAATCGCCTGCGCCGGCGGCAGAATCACCTGTGCCGGACCACTGTCGGTCTGCGGGTAGACGGTGCGCAGGATCTCGTGCCTGCCGATGACGTCGCCGATGGCGGCGCGCAGTGCGGGCACATCGAGGTCACCGGCCAGGCGAACCGCGACCGGCACGTTGTAGGCCGCCGATTCGGTGTCGAACTGGTTGAGGAACCACATGCGCTGCTGCGCGAGCGACAGCGGGATGTGCTCCACCGTCGCATCGGGGTGCGCCGCCGCTGGCCGGGGCCGTGCCACCAGGGCACGGCGCTGCTCACCAGCACCCGCCTGTTGTTCGACCTTCACTGCCAGTCCGGCTACCGTGGCCGCCTCGAACAACAACCGCACCGGCACCCGCGAGTCCAGCGCGGCGCCCAACCGTGCCGCCACCTGCGTCGCCAGCAGCGAGTTCCCGCCGAGCGCGAAGAAATCGTCGTCGCGGCCGAGGTAGCGGGCGCTGTTGCGGTCGCCGAGCCCGAGCACCTCGGCGAAAATATCCGCGATGATCTGTTCGATCGGCGTGGTCGGCGCCCGGAAGACCGCTTTTTCGAAGACGGGCTCGGGCAGCGCTTTTCGATCGAGTTTGCCGACCGGGGTCAGCGGAATCTCATCCAGTACCACGATCGCGGCGGGCACCATGTGCGGCGGCAGGGTCCGCGCGGCATGGTCGGTGAGGTCAGCGGTATCGATGGACCGGCCCGGCGCGGCGAGCACATAGGACACCAGCGTTTTTCCACCGGCCGTATCGCGGCCGAGTGTGACCGCGAACTCGACGTCCGCATGTCCGCCGAGCACGGCGTCGATCTCGCCCAGCTCGATGCGGAATCCGCGGATCTTCACTTGGAAGTCCGAGCGGCCGACGTAGTCCAGTTCCCAATCTCGCGGCGCCGGGCCGCGATCGCCCGCCGTGTCGCCAGGTTCGGCGTACCACCGCACCACGTCACCGGTCCGGTACATCCGAGTTCCCGGCGCACCCCACGGGTTCGCGACGAACCGCTCGGCGGTCAGACCCATGCGGTGCTGGTAGCCACGGGCAAGCGCGCCACCGGCCAGATACAGCTCTCCTGCGACGCCGGGCGGCACCGGATTGAGCCGGGTATCCAGCACCAACGCCGACATGCCGTGCACCGGCTTGCCGATAGTGATGTGCCGCCCCGCGGTCAAGGCGGCGTACGACGCGATGATCGTCGCCTCGGTCGGCCCGTACCCGTTGACGTATCGCCGTCCCGGCTGCCATTTGGCCAACAGTTCCGGAGTCGTCGCATCGCCCGCGACCGACACGACTTCGAAGTCGTCCAGACCGTCCGGCGCGACCGTCCCGAGCATCGCCGGCGTGATGACGGCGTGTGTCACCGCTTCGGCCTGCAGCAGCTCGCCCAGATCCGAGCCGCCGAGCACAGTCGGCGGCACGACCACCAACGTCGCGCCGTTATAGAACGTGCACAACCATTCCAGCACCGACACGTCGAAGCTCGGTGAGCAGACGTGCAGGAACCGGTGTTGCGCCTGGATGCCGTACAGCTCGGTCGCGTACTCGACCAAGCTGGCCAGCCCCGCGTGGGTGACGGTGACGCCCTTCGGCATACCCGTCGATCCCGACGTATAGATCACATACGCCGGATGCCGCACCGTCAGCGGCCTGCGCCGGTCCGCATCGGTGACCGGCGCGGTGGACTTGTCGGCCAGCAGATCATCGGTGCCGGGATCGTCGAGCACCAACCACGCGACCTCGTCGGGCAACTGGTCGACGTACTCGGCGCCGGTGAGTCCGATGACCGCCTTCGAATCGGTCACCATGTGCCGCAACCGATCCGCTGGATATGCCGGGTCGATCGGAACGTACGCTCCACCGGCCTTGGCCACCGCCCACACCGCGGCGACCATCTCGTACGACCTCGAGAAGGACAGCGCGACCAGCTTTTCCGGGCCGACGCCACGGTCGATCAGTACCCGCGCCAACCGCGACGAGTACTCGTCGAGTTTGCGGTAGGTGATCGACCGGCCTCGATCGCGCACCGCGATATGCCCAGGACTCGACCGCGCACCGCGGGTCAGCAGATCCGGCAGCAGTCCGGCCGACAGCACATGGTCACTGTGTACGCGGGTGAGTGACGTACGTTCGGCGTCGGCCAACAACGGCAGATCACCGACCGGACGATGCGGCGCAGTCGCGATCGCCGCCAGCAGCCGGGTGAACCGCTCGGCGAGAACCCGCATCGTGGCGTCGTCGAAAAGGTCACGGGCAAAAGAGAACTCGGCGTACATGCCCGCGCCGTCGGCATTGCCGCCCGCCTCCCGGACGGTCAGGAACAGATCGAACTTCGCGGTCTCGACATCGAAATCGACCGCTTCGACTCGTAATCCGGGCAGCTCGAAGCCGGTCTGCGGCAGGTTCTCGAACGAGAGCGCCACCTGGAACAGCGGATGCCGCGCGGTCGAGCGCTCCGGGTTGAGGATTTCCACCAGCCGCTCGAACGGGATGTCGGCGTGCGCGAAGGCCCCCAGGTCGGCGTCTTTGGTCCGCGCGAGCAACGCACTGAAGTCCTCCGCACCCCGCACCTGCGTGCGCAATACCAGGGTGTTGACGAACATGCCGATGACATCGTCGAGTTCGGCCTCGCCGCGGCCGGCGACGGGCGTCCCGATGGCGATATCGCCGGTACCGGACATCCGGGCCAGAAACAGCGCCAGCGCGGCGTGCACGACCATGAACATCGTCGCGTTCTGCTCGCGAGCCAGTCGAACCAAGCCCGCATGCACCGGCGAGTCGATCACGAAATCGACCTTGCCGCCGGCGAACGACTGCGTGACCGGGCGAGGACGGTCGGCGGGCAGGTTGAGTTCGTCCGGGAGGCCGGCCAGCGTGGTGCGCCAGTAGTCCGCCTGCTCGGTGATCAGGCTCTGCGGATCGGTCTCCGAGCCGAGTACCTCGCGCTGCCAGACGCTGAAATCGGCGTACTGCACCGGCAACGGCGCCCACGCCGGGGCCGCGCCGCCGCTGCGTGCGACGTAGGCCAGCATCAGATCACGGACGAGCGGCCGCATCGACCAGCCGTCCGCGCTGATGTGGTGGGCCACGAATACCAGGACGTATTCCGTCGCGCCGAGTTGGAACAGATCGGTGCGGAACGGAACTTCCACCGTGACGTCGAAACCGGCGGCGACGGCCCGCTGCACTTCCGTGCCGACGCGGTCCAGCTCCAGCGACACAGGTGTCAGATCGACCGGGACCTCGCCTGGTTCCAGAATCTGTTGCACCGGTCCATCGGGGGTCTGCGGGTAGATGGTGCGCAGGATCTCGTGCCGGGCGACCATATCCGTGACCGCCGCGTGCAACGCGGCGACATCGAGTTCACCGGTCAACCGAATCGCGACGGGAATGTTGTTGACGGCGGAGGCGGTGTCGAACTGGTTGAGGAACCACATGCGCTGCTGCGCCAACGACAACGGAATCCGCTCCGGACGCGGACCCGCCACCAAAGCGCGACGGCCACCGGCCCCAGCATGCTGCTCCACCTTGACCGCGAGTCCCGCGACCGTCGACGCCTCGAACAACACCCGCACCGGAACACGCGCGTCCAAGGCCGCACCGATCCGCGCCGCGACCTGCGTCGCCAGGAGCGAATTACCACCGAGCGCGAAGAAATCGTCATCCGCGCCGACCCGCTCGACACCGAGTACCTCGGCGAATACGCCGGCGACGATCTCCTCGACCGGCGTCGACAGGGCACGGAACGCCTGAACCTCGAATTCCGGCTCCGGCAACGCCTTCCGATCCACCTTGCCGTTGACATTGAGTGGCAACGCATCCAGAACCACGAAAGCCGACGGCACCATATAGGACGGCAACCCCGCGCCGAGTTCGGACTTGACCTCCCCTACATCGACGCCCGTGTCGACATCGGCAGCCACCACATAGGCAACCAGGCGGTCACCGGTCCGCGGATCCGACTTGGCCACCACCACCGATTGCGCGATGTCAGGCAGCGCCAGCAACGCGGCCTCGATCTCACCCAACTCGATACGGAAACCACGAATCTTCACCTGGAAATCCGTACGGCCCCGATACTCGAGTTCGCCGGCACCGTTCCAGGCCACCAGGTCACCCGTGCGATACATTCGGGCGCCGAGCTGGAATGGGTTGGCCACGAACCGATCCGCGGTCAGATCCGGCCGACCGACGTAGCCGCGCGCCAACTGCGCACCCGCGAGGTACAGCTCACCGGAAACGCCCGCCGGGACCGGCCGTAACCGTCCATCGAGGACGTAGACCCGGCTGTTCCATTCGGGCGCACCGATCGACACCGACGTCGCATCACCGAGCGTGACACGATGGCTGGTAATCGACACCGCCGCCTCGGTCGGCCCGTAGAGGTTGAACAGTTCGGTGCGCGAGTGCGCACGCAGCAACCGTTGCGCCAGCACACCGGGCAAGGCCTCACCGATCGCGAGCACCCGCCACAACGAGTCCGGCATGCCGGCGGTCAAGAGTGCGTCCACCATGGACGGCACCGCATGCAGTGTGGTGACCCACTCACGGGCCATCAATTCGTTGAGGTAGGCGGGATCCCGGTGACCGTCAGGCGCGGCAATCACCAAGCGACCACCACACACCGCCGCCGACCAGAACTCCCACACCGACAAATCGAACGTCGCCGCCGTCTTCAACAACACCGCGTCCGCGGCATCGAGCCCGAACTCGACATTCTTCCACTGCAATTGGTTGGCGATCGCGCCATGCGACACCGCGACACCCTTCGGGCGCCCCGTCGAACCCGACGTGAAAATCACGTACGCCGTGTTCTGCGACCGCAACGGCGACACACGATCGCCATCGGTGACGACAGTGGTAGCCACCGCCGCCAAGTCGAGCTCATCGATCCGCACCACCGGCGCGACATCCGTACCGAACCCGGCATCGGTGTTGGTCAGCACACACACCGGCGCGGCGGTCTCGAGAATGTAAGCGGTCCGCTCCGCCGCCTGATCCGGATCGATCGGCACATACGCACCACCGGACTTCGCCACCGCGTACATGGCGACCACCAGGTCCACCGATCGGCGAAGCGCGAGCGCCACCCGCGACTCCGGACCGACGCCCAACGAAATCAAATGTCGCGCAAGACGATTCACTCGCGCATCGAGCGCGCCGTAGGTCAGTTCTACCCGCCCGGCGCCCGTCGGATCGTCACACACCAGTGCCACCGACTTCGGGTCCGCGGCGACGGTGGCATCCAGCAGCGACACCAACGTCGCCGAGGACTCCACAGCGACATCGGTCGCATTACGCCCGACAACCAATTCCGCCCGCTCGACGGCGTCGAGCAATTCGATATCGCCCACGGCGACATCCGGAGTCGCGACGATCGCGCTCAGCAAACGAACGAACCGATCGACGAAGCTCGCTACCGTGTCCCGGTCGAACAGGTCGGTCGCGTAGGTGAAAATCCCACTGATGCCGAGGGGTTCGCCCGCCTCACCGTAGTGGTCGGTGGCGATCAGGTGCAGGTCGAACTGTGACAACGCGGTGTCGATATCGAACCCGGCGACCGTGATTCCCGGCAACGCCAAGCTCGTCCGCGCCAAGTTCTGGAACGACAACCCCACCTGGAACAAGGGGTGCCGTGCCGTCGACCGCACCGGGTTGAGAACCTCCACGAGCCGCTCGAACGGCACATCGGCGTTCGCGAAGGCCGCCACGTCCCGCTCGCGCTGCCGGGCGAGCAGATCGTTGAACGCGACCTGTCCGTCCACCTGCGTCCGGAACACCAGCGTGTTGACGAACATGCCGATCAGCTCGTCCAACACCGCCTCACCGCGACCCGCCATCGGCGTCCCGATCGCGATATCGTCGGTGCCGGACAACCGCGACAACAGCACGGCGAGCGCGGTGTGCACGACCATGAACAGCGTCGCACCCTCCGAGCGCGCCACCTCGAGCAACGCCCGATGGGTGGCCGCATCGATCCGCAGCTCCACCTTGCCGCCGGCGAAGGATTGCACCGCGGGACGCGCCCGATCCGACGGCAGATCCAATTGATCCGGCAACTCCGCCAATGCGGTTCGCCAATATCCGATCTGCTTGGCGGCCAGCGACTCCGGGTCGTCCTCGCTGCCCAGCAGGTCACGCTGCCACATGCTGTAATCCGCGTACTGCACCGGCAACGGCGCCCAATTCGGCGCAGCTCCCGCCGAACGAGCCGCGTATGCCGCCATCAGGTCCCGGGTCAGAGGGCCGACCGACGAGGCATCACAGGAAATGTGATGCACCACCATCGCCAGTACGTACTCGGCCGCCGCGGCAGCGCCGACGGAGGCTGCGACCAGCGTGGACGCCTCGGTGCCGGATTCCATGGATCGCACCGGCGCGCCGGAATCCGCGGTACCGTCGGCGATCCGGAACAAGGCTGCCCGTACCGGCACCTCGCTGGTCACATCGAAGATCGTCGACGTCAACGCCACCACGGCGGATTCGACATCCGCCAGCGCCACAACCTGCACGTCCAAGCGCGGGACCGCCTGCCCCGGCGGCAGGATGACCTGCACCGGACCACCATCGGTGTCCGGATAGACGGTGCGCAGAATCTCGTGCCGGACCACGACATCCGACACGGCCTGCTGCAGCGCGGCGATATCGAGCGCCCCGGTCAGCCGTACCGCGATCGGCACGTTGTAGGCAGCCGACTGGGTATCGAATCGGTTGAGGAACCACATCCGCTGCTGCGCGAGGGACAACGGAATGCGCTCCGGGCGCGGACCCGCCACCAACTCCCGGCGACCGCCCGTTCCCGCGTGCTGCTCCACCCGTTGCGCCAGCCCCGCGACCGTGGACACCTCGAACAGCGTCCGCACCGGCACCTTCGCGTCCAACGCTCTACCGACGCGCGCCGCGACCTGGGTCGCCAGCAGCGAATTGCCGCCGAGCGCGAAGAAGTCGTCATCGGCGCCGACGCGGTCGGCGCCGAGCACCTCCGCGAACACATCGGCGACGATCTCCTCGATCGGCGTCGACGGCGCACGGAATACCTGCGCCGTGAATTCCGGATCCGGCAATGCCTTTCGATCCAGTTTGCCGTTGGCATTGAGCGGCAACGCATCCAGAACCACGAAGGCGTCCGGCACCATGTAGGACGGCAACCCGGCACTGAGCGCCGACTTCACCTGCGCGACGTCGACGGTTGTGCCGACCGGCACCAGGTAGGCGACCAACCGATCACCGGTGTGCGGACTCGATCTGGCGAGCACCGCGGTGTGAGCCACCTCCGACAGCGACCGCAGCGCCGCCTCGATCTCGCCGAGTTCGATTCGGAAGCCGCGAATCTTCACCTGGAAGTCGGTGCGGCCCCGATACTCCAACTCGCCGTGTCGATTCCACGCCACGAGGTCACCGGTCCGATACAGGCGCACTCCCGGTTCGAACGGATTGGCCACAAACCGATCCGCCGTCAAGTCGGCACGGTTCAAATAGCCGCGCGCCAACTGGGTACCGGCCAGATACAGCTCGCCGGCGACGCCGACGGGCACCGGATGCAACCGCGCGTCCAGCACGTATACCCGGCTGTTCCATGCTGGTGCGCCGATCGGCACCGACAGCCGATCGGCCTCGCTCACCGGATGGCAAGTTATGGACACCGCCGCCTCGGTCGGCCCATACAGATTGAACAGCGCGGCCTTCGGATTCGCGATCTGGAAGCGCTTCGCCGTCTCGGCGGGCAATGCCTCGCCGATCGCCAACACCCGCCGCAGCGCGGAGGGCGGGGTGTCATTGTCCGCGCCGGCGACCAACGCTTCGAGCATGGACGGCACCGCATGCAGTGTGGTCACCGATTCGCGGGCCATCAGCTCGTTCAGGTACGCCGGATCACGATGCCCGTCGGGCGCCGCGATCACCAGCCGTCCCCGGCATGCCACCGCCGACCAGAACTCCCACACCGACAGGTCGAACGTCGCCGCCGTCTTCAACAACACCGCGTCGTCGTCCTCGAGACCGAACTCGAACGACTTCCACAGCAACTGGTTCACGATCGCGCCATGGGAGACCGACACGCCCTTGGGGCGTCCGGTCGATCCCGACGTGAAGATCACATACGCCGTGTTCGCCGGCCGCAGCGGCGCCAACCGCTCCGCATCGGTGATCGCGGAACCGGGATGTTCGCTGACCTCGGGTCCGTCCACTCGCAGCACCGGCGCCGCGTCGGACGCGAAGTCCGTCCAGGCGTCGGTCAACAGACAGACCGGCGCCGCTGTCTCGAGAATGTAGGCAGTCCGCTCGGCGGGCTGATCCGGGTCCACCGGCACATAGGCGCCACCGGCCCGCGCCACCGCGTACATGGCCACGACCAGGTCCACCGACCGGCGCAACGCCAGCGCCACCCGTGATTCCGGGCCGACACCTTCCGCGATCAGGTAGCGGGCCAGCCGGTTGACCCGATCGTCCAGCTGCGCGTAGGTCAGTTCTCGACGACCGTCGACCGTGTGCGGTTGGTCGGCCACCAGCGCGACCGCGTCCGCCGCCGCGGCGACGGCGGAATCCAACAATGTCACCAGCGTGGCGCTGCCGAGCAGCGCGGCAGGCTCGATCACCCGGTCGGTCGCGTTCCGCTCCGACACCACGTCGAACCGCTGCGCGGCATCGAGAATCTCGATGTCCCCGACCGGCATTGCCGCATCCGCCACCACCGCGGCCAGAACGCGCGCCAACTGCTCGGCGAAACCCCGCACCGTGACCGCGTCGAAAAGGTCCGTGGCGTAGGTGAAGTAGCCACCGATCCCCGCCGCGGCGCCGGCCTCGTCATAGGTGTCGGTCACGATCAGATGGAGATCGAACTGCGACACATTCAGATCCGCCTCGACCCCGGCGATCGCCAAGTCGGGCAACTCCAGCGCGGTCCGCGCCACGTTCTGGAACGACAAACCCACCTGGAACAGCGGGTGATGGGCGGTGGAGCGACGCGGATTGAGCACCTCCACCAGCCGCTCGAAGGGAATATCGGCATGCGCGAACGCCTGCAGATCGGTTTCCCGTTGTCGTGTCAACACATCGGTGAACGACTCACCGCCCGACAACCGGGTGCGGAATACCACGGTATTGACGAACATTCCGATCAGGTCATCGAGTTCGCGCTCACCTCGACCCGCGACCGGTGTACCGACGGCAATATCGTCGGAACCGGACAATCGCGCGAGCAGCACCGCGAGCGCGGTATGCACGACCATGAACAGGGTGGCCCCATTGGCTCGTGCGAGTCGCACGAGGCCGGCGTGCGTGGCGGCATCCACCGACACTTCGACCCGAGCGCCGGCCATGGATGCCACAGCGGGTCTGGGCCGGTCGGCGGGCAGCTCGAGCAGGTCGGGCAACTCGGCGAGGTGTTCGCGCCAGTACGCGATCTGTTGTGCGGCAATGGACTCGGGATCGGATTCGTCGCCGAGTGCGGCTCGCTGCCAGAGCGCATAGTCGGCGTACTGCACCGGCAGTGGCGTCCACGCCGGGACATGACCCGCGGTCCGCGCGGCATAGGCCACGGTCACATCGCGTACCAGCGGCCCCATCGAGGAGGCGTCGGCCGCGATGTGATGGACCACGACAGCGAGCACATACTCGGGTGGTGCGTCGACGGGGCCGCCGCCGATCTGCCACACCCGCACCCGTACCGGCACCTCGGAGGTCACATCGAACGGCGTCGACGCCAGCGCGTACACCGCCGCGGCAACCTCGGACTCGGTCACCCGTTCCGGCGTGACATCCAGTTCCACCTGTCCGGCCGGTAGTACGACCTGCACGGGGCCCTCCGTGCTTTCCGGGTACACGGTACGCAGCACCTCGTGCCGTGCGACCACATCGCCGAGCGCCGCACCCAGTGCCGCGACATCGAGCGAGCCGGTGAGCCGGAGCGCGAACGGCAGGTTATATGCCGCCGAACCCAACGCCGCCGCGGCATCATCCTCGACTTGGTCGAACCGGTTGAGGAACCACATCCGCCGCTGCGCCAAGGACAACGGCAACCGCTCCGGCCGAACGAGACTGCCCAGCTCGACACCGCGACGGCCATGCGTCTGCGACTCGATCGCCGTCGCCAGATCGGTCACGGTCGGCGTCTCGAACAACGCCCGCACCGGAACCCGCGCGCCCACCGCGGCGCCCAGCCGCGCGACCACCTGCGTGGCGACGAGGGAATTGCCGCCGAGGGCGAAGAAATCATCATCGGCGCCGACGCGGACCAGTCCCAGCACGTCCCCGAAGACTCCGGCCACGACCTCTTCGACCGGCGTCGCAGGCGCACGGAATTCGCGGCTGGCGAACGTCGGAGCCGGCAGTGCTCGACGATCGAGTTTCCCGCTCGAGTTCAACGGGAGAGCTTCCAGCGCGACGATCGTGGCCGGAACCATGTAGGCCGGAAGCGTGGCGCCGATTTTCGCCAGCAATTCCGCCGGCTCGATCGACTGCCCAGGAGCGGCAACCGCATAGGCGACCAGCTGATCACCCAGCGTAGACGGCGCGACCAGTGCCACCGCCTGGCTCACCGAGGGCTGAGCCAGCAACGCCGTTTCGATCTCCCCCAGTTCGATGCGTTGCCCGCGAAATTTCACCTGGAAATCAGTGCGACCGAGGTATTCGAGCCGATGCGACAGGTCTCCCGTCGGCGCATGCCACATCACCAGATCACCGGTCCGATACATTCGCCGACCGGCGTCGAACGGATTGGCGACAAACCGATCCGCGGTCAGATCCGGGCGCCGCACGTACCCGCGGGCGAGCTGATCGCCCGCCAGATACAGCTCCCCCGCCACCCCGGCGGGCACCGGACGCAGCCGTGCGTCCAGAACGAAGAGCTGGGTATTCCACTGCGGCAACCCGATCGGCACCGACCGCCGATCCGCACCCCGAGCGGGCCAGTAGGTCACCGACACCGCGGCCTCGGTCGGTCCGTACAAGTTATGTACTCGAGCATCCGACACTGCGTGGATGGCAGCCACCGTCTCCGGCGGCAACGCCTCACCGATCACGAAGATGTGCGCCAGACTCGGACACGCGCCCACCGCGGTATGCGCGGCGAACACCGTCAACATGGACGGCACGAAATCGGTCACCGTCACCCGCTGTGCGGCGATGACGTCCGCGACATAGGCCGGATCACGATGACCATCCGGCGTCGCCACCACCAATTTCGCCCCGACGCGCAACGGCATGAAGAAACCCCACAGCGACACATCGAATGTCGTCGCGGTCTTCTGCAAATACACGTCGTCCGGACTGAGTGGATATTCGGCCAGCATCCACTCGATCTGGTTGTGAATCGCCGCATGCGAAACCGCCACACCCTTGGGCCTGCCGGTCGACCCCGAGGTGAAGATGACATAGGCCGGATGCTGCGGCAGTACCGGGCGCACCAGTTCCTCGGCGCGCACCGGCGCGCTGTCGAAGGAATCCAGCTCCAGCAGGTCGAGATGAAGCAGCATTGTGCCGGACGGGACCGGCACGGCGTCCGCGATCGTGGTCACTACACAGGCAGGCTGTGCCGTATCGAGAATATGGGCGATCCGGTCATCCGGATGATCCGGATCCAGCGGCACATACGCGCCACCGGCCGTCACGATCGCGTACATGCCGACAACCAGATCGACCGAACGCCGAATCGCCAACCCCACCAACGACTCGGCCCCGATACCCTGCGAAATCAGCAGCCGAGCGAGTCGATTGACGCGCTCATCGAGCTCGCGATAAGTAAGTTCGACACCCTCGTAAACGACCGCGACCGCGTCCGGATACGCAAGCACCGCCCGGCGATAACCATCGAGCAACAGTTCGGCCGCCACCGGTTGGCGGGTGTTGTTCCAGTCGACCAGAATTCGATCGCGCTCGGCCGTCGTCAACAGGTCTATCTCGCCGACGACCTGTCCCGGGTCTGTCGCCACAGCAGCGAGCAGACGCTCCAACCGCCTGGCGAACTGCGCGATCGATGATTCATCGAACAGGTCGGTGGCATAGGTGAACATCGCCGACAATCCGGCCGCGATATCCTCGGCCCGAGGCGGAACCACGGTCAGCTGTAGATCGAATTTGGCGACCACGCCACCGAATTCGACAGCGGACATGGAAAGGCCGGGCAATTCCAGTCGCGGGGAGTCCAGGTTCTGGAAGAACAGCGCGACCTGGAACAACGGGTGATGGGCTTGCGACCGAACCGGGTCGAGCACTTCCACCAGCCGCTCGAACGGCAACTCGTTGTGCGAGAACGCCGCCAGATCCGTTTCCTTGGTGGCCGCGAGCAACTCGGTGAACGAGGCGCCGAGGTCGATTCGGGTCCGCAGGGCCAGCGTGTTGACGAACATGCCGATCAGATCGTCGAGTTCACGCTCGCCACGGCCGGCGACCGGCGTGCCGATGACGACATCGTCGGTACTCGACAACCGGCCGAGCAGTACCGCGAACGCGGCGTGCACGACCATGAACAAGGAAACGCCGGTGCGGTGGGCCAGCTCGGTCAGCTCCGCATGCGTTCGCGCCGGAATCTCGAAGGAGAACGCCGCACCCCGACCGGAAGCGACCGGCGGTCGGGGCCGATCCGCGGGCAACTCCAGCCGATCCGGGATGCCATCCAACGCCGTACGCCAGTAGTCGATCTGGGTGGCAGCCAGCGATTCGGGATCGGACTCGGCACCGAGGACCGCGCGCTGCCACACGGTGTAATCCGCGTATTGCACCGGCAAGGGCGCCCAACTCGGTGCGGCGCCGGCGACCCTGGCCAGATACGCGGTCATCAGGTCCCGGATCATCGGCGCGACGGACGCGCCGTCGGCGGCGATGTGGTGGATCACGACAACAAGGACATGCTCGGTGTGGTCAGGATGATCCGTGGACTCCACGCCCCGCCCGATGTCGCCGAGGGCGATTCGTAGCGGGACCTGCGCGGCCACATCGAAACCGGCGGACGTGGCTTCGAGCAGCCAGTCCGCGAGATCCGCCTCGGCCACCGGCTGTGGCGTCAGCGTGGAAACCGCCTGCTCGACAGGCAGGATCTCCTGATAACCGACGCCGTCCGACGCGGGATACACCGTGCGCAACGTCTCGTGCCGACCGATCAGATCGGCGACCGCCGCCTGCAAGGCCGCCACGTCCAATGCCCCGGACAGCCGGACGGCGAACGGAATATTGTTCGCCGCCGACACCGGGTCGAACTGATTGAGGAACCACATCCGCTGCTGCGCCAACGACAACGGAATCGGCGGCGTCTCGCCGCCTCGCTCCGGGCGCGGCACCGGCGCCAGCGCGCGACGTCCGCCTCCGCCCTGCAGCGATTCCAGCCGCGCCGCGAGCACGGCGACCGTCGACGCATCGAAGATCACCCGAGCCGGCATTCGCGTGTCGAGTGCCGCGCCGAGCCGAGCGATCACCTGGGTGGCGACCAGTGAATTACCGCCCAGGTCGAAGAAATCGTCGTCCGCGCCCACCGGGCGGTCCGCACCCAGACCGAGCACTTCGGCGAAGGTGGTCGCCACGAGCTGCTCGAGCGAAGTGGACGGTGCGCGGAATTCCCGTTCCTGGACAACCGGTTCGGGCAACGCGCGGCGATCCAGCTTGCCGTTCGCGTTCAGCGGCAAAGCCGACAGCACCACGATCGCCGCGGGCACCATGTACGACGGCAGCCGCGCCGCGAGGTGCTCCCGCAACTGTGCCACCGACAACTGTTCGGCGTCGGCGTTGTCCGGCCGCTGCGCACCGACGACATAAGCGACCAGCTGATCGCCCAGGTGTCCGCCGGACCTGATCATCGCGACGGACTGCGCTACCGAATCGTGCGCCGACAATGCCGATTCGATCTCGCCCAACTCGATGCGCAGACCGCGCAGCTTGACCTGGAAGTCGGTGCGGCCGAGAAAGGTGAGCGAACCGGTCGCGTCACCGGAGACCAGGTCACCGGTGCGGTACATCCGGCTGCCCGGCGCACCGAACGGGTTGGCGACGAACCGATCCGCGGTCAGATCGGCGCGACCGAAATAGCCGCGCGCCAACTGCACGCCCGCCAGGTACAACTCTCCCGCGACACCCGAAGGCACCGGATGCAGGCGCGAATCGAGCACGTACGCCTGCGCATTACGCACCGGAAGGCCGATCGGGACCGCACCCGCTACGTCGTCGGCGACCGGAGCATGCGTGGCGTGGACGGTGAATTCCGTCGGCCCGTACAGGTTGTACAGTGCCGCCGAACTCACCCGACGGATCGCCTGAACGGTGTCGGAGGTGAACGCCTCGCCCGCGACGAGCAGCGCTCGCAGCGAGCCGAGTCCCACCGCCCCTGCAGCCCCCGCCGCATCGGCACTGTTCGCGAAAACGGTCAACATCGACGGCACGAACGAGGTCATGGTGACGCGCTCGGCCGCGATCACTTCGGCCAGATACCGCGGATCGCGATGCCCGTCCTGGCTGGCCACCACGATCCGACCACCGGTGGTCAGCGGACCGAACAACTCCCACACCGACACATCGAAGGTCGCCGGCGTCTTGAACAACACCACGTCATCGGCGCCGATGCGGTACTCAGCGGTGATCCAACGAATCTGGTTGACCACCGCGGCATGCGCGACCGCGACGCCCTTCGGGCGACCGGTCGAACCCGAGGTGAAAATCACATAGGCCGGATGCGCCGGACGCAAGGGAGCGATCCGCTCCCGATCGACCACCGGCTCGCCGGAATAAGCGGACAACTCCAGCTCGTCCAGCGACAGCGTGGTCGCCCCCGCACCGTCGAAATCGTCGCCCGATCTGGTCAGTACACACACCGGCGCCGCCGATTCGAGCACGTACCGGATACGCTCCACCGGCTGATCGAGGTCGAGCGGAACATATCCGGCGCCCGCCGCCTGCACCGCGTATGCGGCGACCACCAAATCCACCGAACGCCGGATACCCAGCGCGACCAGGGTTTCCGGACCGACACCCGCGGCGATCAACCGCCGCGCGAGCCGATGTACCCGGGCGCCGAGTTCGGCGTAGCTCAGCGACTCCCCACCGGCGACCGACCGGTCGACCACCGCGATCGCCTCCGGGGTCGCCGACACCTGGGCGTCGAACAGGTCGACCACCGTAGTCGCAGCGGCCTCGACCGGCTCCGGACCGCCGAGGAATTGACGGGTCAGACCTCCCGCGATCGGTTGCGCCCAACGCCGCACCAGAGCCGGCGGGCTCGCCTCGCCGATCGCGACAACAACGCGCAGTTCATCCAATCCGGCCGGATCCAGCGCGGCCAGTGCGGCGGGGGCGGCGAATACATGCGTCACATGCTCCTGGCGCAACAATGCCGCCCACCGCGCGCCGCCGAGCCCGGTAGCCGACACAATCGTCGCCGCACTGCTGATGGCCAGCATCAACTCGAGCACCGACTGATCGGAGGACGGTGCGACGAAGTGCAGAGTGCGCGCTTGCGCGGTCAGCTGATAACGCTCCCGCTGCTCGGCACCGAAACCGGCCAATCCGGCCTGCGCGACCACCGTCCGCTCCGGCTGCCCGGTCGAACTCCGCGGATAAATCACGTATGCCGGATGCTCGGGCTGCAACGCGCGCACCCGATCGATATGGGTCACCGCATCGGCCGGTTGCTCCTGGAGCACACGCTCGAACTCCGGCGTGTCGACGACCGACCACTCCACCGGTCCAGGCAGCTGATCGCGCACCGCGGCGACGGTCAACCCGAACACCACGCTGGGATCGGAGATGATCCGCGCGATCAAGTCCGGCGCATCGCCAGGATCAACCGGCACGAACCCCGCACCGGTCTTGGCGACCGCCCACATCGCCACCACGGACGCGAGCGAGTGCGGCATACCCACCGCGATCAAATCGTCGGGGCCGATGCCACGACCGATCAACACCCGGGCCAACCTTGTCGAGCGGGCATCCAGCTCGGCATAGCTCATTCGCACCGCCGACCCGCCCTCGACGACGCCGTCGGGTCGCCGCGCCGGTTCCACGACCGCGACGCCGTCCGGATTCGTCTCCACCACCATCGCCAGCAACTGCGGCAAGGTGGTGACCCGCGGCCGCCGAGTCCGGGTGGGCCGCACACGTGCCGGGCGTGTCATGCACGTTCCCCGACGCCGGTCACGATGTACAGTTTGTCGGCCACCCGAACCAATGAATTCCCTAACTATCTGGTTTAGCTGTATCTCTGCCCAGGCGTCAGCAGCACTATTCGCCGCCGCGCACGATCGGCCGGGCAAGATTCGGCATACCCCGCTGCCATCGTTGCACCATCACGCGCGGCATCATCTCGTCGAACACCATACCGACCGCGCCAGCGTCCTCGATCACGCCTCGGTCAGGGCGACTCACTCGACATCGCTCGATGCCTCGACCCCGAGGAGATCCACGAGCCCGACAACCTGCACCGCGGTCTCGGCGACCGGCGTCGACCCCTCGTCCACCAGCACGGCCCGCAGATCTTCCAACTCGGCCGGGTCGATCGCGGCAAGGCCAGCGGCGTCGGTGAACAGGTGGGACACCCACTCCTGCGCGAGCAGCACCGACAACTCGGTCTCCGCCGCTTCGGCCTCGGCCGGGACCACGACCGTGGCGCCCGCGCTACCCGCGGCCACCACCTCGAGCACGGCGGCCAGCGACGCCGGGCGCCCGTGTCGGAAGGTGCGGGATTCGAAGGTCAGCCCGGTGCGAGCAGACAATCGATACACCACGTCCGCCAGCGCGTCATAGGACAGCGTTCCGTCGTAGTCGGCGGGGCGCTGCGCGGGGTCTGCTGCGGTCAGCACGACGGCGGCATCGTCGCCACGAAGCGTTCGGGTCCGATTCGCGTACGTCACCGGCCTCGGCGATTGCGCGTCGATCTCGGCGACCACCTCAGGATCATCGAACGCCAGCCAGTCGATACCGACGGAAGCCGACGCGCCGCTCGTTGCCCGGCGCACGGCGTCGGAGGAGGCGGTGAGACCTACCTTGACCTCCAATTCGCCGGTCAATGCCGAGTCGATCGAGGGCACCGGAACCAGCGCGGCGCCGGCTTCGAGCACCGCCCAGACGGCGATCGCCGCATCGACGCCGCGATCCATACAGATCGCGACCCCCATACCTGGCCCACAGCCGCGCCCGATCAGCGCCCGCGCCAGCCGCGACGACCGGGCATGCAGGTCCTGGTAGGACACCGCGTCCTCGCCCGCCACCACAGCCGGTCCGTCCGGATCGTCCTCCACCGCGACGGCGAGCAGCCGCGTCAGTGCGGTTCCGGTGGCCGATGCCGCGGTATCGGTCTGCGCCGGCGCCGTCAGGTCCGGTGTGGCAAGCACCCGGTTCCGTTCGTCGGCATCGAGGATGTCGATATCGCCGACGCACACCTGAGGGTCGGCGACCACGGAGGTGAGGATGCGCTCGAGCCTGCGTCCGAACGCCTGCGCGGTCGACTCGTCGAGAACGTCCGTCGCATAGGTGAACACGGTGATCAGATCATCAGGGGTCCCGTCCGCGCGGTGCCGCGGCTCGACGGTCACTTGGAGATCGAACTTCGCCGCGACCATACCTGTCTCCAGCGCCGTCGCCGTCAGCCCGGGCAGCGTCAAGGTCGGCTGCTCGGTGTTCTGGAACGAGAGCATCACCTGGAACAACGGGCTGTAGGTGGTGGCCCGTCCTGGGACGACCTCCTCCACCACCCGCTCGAACGGGATATCCGCGTTGGCGAAGGCCGCCAGGTCCGTCTCACGGGCCGCATCCACCAGCTCGGCGAAGGTCATCCCGGAATCGACGCCGGTGCGCAGCGCCAAGGTATTGACGAACATGCCGACCAGATCGTCGAGCGCTCGTTCACCGCGACCGGCGATCGGCGTGCCGATGGTGATATCGGAACCACCCGACAACCTGGCCAGCAGGACAGCCAGTGCGGCGTGCATCACCATGAACAACGTCGAATTATGTTCCCGCGCAATCCGAACCAGTTCCTCGTGCACCTCGGCGGGCACGGTGAAGCCGGTCGAGGCTCCGCGCATGCTCGGCACGGCCGGGTGCGGCCGATCCAAGGGCAGGTCGCGTTCTCCGGTCAGATTGTCGAGAGTGTCGCGCCAATACGCCAGCTGCCGCGCGGCCACCGAGTTCTCGTCGTCTTCGGTGCCGATGACGCTGCGCTGCCAGATCGCGAAGTCGGCGTACTGCACCTCCAACGGCGACCAACGCGGCGAGTTTCCGCCGATCCTGGCCAGGTAGGCGGTCATCAGATCGCGGGCCAGCGGTGCCATCGAGGCGCCGTCGGCGGCGATGTGGTGCGCGACCAGGGCAACCAGGTGCTCGTCCGGTCCGGATTCGAGCAGCAGAGCGCGCACCGGGACCTGCTCGGTCACATCGAATCCGGTGTGCATCAGCTCGGTGATCCGGCCGATCGGATCGTCGGTGGCGTCGACCTCCTCCAGCCCGCCGGGCAGTGCCTGGGCAACCGACAGGATCTGCTGGTACGGCAGCCCGCCCGCCCGGCTCACCGGGTAGCGCGTACGCAGCGACTCGTGCCGCTCCAGGACGTCCGCCATGGCGTAACGCAGCGCGGAGACGTCGAGCGCACCGGTCAGCCGGATGGCCAACGGGATGTTGTAGGCGGGCGAGGCCGGGTCGAACTGGTTGAGCACCCACATCCGCTGCTGGGCAAGCGACAGCGGCACCCGCTCGACCCGCTCGCCGCGAACCAGCTGCGGCCGTGCGGCCACAGCACTCCCGGAGCCGGGCGTCACGCGGGCGGCCAACGCGGCGACAGTGGGCGCCTCGAACAGTTCGCGCACCGCGAGGCTGGCGTCCAACGCCTCGTTGATCCGCGCGACCACCCTGGTGGCCAGCAGCGAGTTACCACCGAGCGCGAAGAAATCGTCGTCCATACCGACCTCACCCGCGCCGAGCAATCCGGCGAACACGTCGGCGACGGCCTGCTCGACCGGCGAACTCGGGGCGCGGAAGGTCGCCGAGCCGACGAATTCCGGCGCGGGCAACGCCCTGCGGTCGAGTTTGCCGTTCGGGGTGAGCGGCAGCTGGTCCAGCACGACGATGGAGTCGGGAACCATATAACCGGTGAGGAACTCGGCCACCTGCGCGCGCAGCACCACCGCATCGAGCGCAGCACCGGTGTCGGCCACCACGTAGCCGATGAGCCGGTCGCCCAGGTGCGCGTCGTCACGAACCAGCACCACGGCCTGGCTCACGCCCGGGCAGCGCAGCAGCGCCGACTCGATCTCACCGAGTTCGATCCGGAACCCGCGCAGCTGCACCTGCTGGTCACCGCGGCCCGCGTACTCCAGTGTGGCCTGCCCACCGAAACCGACCCAGCGGCCGATGTCGCCGGTGCGATACATCCGAGAGCCAGGCTCGCCGAACGGATTCGCCACGAATCGCGCGGCGGCCAGACCAGGTCGGCCGAGGTAGCCGCGGGAGAGCTGGCCACCGGTGACGTAGATCTCCCCCGCGACGCCGACCGGCGCCGGGTGCAGCCGGTCGTCGAGCACATACGCGTCCAGGCCGGGCAGCGCGCGGCCGATCACACTGGCCGCGTTGTGCACCATCTGCTCATCCAGCGAGAGGAACGAGACGTGCACCGTGGTCTCGGTGATGCCGTACATGTTCACCAGCCACGGCGCGTCCACGGCATGCCGCTCGTACCAGCGCTGCAGTTGGCGCAGATCCAGCGCCTCGCCACCGAAGACCACATAGCGCAGCGCGAACTTGCCCTGTTCGGTCGGGTGCACCGCGCGATCGGCCTCGGCGAGCTGGTAGAACGCCGACGGGGTCTGGTTGAGCACGGTGACCTGTTCGCGAATCAGCAACTCGCGGAACTGTTCCGGCGACCGCGACGTCATGTAGTCGACGATCACCACGGTGCCGCCGTTGGCCAGCGCACACCACAGCTCCCACACCGAGAAGTCGAACGCGAACGAATGGAACAGCGTCCACACGTCGGTTTCGTCGAACTCGAACAGCAACTGGGTATTCGCGAACAACTCGACCACGTTGCGGTGCGCGACACCGACGCCCTTGGGCACACCCGTCGACCCCGACGTGTAGATGACATACGCCAAGTTGTCCGGACGTAGCGGCGCGAGACGGTCGGCGTCATGGATCCGGGTGTCGGCGAAGCCCGTAGCCGCCTCGAGCAGAACCACCGGAATATCACCCGCGGGGACCGCGGCACGCTCGTCCGCCGTGGTCAGGACGCAGATCGGCGCGGCATCGGCGAGCATGAACTGCAACCGCTGCGCCGGATAGCTGGTGTCGATCGGTAGATACGCGGCACCGGTCAACAGCACCGCCAACAACGCGATCGGAAGCTCCTGCGACCGTGGGACCGCCACCGCCACCAGCGATTCCGGACCCACGCCCTGGGTGATCAAGGACCGAGCCACCTGATTCGCCCGCCGCTGCAACGTATCGAAAGTCAGCGTGGTGTCGCCGAAACGGACCGCGTCCGCGTTCGGCCGCCGACGTACCTGCGTGGCGAGCAGATCCACCAGGGTAACCGCGGGCACCGTCGCGCCCGGAGTGTTCCACTCGTGCAGCACCAGGTCGCGCTCGCCGGGGGCGAGCACGTCGATGTCGCCGACGGTCACCGCGGAATCCGACGCCACCGCGGCCAGGATGCGACCGAAGCGATCGGCGAAGTCCTGCACGGTCGTCTCTTCGAACAGGTCGGTGGCGTAGGTGAAGGCCGCCGAGATACCGTGCTCGGCGCCGCGCCGGTCGATGTTCTCCACCAGCGCCAGCTGTAGATCGAACTTCGCCAGCGGCACCGCCAGGTCCACCGCCGACACCGAAAGTCCGGGCAGCTCCAGGTCAGTGCGTGCCAGATTCTGGAAGGTCAGCATCACCTGGAACAGCGGATGCCGTCCCGTCGAGCGCGCCGGGTCCAGCAGTTCCACCAGCCGTTCGAACGGGACGTCGGCGTGGCCGAACGCCTCGACGTCGACTCTGCGCACCGTGGACAGCAGCTGGTCGAAGGTCAGTCCGGAGTCGACCTCGGTGCGCAGCACCAGCGTGTTGACGAACATACCGATCAGGTCGTCCAGTGCGGCCTCACCGCGACCGGCGACCGGGGTGCCCACGGCGATGTCCCTGGTGCCGGACAGGCGGGCGAGCAATACCGCCAGCGCGGCGTGTATCACCATGAACAGCGTTGAATTATGCCGGTGCGCAAGGTGATTCAGTGCTGCGTGCACGTCGGCGTCGATCTCGAAGCCGAGCGTCGCACCGTGATGGGAGGCGACCGCCGGACGCGCACGGTCCGCGGGCAGCTCCATGTGGTCGGGTAGCGCGGCGAGTTCGGTGCGCCAGAAGGCGATCTGCTGCGCCAGTACCGAATCCGGGTCGTCCTCGGCGCCGAGGATCTCCCGCTGCCAGATCGCGTAGTCGGCGTATTGCACCGCGAGCGCGGGCCATTCCGGTGCACCGCCGCGCATCCGCTCCACATACGCGCCCATCAGGTCGCGGGTCAGCGGTCCCATGGAGAAGCCGTCGCCCGCGATGTGGTGCACCACGCAGATCAGCACGTGTTCGGTCTCGCTCAGCGCGAGCAGCCGCACCCGCACCGGCGGCGCGGTGGTCACGTCGAAGCCCTGGGTGACCACGGCGGCGACCAGCGCGGCCACCTGACTCTCGTCAGCCTGCTCGACCACGAATTCCGGCTCGGCGCGCGGATCATCGGGCGGCAACACCCACTGGTAACCCTCGCCGTCGACCTCGGGATAGACGGTGCGCAGCACTTCGTGCCGTTCGGCGAGATCGCCCACCGCGGCTCGCAGCGCGTCGACGTCGAGCCGTCCCGTGAGGCGCACCGCGGCAGGAATGTTGTGCACCGCGCCGGCCGGATCGAAACGGTTCAGGAACCACATTCGCTGCTGGGCGTAGGACAGCGGCACCCGTTCCGGGCGCGGGCGCGCGTGCAGCGCCCGACCGGCGGCCGAACCCGCATGCTGTTCCACCCGTTGGGCGAGCGCGGCGACGGTGGTCGCCTCGAACAGCAGCTGCACCGGCACCCGCAGATCGAGCGCTGAGCCGATGCGCGCAGCGGCCTGCGCGGCGAGCAGCGAGTTGCCGCCGAGCTCGAAGAAGTCGTCGTCCGCGCCGACGCGGCCGTCCGCTTCGGGCACCAGTAATACGGCGAACACCTCGGCGACGATCTCCTCGACCGGCGTCGAGGGCGCGCGGAACGCCCGTGCGGCGAAGATGGGTTCGGGCAGCACCGCACGGTCGAGTTTGCCGACCGGGGTCAGCGGTATCTCGTCCAGCACCATGATGGCGGCTGGAATCATGTACGCGGGCAACGACGCTGCGAGGAATTCGGTGAGCACGCCGGTTTCGACGTCGGCCCCTGCGCGCGGCAGTACATAGGACACCAGCGCCGTCGCGCCGGAAGGCAGAGTCTTGCCGAGGGTTGCCGCGAAATCGATGTCCGGGTGGCGGGTCAGGGCATTGTCGATCTCGCCGAGTTCGATGCGGAACCCGCGGATCTTCACCTGGAAGTCCGAGCGCCCCAGATACTCGAGGACACCGCCCTCCACACCGTCGGATTCGGTCCGACGCACCAGGTCTCCGGTGCGGTAGAGCCGTGCGCCGGGATTGCCGGCATCGGCGCCGAAGGGGCTGGCCACGAACCGCTCCGCGGTCAGGCCCGGTCGCCCGAGGTAGCCCTGTGCCAGCGCGGGTCCCGACAGGTACAGCTCACCGACCACCCCGGTCGGCACCGGGCGCAGCCGCGAATCCAGCACGAACACGCCGACTCCCGGAACAGCCGAGCCGATCGTGAGGGACCCGCCGGGCCGCATCGGGAGAGTGCTGGTGGCGAGAATAGTCGCCTCGGTGGGGCCGTAGCCGTTGTAGAACTCGCGCTCGCCCGCCCAACGGCCGACCAACTCCGGTCCGAACTTGTCACCGGCCACCACCACGACCTGCAGGTCGTCCAAGCCCGCCGGGTCCACCGATTCCAGTGCGCCCGGGGTGATGAGCATGTGCGTGACGTGCTCGCGCCGGAGCAGATCCGACAGTTCGAAGCCGCCGAACACCGAGGGCGGCGCGATCACGAGGGTCGCGCCGGAGGAGAAGGCAAGCAGCAACTCGAGGACCGAGACGTCGAAGTTCGGCGAGCAGACGTGCAGGACCCGCGATTCCTCGGACACCCCGTAGTGCTCGCGCTCCGCGGCGACCAGCCCGGCCAGGCCGCTGTGCGTGACCACGACACCCTTGGGCTTTCCGGTCGAGCCGGAGGTGTAGATGATGTAGGCCGGGTGCCGTTCGTCGAGCGGTCGGACCCGGTCGGTGTAGGAAATGGGGTGACTGGGCCGCGCGGCGATCCGCGCGGATTGCACCGGGTCGTCCAGCTCGATCCAATAGGCCCCGGTGCCGAGCACCGCACGGTGCGCCGAGGTGGTCAGACCGAACGTCGCGCCGGAATCGGACACGATGTGGTTGATGCGGTCGGTCGGATACGTCGGATCCACCGGCACGTAGGCCGCGCCGGTCTTCGCGATCGCCCAGACGGCGAGTACCGATTCGACGCTGCGCGCGATACCGATCGCGACCACATCGCCCGGCCCGACACCGCGCTCGATCAGCTCTCTGGCCAGCCGGGACGACGCCGCGTCCAGCTCCGCGTAGGTGAGTTCGCGATCGTCGGCGGGGTCTCCCGTCGGGTTGAATCGGATCGCGACCTCGGTGGCAGCGGACTCGACCGCGGCGGTGAGCAGCTGCCCGAAGAGCGGGCTGCCCGACCTGCGGCGACGGTTACCGCGAGCGGATCGACGGGCGGTTTCCATTCGAGTGCATTCACCTCTCGCATCGAGCCAGGACCCGGGCCTACCCAGATCAGGGCGTGCTCCCCGGGGCCGGCGCGGTCCGGGCAATCATATAAGGGACTGGTCGGTAGCCACGCGTGCCGTATTGGATTGCCGCTCCTGCGGTCCGCGACTGCCTCGAGTTCTCTCATTCTCCCGTCGAACACCGCTCGACCGGCTGGAATCGGCGTCTTTCCTGATGCCAGCGGTTATATCGGCGCAGGCTCCCCCGTGTTGCAGAAGAATCCGGATCGGTGAACTAGTTCACAACCAACCGCGCCGGGTCGCCTGCACGCCCGCCTGGAACCGGGTGCTCGCACCGAGTCGCTCCAGGAGCCGGGCGGTGCGGCGCACAACGGTGCGCCGGGACATTCCGAGCCTGCGCGCGATCGTGTCGTCGGTAGCGCCCAAACCCATCAGGGTCAGAATGGCCCGATCGCGCTCGTCCAGCGCCTCCGCGTTCGGATTGACCGAGATCGGCGCGGCCATCGCCCACAGCACGTCGAAGGTTCTGATCAGCAGCTCCAGCGTGGACGACCCGGTGATCCGCAGACCCATGGGGTCGGGCCTGCGTTCGTCGCCGTGCAGCACCAGGCTTGCTCGTTCGTCATCGCTGATGATCAGCTTGAACGGTGGCTCGGGCAGCGTTCTGGCCTGTGCCCCACTGGCATTGGTGGACAGTGCGTGCCGGAGGCGCTCGGGGTCGTGATAGACGGTGTCCTGATAGAGGGTCTGGTAGCGGATGCCATCGCCGATCCTGGCCCGTTTGAGGTGGAACAACCGACGTTCCCGGTCCACATCGCTGAGATAGGGCCCACGCTCGACGAGCTTGACGCAAGTGCGCGCACCGGTCTGCAACTCCTCGAAATCGGCGAGCATCTCCAACCGCTCGAACACCGGCACCACGGCGCCGTTGCCGCGCGGCGAGCGGCGCACCGAACGGAACGTCTCACTCAGCCGCGCGGCGGCGGCATGCATGTGGTTGATCTCCTGTTGCCTGCGCCGCGCTTCGGCTTCCGACAACGATTCCGGTGCGTGGGCGTCCCATACGGCGCCACCGTCGGCCGACTCGATACGGACCGCGGCGCGCACCTCGCACAACCGGTCCAACGATTCCGCGGCGAAATCTTCCGAAACACCCAGGTACTGTGCGATATCGGCGAGACTCGATCGCGGATGGTGCACCAGCACGGCGTAGGCTCGCCCATGCGGTGATCCAGGCTCGAAGATGTCGCCCAGCTCTGTCACTGCCCGAGCCTGACGACCGACCGATACCGCTGGGGCAGCCCTGGCAGACCGATACGCACCATGCTCATCGCGCCACCCGGGTACGGACACCTCATGGCGGCACCACATCTCGATCGTCGGAATATCAAGCCCGGCAACAATACTCAGTGCTCGGTGGGGCCCCACTGCATGGGCACGCCCTTGGCGGCCAGATACGGGAGGGGATCGATCTTGCTACCACCCTGGTCCCAGATCTCCAGATGCAGATGCGGACCGGTGGAGTTGCCGCGGTTGCCGACCGTGGCGATCACGTCGCCCGCGTTCACCCGCTGCCCCTCGCTGACGTACATCTCGTTGACGTGGCCGTACACAGCGGTGGTGCCGTCGTCCTGCAACACGCGCACCCACAGACCGAACCCGGAAGCCGGGCCCGCCTCGATAACAGTGCCGTTGCTGACCGAGTGGATCGGCGTACCGAGCGCGTCAGCGAAGTCGAGGCCGTAATGCATAGCACCCCAGCGGCTGCCGAAGCCGGAGCTGAGCTCGCCGGCCACCGGGCGGACCGCGGACGGCGCCGGAACAACCTGCTGCTGCACGCCGTTGAGGGCGTCCTCGGCCCGAGAAAGCGGCCCGACGACTTCCGGCGGGAGGTTGGGGATACCGAAGGGAGTGGTGCCCGGGGCGGCGATCTGCTCGGCGACCTGCGTGGCAGCGGGCGCGGGCGCGGGCTGCGGCGCGGCCTCGGCGACCTGCGTGTGGGCGGCACGCGCCTCGGCGACCGGCACAGCACCCGTCCCCTTGACGGCGATCTGGGTGTCCAGCTGGTCTTCTTCCTGCGCACCCAGCAACTGCGGGGAGGCGACGGAGGGGCCGATCTGGGCGGCGGTACCGATCAGGGCGCCGGTGGCGACCGCGACGCTGGCGGCGACCCGCACCCGCGTTGTGGACGGCTCGGCGCGATGCCGCGTCGGGCGGCCCGCACCACCCTCGCCGACTAAGCTCGTGACGGTAACGGAACTGGGGCCTACACGGTGCTGCGACAAAGCTGCGTCCTTGGTCGGAGAACAGGGTCCCGGACGCCCGACCACCGACCGATAACGATCCGATAAAGCCGTACAAAATAACGTTTTGGCATCCGTTGTGACGGGAACTCTACCTCGTCGTGACCATTCCGCAACCTTATGCGGAAAATTAGCTGTTGAGCTGCTGATCGCCCGGCCGGATGAGCAAGACTTGGCTCATGATCCTCGACCAATTGGACGTCCCGATCGTGCTGGCCCCGATGGCCGGCGGACCCTCCACTCCCGAACTGACCGTCGCGGTCGCCGAAGCGGGCGGTCTCGGCCAACTAGCGGCCGGTTACCTGAGCGCCACCGACACCGCCGCGCGCATCGCGGCGACCCGCGCCCTGACCGACAAACCGTTCGGCGTCAACCTCTTCGTACCTGGCCCCAGCACCCCCACGGCCGAGCTCACGGACTATCTCGCCGAACTCGGCGCCGACCACGAACTCGGCGATGCGAAATTCGACACTGACGACTGGGCCGCCAAACTCGACCTGCTCGTCGCCGACCCGGTCGCGGTCGTGTCGTTCACCTTCGGTTGCCCGACCGCCGAGGAGATCGCCCGGCTGCACGCGGTCGGCTCCGAGGCGTGGGTGACCGTCACCTCGGCAGCCGAGGCCGCCGCCGCGGTCGACGCGGGCGCCGACGTCCTGATCGCGCAGGGCGCGGAGGCGGGCGGACACCGCGGCAGTTTCGCCGATCGTCCGGCCGACGACGCGACCGATCCGCTGACGTTGCTATCGCTGACGCAGATCCTGACCGCCGCCACCGATCGGCCGCTGGTGGCCGCCGGTGGCATCGTCACCGGCGCGGGGATCGCGGCGGCGCTCGCGGCGGGCGCCGCGGCCGTGCAACTGGGCACCGTCTTCCTGCGCTGCCCCGAAGCGGGCACCAACCAGGTGCACCGGGCGGCACTCCCCGAGGACACCCCCACGATGCTCACCCGCGCCTTCACCGGACGCCGGGCGCGCGGGCTGCGCAACCGGTTCATCGACGAACACACCGCGACCGCACCCGCCGGATACCCGGAGATCCATTACGCCACGGCCCCGCTGCGGGCCGCCGCCCGCGCCGCGGGCAACCCCGACGAGGTGAACATGTGGGCAGGACAAACCCACACCCTGGCGCCCGAGCTACCCGCACGCGACCTGGTGCGCACGCTGGCCGCCGACACGAAAACCGCGCTGGAGTCGGCACTTTCGCGCCGAATACAGCATAGTTGACAACGACTTTCGTTTAGACTCGAGTGGCATCGCAGCGACCATCCATTCCTGGAGGAGAGCGTTATGTCCCTTGATGTCCCCACCGCACTACTCGAGCGCGCCGAGCGCGGCGAGGTCGATGACGCCGATTTCGTCGAGGTCGTCCGCCATTCACTGCCGTACGCCTGGGAAGTCGTCAGCCGGGTCGCCACCGAACTCCAGTCCGGCACTGCCGAATTCGCCGACAACATGGTTCCGCCACCGGACGAAGTAGCCCGCGGTCAACTGCTGCGCGCGATGGCCTCGGATGCGATTCGAGGCGGGCTGGAGCGGCATTTCGGAGTAAAGCTCGCCTTCCAGAACTGCCACCGGGTGGCCGCGTTCCCCCTCTCCGCGGTCGGCGGTGAAACCTACACGACGTTCATCGGCACCCGCGCTCAACTGCTCAACCAGAGTCCCGAACTGCGCAACTGCTGATCGGCAACACCGGACACCCGGCGCGGCAGAGGTTTCGGCCGCGGCCGGGTGTTTGTCTGTCAGCGGTCGGCTCCGCGGGTCGCCACCCCGCATCCTCCGCCTCAGCGCGTAGTGTGCACCGGCATGACCAGCAACGATCTTCGAAGTGAGATCGAAAGCCGGCTCGGTCCGTGGCAGCAAACTCTCGGCAGGGACCGCGCGGCCTACACCAATCACGTCCTGCGCGTGCTGACCCTGTGCGATCTTCTGGCACCTGACCAGCAACCCCCGCCGAGCCGCCGGGAGGAGTACCTGACCGCGGCCACCCTGCACGACATCGGCATCTGGTCGGCGGGCACTTTCGACTACCTCGCGCCCTCGTGCGACCACGCGCGCGCCTGGCTGGCGAGCATCGACCGCAGCGACCTGACCGACGTGGTGGTGCCGATGATCAACGAACACCACAAGATCCGTGCCGCGGGAGCGCCGGACGACGCGGTCGAGACTTCCGCCGCGCCGATGCGATCGACGTCGAACTCGGCCTGCTCGGCCGGTTCGGCGTATCCCGCTCCGCCTACCGTCACGTGGCGAAACGTTATCCGGACCACGGCTTCCACCGGACGCTGGTGCGACTGGTCGCTCGACGGCTGCGCACCGACCCCACGTCACCGCTTCCGATGCTGAAGTGGTGACGTGGGGCAGGGCGCTCAGGCGAGCGTGGTGACGTCGAGGGCGCCCTCGGCGTACTGAGTACGCAGCCGCTTCTTGTCGAACTTGCCGACGCTGGTCTTCGGGACCTCCGCGATGAACGTCCAGCGTTCCGGTAGCTGCCATTTCGCGAACTTGTCGGTCAGGAATTCACGCAGCTGTTCGGGTTTCGCCTCGGCGCCCTCGACGAGCACGATCGCCACCAGCGGCCGCTCGTCCCACTTCTCGTCCGGCACGCCGATCACCACCGCCTCGGCGACCGCGGGGTGCCCCATCACGGCATTCTCCAGATCGACCGACGAAATCCACTCACCGCCGGACTTGATCACGTCCTTGGAGCGGTCCACCAAGGTGAGATAGCCGTCCGGGCTGATCCCGCCGACATCGCCGGTACGCAGCCAACCATTGTCGAACTTCTCCGCGTCGACCGCGGCGCCATCGGGCGAGTAGTAGGAGCCGGTGATCCACGGACCGCGTACTTCCACCTCACCGAGCGACGCACCGTCGTTGGGGACCACACTCCCGTCGTCGGCGACCAGGCGGGCCTGCACCCCGGCCGGGAATCGGCCCTGGGTTATTCGATAGGCCCACACGTCTTCCTCGGTGAGCGCGGTCGCGGGTGGATGCGCGACGCTGCCCAGCGGCGAGGTCTCGGTCATACCCCACGCGTGCAGCACTCGTACATTGTGCTTGTCGTCGAAGGCGCGCATCATCGACGGCGGCACGGCAGAGCCACCGACGATGACCGAACGCAGGTGGGAGATGTCCTGCGGATTGGCCTCGAGTCCCGCCAGCACGCCGCCCCAGATGGTGGGCACCGCGGCGGCGAAGGACGGCTTCTGCGCGGCCATGAACTCGAGCAACGGACCCGGCTGCAGGAAGCGGTCCGGCATGAGCAGGTTCGCCCCCGACATCAGCGCCGCGTACGGCAGGCCCCACGCGTTCGCGTGGAACAGCGGCACGATGGTCAGGATGGAGTCGGTGCCGAACAGACACATGCCACTGGGCGCACCGACCTGCATCGCGTGCAGCCAGTTGGAGCGGTGCGAGTACACCACACCCTTCGGGTCGCCGGTGGTGCCCGAGGTGTAGCACATCGCCGCGGCGGATCTCTCGTCGATTACCGGGAAGTCGTAGGTATCCGGCTGCGTGGCAAGCAGTTCGGGGTACGAGTGCACCTGCACGCCCGCCGGCGCGGTCAGTGTCGAGGCATCCCCGTTGACCACGATGACGTGGCGGACCGTCGTCATGTTCGGCAGCAGCTGGGCGAACAACGGCACCAGGGTGCCGTCCACCAGCACGACCTGGTCCTCGGCATGGTTGGCTACGTAGACGACCTGGTCCGGGAACAGCCGGATGTTCAGCGCATGTAGTACCGCACCCATCGCGGGCACCGCGATGTAGGCGACCACGTGCTCGTTGTTGTTCCACATGAACGTGCCGACCCGATCGCCGATGCCGATCCCCAGCCCGCGCAACGCGTGCGCCAACCGCGCCGACTCGGCGCCGAGCTCACGGTAGGTCATGGTGCGCACGCCGGAACCGGTCCAGGTCGAGACGGTGGAATCACCGACGAACGTCGATGCGTAGCGCAGCAACGTGGCCAACGACAACGGCTCGTCCTGCATTGTGCTCAACATCGGAACTCCTTTTTCTTCAATGACTTCCCCTCGGAAAGCCAAGTCTGGATCGGTCACCTGCGAGGCCTCCGACATCTCCCGGAGCGCACCCTGTCGCGGCCGTCAACTGGACATACCCGATCGGTCCGCCACCGGTGAACAGGGCATGTCGGCGCACAGGATCGACCCCGGCCACGGCGTTCGCGCACAAGCGCGACACCGCCTGGGGCAGCGCTATCGAGATAGGAAGAGGGGGCCGACGCATTACCCGTTTCGGCAGCTCGGGAAGCGGTGATACCCGACAGACGGTCCTGCGCGTTCGATCGCGCTGCGGCCGACGACGTGCCGGGGCGGTCGCAAACCACCTGTCCGGACCTCCGGACACGGAGTCGAATGCCGCGATGTGTGCCGCCGCGGTACACCGACCGCGTGCGCTGCCGGATCCCCTGGGCCTCGCGCGGCAGGCCGGCCTCGCCGGTTCGACCTCGGCGCCGACGGCCGCGATCGAGTCCAGATCCTCGCGAATGTGGCTTCGTTGAACCAGAGGGGAAAGCTGCGGGAAGTTCGGGACGCGCGCCAGCATGTTCAGTACGCACCGACCATGAGCCACATCACAGCGGCGATGCTACCCAACAGTAGGCGCGACGGCAGGGCTGACCGGAAATCGCCTCGCCCACCGAACCGGGCGGCAGTTGCCCTCACTTCCAGACCTACCTGTTCGCCACCCGCAAGTCGCAGCGCAGACAGGGCGCCTACCGCGCCGAACTGTCACACGACACCGTACGGGGAGCTCAGCGCTCGCGCCTACACCGAGGCGAGTCAGACCGGAATAGTGAAACCGCATGATCCGGCGGCATCCCCGCGGCAGCCACCGAAAGACCCGATACCGCGCATGGTTTCGGGTGGCGACGTAAAATCCCCGATGTTGGGGTCGAGCGCAAGGGTCGAGTTCTCGGCGAGTCGCCATCTGAATCGAATCGAGGTTTGCGCATGACGTGTGCGACTTCCAACCTCGGGCGCGGCAAGAACGGTTCAGAAGGTCTGTTGACGTCCATGTATCGTCAAAGATCGACCTCCGGCAGGGTGTACCACTGCAGACTGGCCCGTAAATACTCACATTCCAGAGGATGCCCGCCGCCCGATAGGCAGCGCACTCACGTCGGGACCAGTTCGAGCAAATGAGCAATTACGTCCGCAAAATAATGTTCGACATTAGCGACACCTTAGCAAGCGCTTTCAACAAATTGAGTGCCGCCACGGCAAAGAGGTATCGGCATGCACGTGGCGATATAGACGGGGCCATGACCATCTATTTGGATGCCGATAACAGATTTGTCCCCAGTATCGCGGAACGCGCTATGGGCGATGTTCGATTTCGCAGGACATTCCTACTCGACAAAGAGGGATGGAACGAAACCCACAAGGTGATATCCAATAGCGGGATGAGCATCTACAAGCCCGCCAGCGGCGAATACTTGAGCAATTCCATGAGTATCTATTTCCCGCAGAAATCCGGGGAATACGCCAAGCGAGAAGTTGCCGCATATCGCGTCAATGAACTACTCGGCTTCGATTTGGTGCCACCGACCGCAATGGTCGACGGACCCAAAGGGCTGGGATCGAATCAGAAGTTCGTGCCATCACGGCGCGCCGCAGATACCGACAAATACGACGACTTGCAAATGCAGCAGATGGCCGTGCTCGACTACATCATCGGAAATTTAGACCGCTTGACGCGCAACTATCTAGTGGCCCCGAACGGCGATCTCGTTGCGATCGACCACGGAAACTCGTTCCCAGAGAAACGAGGAATCGGCATCCGGTCCGTATTCGTGGATAAATTGAGAGATCAAGCGCTGGACACGAAGGTCTTGGAACATGTCGACGCGGTCGATCCAATGCTGCTCCGTGCAGCATTGCGAGACCTCGAGCTCAGCGACAAAGCAATCGATGGGGCAGTCGAGCGTCTGAACGAGATAAAATCTCAGAGAAAGATCACAGGCAATAATTGGCTCATGCCGAAAATCGAAGAAGGATACCTATTCAAAAAGCCTGGCGATAATTATCCCATATCCTATAAGAAATTTTGAGAACATTCAGTTCGCCGGCCGGGGAGTGCATCGGTGTGCCACAAGCGTTTGCAGCAGCACATCCACTGGTCTGGCGTACATATCGGCGGCCAGCGACAAGCGCGGACAACCCGCACACCACGGCGGGGTCCTCGGCATCGACTTTGTCTCCGCGCTCACCCGGTGTGCGCCGGATAGGCATGGACTACCGCGGTGTTCAACTTGGGCACGACATGGGTAAGCGTGTGCTCGGCGTCATGCGCGACCCGGTGCGCGTCCGCGAGCGTGATCGTCGGCGCGACGTCGAGTTCGACATCGGCGTGCAGACGGTGTCCGATCCAGCGCATCCGCAGGCTGCGCACGCCCTGCACGCCGGGCTCGGCGGCCAGCGCCCGTTCGGCCGTGGCGACCAGCCCCGGTTCGACCGCGTCCATCAGTCTGCGCAGCACATCTCGCGCCGCGGTGCGCAACACGGCGAGGATCGCGACGGTGATCAGCAGGCCGACGATCGGGTCGGCCAGCGGGAAGCCGAGTGCCACACCCCCCGCGCCGAGCAGCACGGCCAACGACGCGAACCCGTCGGTCCGCGCATGCAAGCCGTCGGCGACCAGCGCGGCCGAGCCGATTCGCCGCCCGACCCGAATCCGGTACAGCGCAACGGTCTCGTTGCCGAGGAATCCGATCGCACCCGCGGCGGCTACCCAGCCGAGATGGTCGATCGGCACCGGTTCGATCAGCCTGCGCACCGCCTGATACCCGGCGATGAGCGCGGAAAAGGCGATCGTGGCGACGACGAACAGCCCCGCCAAATCCTCGGCCCTGCCGAACCCGTAGGTGTAGCGCCGGGTCGCGCCCCGGCGACCGAGCGCGAACGCGATCCACAGCGGCACCGCGGTCAGCGCGTCGGAGAAGTTGTGGATAGTGTCGGCCGCGAGCGCCACCGAGCCGGACGTGGCGACGACCAACACTTGGAGCAACGCGGTAATACCGAGGACGACCAGGCTGATCTTGACCGCGCGGATACCGATCGCACTGCTCTCCAGCGCATCATCCACGCTGTCGGCGGCATCGTGACTGTGCGGGACGAAGATCTCCCGAATGACTCCGCGCAGACCGACCGGGTGTTCGTGTGCGTGGCGATGTCCGGCGTGCGGGTGATGCCGGTGTTTGTGCTGATGGCCGTGGACAGAACCGTGTTCCTGCGGATGGCGCGGCGGCATTACACGCGAATCATCCTCTCGGGCACCATGTTTCGCGCAGCTCATCGGACATCCGTTCGGGCTCGAGGCGGAAGTTCTCGAACCGCGGCATCGCCGCGATGATGCGGCGGCACGCCGGGTCCGGCATGCTCGGCATTCCACACCGCGTCCACGACCAACTGCCGAATGTGCTCGTTCTCCAGGCTGTAGAAGATCGTGGTGCCCGACCGCCGGGTGTTTACCAGTCGCGCCATCCGAAGTTTCGCCAAATGCTGCGACACCGAGGAGGCCGGCTTGCCGACCTGCTCGGCCAGGTCGTTCACCGATAGTTCGCAATCGACCAGGGCCCACAGCACCTGCACGCGAGTGTGATCGGCCAGCATCCGGAAAACCTCGACAACCAGCCCGACCTGATCTTCGGCGAGCGGAGGTCGCATTTCCTGGCTATCTGCATTCATACGCAGATAATAGTGCGGAGCGCGCGTCGACACCAGATCACCGACCCACTCCTGGCCGGCGTGGCGGCGACGCCCCCTGCGTCGTCGCCGACACGCCGACCGGCCCCGGATCGAACAGTCTTCATGTCTTATCCGAGTGTCGCGCCAGTGCGCCAGACAGCTGACCCGATATCACTCGAATGAGACATATCGAGCCGTCAGACGGCGGCACCGGCGCCGATCTCGCCGGGACGAGCACCACGCTGAACTGCACGAATCAATCAGCACGGCAATGAATTTCCCAGGCCGGCCGCACACACAGCTGCACGTGCACCGAGCGTGTTCGAGCATGTGGCGACTCGGCTACTCGCCTGGCCAGAGGCTGCCGACCGGATCGGATCGCGAGGCATGGCTTCGTCGCGATCGAACGCCAACGGCAACTTCGCCGAGCCGGGTGACTATGACTCGCACCACTTCCGCGCCGTCGACAACGGGAAGCCGGGCTCCGGATCCCGCGCGGTTTACTGTGAATCACGAAGCACACCGAGCGACCCGCGGAGTAGACGACATGCCAGTGGACCGAATCCTGCCCACCCCCGAGGCCAGGGATCTGCTCGAACTGACCCGGGACATCGCCGACAAGGTGCTCGAGCCTCGGGTGGTCGACTGCGAGAAGACCGGGACGTTCCCCGTCGGCGTCTTTCCGGCGCTCGGCGCGGCCGGGCTGCTGAGCCTGCCGTACCCGGAGGAATTCGGCGGCGGCGCGCAACCCTACGAGGTGTATCTGCAGGTACTCGAGGAACTCGCCGCCCGCTGGGCCGCCGTCGCGGTCGCGGTCAGCGTGCACAGTCTGTCGTGCCATCCACTGTTCACCTTCGGCACCGACGAGCAGAAGCGGCGCTGGCTGGCCGACATGCTCTCCGGCGAAACCATCGGCGCCTATAGCCTTTCCGAACCGCACGCGGGCTCCGACGCCACCGCACTGCGTTGCCGGGCGACTCCCGTCGATGGCGGCTATCGGATCAACGGGGCGAAGGCCTGGATCACCAACGGCGGCCGCGCCGACTTCTACACCCTGTTCGCCCGTACCGGCGAAGGCTCGCGCGGTATCTCGTGCTTTCTGGTTCCGAGCGACACCGAAGGTCTCGTCTTCGGCAAGCCCGAGGAGAAGATGGGCCTGCGCGCGGTGCCGACCACCACCGCCGCCTACGACGACGCGTTCCTGCCTACCGAACGACTGATCGGCGCGGAAGGACAAGGGCTGTCGATCGCCTTCAGCGCCTTGGACTCCGGCCGGCTCGGCATCGCCGCGGTCGCCACCGGTCTGGCGCAACGCGCCCTGGACGAGGCCGTCGGCTACGCCAAGGAACGCGAAGCCTTCGGCCGCCACATCATCGATCACCAGGGCCTGGGCTTCGTCCTGGCCGATATGGCCGCGGCCGTCGACTCCGCCCGCGCCACCTATCTCGACGCAGCACGCCGCCGCGATGCCGGTCTGCCCTACGCCCGCCAGGCCAGCGTCGCCAAGCTCGTCGCGACCGACGCCGCCATGAAGGTCACCACCGACGCGGTCCAGGTTTTCGGCGGTTACGGCTACACCCAGGACTTCCCGGTCGAGCGCTACATGCGCGAGGCCAAAGTCATGCAGATCTTCGAGGGCACCAACCAGATCCAACGCCTGGTCATCGCGCGCCAACTGGCCGGGCAGTAGTCGTCGGGATGGCCGAAAATACCGATTGCTTGACCGAGGATATGTTCGGACCTGCGGATTCGCGATTTACGCTCAGAGGATGACGTCTCCGTCCATCATCATCATCGGAGCCGGTTTCGCCGGACTCGGCATGGCACTGGAGCTGCGGCGGGCCGGGCTGGACACGTTCACCATCCTGGAGCGCGCCACCGACCTCGGCGGCGTGTGGCACGCCAACACCTACCCCGGCGCGGCATGTGATGTGCCGTCCCCGCTGTACTCCTGGTCCTACGAACCCCGATCCGATTGGCCACGGCGTTTCTCCGAACAGCGCGATATCCACGCGTATATGCGCGGCGTCGCGGATAAGCACGGGCTGGAGCGCTTCATCCGATTCGGCGCCGAAGCGACCGAGGCCGAGTTCGACGAGCGGACGGGCCGGTGGATCGTGCGCACGGCCGACGGGTCGCGGTTCACCGGCGACATCCTCATCCCGGCAGTCGGACAGTTGTCGCGCCCGGCCTTGCCCGACATCCCGGGAATCGACTGCTTCGCCGGTCCGGCATTCCACTCCGCCGAGTGGAACCACGAGGTCGACCTCACCGGCAAGCGCGTCGCATGCGTCGGCACCGGGGCCAGCGCGATCCAGTACATCCCGCGGATCCAGCCGAAGGTCGCCCACCTCACGCTGTTCCAGCGCTCGGCAGCGTGGGTGCTACCGAAGGCCGACCTCGAATACAGCGCCGCGCACCGCGCCCTGTTCAGGTTTTTCCCGCCGAGCCGGCTCGCCGAGCGCCTTGCGATCTGGTTATTGTTCGAGGTGCTCGCACTGGCGCTGACCGACATCCCCTCGATGAAGCACCCGGTGATCGCCCTGGCCGACCGGCACCGCGCCGCACAGGTGCCGGATGCCGAACTGCGTGCGAAACTGACGCCCGACTACGCCGCGGGCTGCAAGCGCGGTCTGTTCTCCAACGAATACTTTCCCGCGCTCGCACAACCGAACGTCACGGTGCGGACCACCGCGATCGAGGCGATCACCCCGACCGGCATCCGCACCGCCGACGGCGTCGAGTACGAGGTGGACGTCATCATCTACGGCACCGGGTTCAAGGGCACCGAATTCCTGGCGCCGATGACTATCCACGGCCTCGGCGGGCGCACCCTCGCCGACGTGTGGGGCGACGCGGGCGCACGCGCCTACCTCGGCCTTTCGGTGCCGAACTTCCCGAACCTGTTCATGATGTACGGCCCGAACACCAACCTCGGTTCCGGCTCGATCATCTACATGCTCGAATCCCAGGCCCGCTACATCCGTCAGGTGGTGCAGTATCTCACCGGCCGGCCCGGCCGCTACCTCGCCGCCCGCGGCGCTACCGAGCAGAGCTGGGATGACTGGCTGCAGCAGCGATTGAAAGAGACACCGTGGAATTTCTGCTCGAGCTGGTACCGGAATGCCGCGGGGCGGATCACCAACAACTGGCCCGGCGCCACCGCGCTCTACCGGTGGAAGACAAGGACTTTCGATCCGAACGACTACGACGAGGCACAGGCGCCCGCCGCCGCGGCCTGACCTTTCGCACTCAGCCTGCTATTAGCAAGCGATCAGTAAACTGGTCTTGATCCGATCCAGGCAGCGGAAGAGGTACACCATGGTGTGGGTGCTGATCGTCGTGGTTCTCGTGGTTCTCGCCGCCTTGCTGATAGGGCAAGCCACACTCAGCAAACAACGCGCGGCCACCGCACTGGCCGACGCGCTCGCCGACGCCCGACAGGTGAACGAGCGACTCGGCGGCCAGGTCTACAACCTGACCGGCAGCAACGCCCCAGCGACCCAAGCCTTGGCCGACGCGTCCGAACGGCATATCGCGGCGGGCGCGCAACTCGATCAGGCACGCACCCCCGCACAAGCGCGGCTGGCGAAACAGACTGCGCTGGAAGGGCTCTACTACATCAGGGCAGCACGCGCCGCGATGGATATGGACCCTGGTCCCGCGGTCGCGCCGCTCGACGGCCAGGACACCGCCGGACAGGTCAGCGAGAAACGCGTCGTCGAATACGAAGGCAGACAAATCGGCGCCTCCCCGGAGCCATCGGCGACGACCCCGAATTACTATCCCGGCGGCAGAGTCGCCGGACGACCGGTGCCCGCGGGGTGGTATTCCGAGCCGTGGTGGCGGCCCGCCCTGGTCGGCGGCGCCTGGGGCTTCGGCTCGGCACTGCTGTTCACGTCGCTGTTCTCCGGGATGTCCGGGGTGGGGTACGGCGCGCAAGGGTTCGAAAGCGGATACGGCGAGGGGTATCAGGACGGGCTGAGCGCCGGCGATGGAGGAGGTCAGGACGCAGGTGACACCGGGTACGACCAGGGCGGTGACTCCGGTGGATACGACCAGGGTGGTGACTTCGGTGGGTATGACGGTGGAAGTGGATTCGACAGTGGTGGCGGGTTCGACGGCGGGTTCTGACGCACTGAACATCGCTTGGAACACAACGTCTGACCTGGCCCTGCTCAATCTTCCGGTAGAGCGATGCGGCCTGTTCGTCCTCGACCCGGTAGACTCCCGAACGTCCCGGGTAGGCCGAGACCTACCATGACCAGCCTTCGTAGCTCAGGGGATAGAGCACCGCTCTCCTAAAGCGGGTGTCGCAGGTTCGAATCCTGCCGAGGGCACTAGTTACAGCGCAGGTCAGGTCGTTTTCTTGCCCAGTCGACATCCAACCCGGTCGGGTACGCAGTGGCGAAGTCGGTGCGTGCTGCGCTACAGCGCCCGATCAGCACGTTCTTCACGCCGCATCGGGAGATGCTCGGGTAGGACCAGCACCGAGTTCGACCACCTCATCCTCGGCATCCGGATCGAGTACCTCCGGTCCGGGAGAACGAGTCGAGGCCTACTCGCCGGCGCGGGCCCCTTCGGGCACAAACCCGGCAGGCCAGACTGCCGTTTCGGCAACCTACGCAAACGAATTCTGCCCCAGCAAACGCATCAGCCCCCACAAGCCGATTTGGGCCGCTGAAAGTGAGCACCATGCCCCCGTCATCGACATGCGTGCCCCGCAGATCAGTCTCTCGGAACACGGCATCGCTCGAGCTGCGGCCGAGAGGTCAGCGTTCTGAAGGGTCGCACCGTCCAACCTCCGCCATGCAGATCTGCGATCGTGAGGTCCGCACCACTGAGACCCGCCTGCGCCAGAGGTCGAAGAGAGATCCGCTCCGAGCGACCTCACCTTCGTCAGGTTGCTGCCGCTCCGCTACGAATCGAGAAGGTTGACCTGACTCAGGTCCACGTTGGCCGTACAAGAGTTCGAGAGATCAATAGCATTGCGCTGGAATGCCTCTCGCCGACCGCTAACAGTAACCACCGTTTGTCACATGACCGGAAGCCGACTTCCTGGAGTCGCACCGCGGCCAGGCGAGTTGGGCAGTACGACATGACCTCTTCCCTTGTCCAGGGTTCGAGTTCGTACTCACCCGCAAGATAGTCGACGCGGCGATAAGCGCGCCGGCAACGCAACGACGATCTCGGTAGTGCGTGGGCTCATCACGAGAGAGCCTTTTCGCTACGCAGGCGATCGACCCCGCAAACTCCGGTAACCGATTGCCCTCCATTATGTTTGATCGATCCCTCGGCTGTTCGATTGCCCAGTCCGACGTTGCGATTCGGTACTATTGAGCAGCATGGCGTGCGGGCAGACCGTCTTCGTCCTCGGTGCGCTGCCGGATCGTCTCGACCGAGCGTTCCTTCGGGAGACGTTCCGGCCACACGGTAACCGCGAGCACGACCACCGAAGGCAGACCGATCACGATCACCCACCCGAGTATCATCCATCCGTCTCTCATCGAATTCCTCTGTCCTGCAACGTTATTTGTTCCACTTCCAAGATCGTGCCCCAGAGCGGCTATCAATTCGACATGAAAGCCGGCGAAGCCGACCGTCGACACCTCGGCAGGAAATCGAATAGTTATGCCGGGGCGGACCATGACATTCATCAGGGCCGGGGTCGGTGGCCAGCCTCGAACAAGACGATCAGCGGAGCCGCAGCCCATCGACCACACGGCCCTGGCAATCGACCGGCTCGCCGCCTTTCTCGGACGCCGATACCACCGGCTGCAGGCCGTAACCCGGACCTATGCCGTCGCATGACACACATGCGGGGTCGGTGTGCTGTCGCCGTGCCGCTCAATCTCTTGTCGGCGAGGCCGGGCCGCGCGGCGCTTTGTACACCTCCCAGTGCTGTACACCGGCGCTTTCCGACCTATCGGCTGGGGGGTGGACGCTGAGGTTGTCGTAAGTTGTCACGCTACCTGGCGTTCCAGTGATAGCGACTGACTCGCGGGAGGCGTACACATCGAGTTGAATTCCCGCCTCGTGTAGCGCTCGAGCCGACTCGCGGGCCGCCGAGCCAGCGGCAGGGCTGCTCGATATCTGAATCAGCAGACTTTTCGGCTCGGCGCGCAGCGCCTCCCGAAAATGATCATTCGCGGCAAGAATACGACCGAAGTTGTAGCCGTCGACTGGCAATCTCTTCATCGTGCGCCCGGTGTCGACTGAGATCGAATATCCGTCCGGGCCAGCATACGCAAGGGAGAACAGCATTGCCTCGGACTTCGCCTTGTCCGACCACAAAGCCTGCAACCGCGGGCCCCTACCGAACCGTCGCTCGAAGTTACCGTGCACAGTGGGCCCGCCTACCTCGAAACCGTAGTTCCCAGCCACTCTGCCGAGACCCGCGCGGCTCCATTCCAAAACGCCGAATGGGTCACGTGGGTGTGACGGAAAAGATACTCCCATGGGTTTCCGGCCCGGTCCGAGGATCGGAATGCTGTGGATTATGTCGCCGGTGAACAGACCGATCGAGCGGCCGCCGTTTCGCGAGTACACGAACACCGGCGTATCGGGTTCACGGTCGAGCATCGCCTTCAGGGACCTGCTCGCATCTTTGTCGAGTCCCTTCATTTCCCTGCCGTACGCATGCAGGTCGTCGGCGATGTCGGCGATGTTCGTATGCACAGTCCTGGCGCCTTCTGTGAACTTCGCGGCCAGACGTCTCGCGGCCTCGTAGAATCCAGTGGAGAGACGCAAGATCGGTGGCGGCATGGCATCTTCTCGATTGCGGTAACGAGTCGGGTTGTATGACCAGAAGTGCGGGACCGGCTACGGGATGGCTCCGGTCATTCCGGCCCGAGCGCCTCGGCGCGCAGCCGGAACTGTGCGGGGCTACCCGGATTGACCATGATGTCCACGCCCGACGGCAGGACCTGTGGCAGCATGCGGCCGAGAACCGGGTTCCAGCGTTGCGCCTCGACATGGCGCTTGTGCGTCGCAGCAGTGACGACGGCAATACAACGGATGCCATCGGGCGAAAGCCCGACCATAAGTTGATCGTGTTCGTCGCAAGCAACCTCCACGACCGCACCACGGACAGCGGGAACGATTTCACCTCCGACATCGGCTCCGTCAGCGGCCAGTCTCAGCACCGCGTCGATGGGATCGGACGGCGCCCCGTCCTCGGCAGGCATGTAGCCCGGATTCGGCTCGAACGGACCGGGAACGCCTTCATCCAGCATCCAGGCGCCCACCATCATCGATGACGGTGGCACATCCGACGCAGCGGACGACCGCCACCGCGGATCGACCAACACAACCCAGTCCTCACGCCGACCGGAATCCGATCCGGTATCGCCCATTCGATCCTCCTGGCACCACGCCACTGCCGAGAACGTTTGCGATGTCGGCGCGGCTGCTGTCATGCAGGCATGGAGATCCACCCGCCGAGCGAGTCGATAGGGATGTGTCCACTGTGGCTCTGTCCGTCATTTCAGCCTTCAGAAAGGTCACGTTCGACTACTGGGAAAGCTTCTCAGCCCTTCGAATCGAACGGTATGGGGAAAATTCCTCCAAAAGGCGGCGAATAGCCGGACCCTACCCCGCCGCGTTGGCGGCTCCAACGCGATCGACGACAATCGAGTAAGACCCCAACCGTGCCGTTGCGGTTCTCCGAACCACCACCGGCACTGACACATACGACCGAGACCTGGCAGCCTGCTACGGATACTGCCCGTCTGGCGGCCCGAAATATTTGGGTGCGGAATCCACGACCACGCTCTCGGAAACGTGGGTTTCGATACCGAAGTTCACTGCGAGATCGCATGATCCGACGACGAACTGCTCGAAGCGACCTCGCCATAGGCTGTCCTCTCCAGAGGGCCTATCGGCGAGGCAGCCGGGACCGCGGAGAGATACTCCCGACGAGTGCCGGAGCGACCGTCGCGGTCTCGGCCGGTCGGGCCAGCCAGGGAAGCCCGTAACTGCGCGTTGCTTCCAGCGTCATACCGAGATTCGTCAAGAGGGCGTCGCCGGGCTTCGCTCCGTGAGCCAGTCGGCGAATGTCTGGGTGCCGCGAGGTCCAGGGCCGGTCGGCAGCAGACCACCATTTCTCATTCCGCCGGGAAAGTACACCGGCACGACCGGACGTCGGCGTGCGCCGCCCGCGGCGATGAGACGTCGGGCCAGCTCGACCAGCGACTCGACCTGCGGCCCTGCGAGTTCCGGTGCCATCCCCTGGGGCGGTTCGAGAGCGAGGTCGACGAGGGCTTCGGCTACTTCCCGTACCGCGATGGGCTGGACCGGCGCGATCGGCACCAGCGCGATCGGCCCGGGTACGCCACTCAGCACCTGACCCACGAACTCGTGGAACTGCGTCGCCCGCATGATTGTCCACGGCACCGCCCCACCCCGAACAATCTCCTCCTGCCGCAACTTACCTGTGTAGTACGGGAGCCTGACCCGGTCGACCCCCACGATCGACGGCGTCACGAGGTGCCGCACCCCGGTGCGCTCGGCCGCCCCGGCGAGATTGCGCCCCGCCTTCTCGAAGAAGTCCACAGCGACCGACTTGCGATTCGTGGTCACATTGCTGGCGTCGATCACCACTTCGACCCCGGTCAACGCCGCATCCAGCCCGGACCCGCTCACCAGATCGACACCCTGTCCGCGCGACAACACCACGGGTGTATGTCCGCGAGCCTGCAGTGTCTCCACCACCACTCGTCCAGCCACTCCGGTACCACCGGCGACTGCGATCTTCATGACCACTCCTCCCGCTCGGCGCTGCACGAGAGGAGGAAGGCCACACCCATCGCGACAGCTCACCCAGTAGTTACGGTCGTGACAGCATCATTTAATACCAATACCGCGACCGCCGGTGCCGTACCTGACACCCACCCGAGTCTCCCGACTTGCAGTCGTAGCCCGCAGGCCTGAATCTCGCCTACCGCTCGAACTTCGCGGCCGGGCGCGCTGTCGCACTGCGCCAGAAGAATCGCCCGATGGCCACCCAACCAGTACTCGACACCAACCGTGCCCTCTTGCACTCGACAGCTATGTTGTCATCTCGAGCCGATTCAGCTGGGAAATCGCCGCCTCACACGTCGTTAAACCGAAACGGAGCGCGTGGACCATCAACGGCGAGCAACGCCGGCGGTAGTCGAATGGCGGTTCGTAAGACTAGCTAAACCACCATTGCACTGGCGTCGATCGGACAAAGTGACGAGGGCATCGGGTTGGAGCTGGGCGCTCAGTGGGCTCGGTTCGGGTCGGGGGCGTGCTGGGTGGCGAGCATGTCGAGTAGGACCATGGCGTCGTGGTCGGGGCATCCAGCGTCGGCATAGTAGGCGACGAGGCGGTGGCCAAGGGTGCCGTCGAGTTGCATGGACTGGTAGCCGAGGGTGAGGGCGCCGACCTGGGGGGTGGTGGAAGTGCTCGGAGCCGGGGCGATGGGCGCGCACGCTGCCGCGCTTCCAGCAGGACAACCTGCGAGCGAACCTCGACATCGCGGCGAAGGTCCACGACGTCGCCGACCGGATCGGTGTCACCCCCGCGCAGGCGCCCTTGCCTGGCTCGTCGCACAGGGCGAGCACGTAGTCCCTATCCCCGGTACCAAGACCCCGAAGTACCTGGCCGACAACATCGGTGCCGCGAACGTTGAGCTCTCCGCGGCCGACCTAGCAGACCTCGACGCGCTCCCGGCACCAGTCGGCGCTCGGTACTGACCGGCACACTTTTACCGAAAACGACCACGATGGCGCGGGAATACGCCGCGCCTTCATGGTGTCCCCTCAATGTTTGTGGAAGGCCTCCTGCAACCACCAAGCTCCCCCGTCGGAGGCGATTCGCGCGTCCAGCAGGATCGGGCGATCACGTGGCCCGGCCAGCCATTGCCCCAACCGATCGAGGTCGGCGACCGAGCGCACGGTGGCCGCCGCATAACCCATCCCCGCCGCCATCGCGGCGAAGTCGGTGGTCGGGAATTGGACCGTCGCGAGGTCGCTGTCCGCGCCGAAGTGGTGGACCTCCGCGCCGTAAGCGCTGTCGTTGTACACCACGACGACCATCGGCAACCCGAGGCGCACCACCGTCTCGAACTCCGATGAACCCATCAGCGCACCACCGTCACCCAGCGCTGCGATCGGGAGCCGATCCGGCTGTGCGAGCGCCGCACCGATGGCGGTGGCCAAGCCGAGGCCGACCGACTGGAACGCCTGGGTGAAGCAGAAGCCGAACTGGTCGGGAACGGCGAGGTACGCGCTGGGATAGCCCATGAAGTTGCCCGAATCGACGGCCACGACACGCTGTTCGGGAAGCATGCGGTCCAGCGCGATCGACAGCACGCGCGGGTCGATGCGATCCGACGTCGAGAGATCATCGAATGCGACCTGCGTCCAGCGGGCGCCGGCGACGATCCGCGCCCGCACGTCGTCGGTTCGGTACCGGTTCGATTCAGCGGACTCTTTTTTCCACGCGGCCGCTACCGCGCGCGCGGTTTCCCCGACGTCGCCGAGAATCTCGATCGACACGTTCCGGTGCGCACCGAGGGCGCTGACCTCGTTGTCCACTTGAACGACGGTGGCGCCGTCGCCGATGAGTCGTCCGTGCCGCATGGTCCACATGTTCAACGCGCACCCCCATCCGATCAACAGGTCGGCGTCTCGAATCAGTTCGACGGCCAACGGTGTGGCGAAGCCTCCCGAGATACCGATCGACCACGGATCGTCGTGAAACAGTCCGTTCGCGACAGCCGAGGTAGCCAGGAGCGCGCCCGCCGACGCCGCGAGCTGGCGAAGGTCGGTGGCGTATCGGCGGGCTCCACGACCGGCCACGAACACCGGCCGCTCGGAGTTTCGCAGCAGGTCGGTCAGTCGATCCGTATCGCTATCCGCGGGCCGGACCGGATGCGGTGTCGGCGCAACGGGTGGCGTGTCCCACGCCGCGGGAAGCGCCTGGATGTCGATCGGAAGGTTCAGCACAACGCATCGTCCGTCATCGCGTGCCGTGCGGAAGGCACGAACGGTATCGGCGATCGCGCTGGCGGGCCCGTAGACCCGTTCGGGGACGGCGCCGACGGCTGCCGCGAGAGCGTCCTGCGCGACGCGGAAGTTCGACCGCACCGCGTCGCCGGGCGTGTCCGCGGCCAGGACGATCAACGGTGTGCGGCTTTTCGCGGCCTCGCCGATACCGGTCAGGGCATTGGTCAGACCACATCCTTGATGCAGCGTGACGACGGCGACACCGTCGGTCATGCGGGCATAGGCGTCCGCCATCGTCGTTGCTCCGCCCTCGTGCCGGGCGGGGTAGAACGCAACGCCGGCGGCTCGCAAGGCATTGGTCACCTGAAAGTTGCCGCTTCCGACGACTCCGAAAGCGGCTCCGACACCGAGTCGCTGCAGGGTCCGTCCGACGACGTCGGCAACGGTCGTGTGGTTCGCGGAGGTCACCTCTGAATCATGGCAAGGACCCGTGCTGGGCTGCCCGAGCCCCCGACGATCGGCAGCGGCGCCACGACGACCAGGAAACCCGTCGCGGGCAGCGTTGCCAGGTTCTGGAGTTGGGTCAAGCCGAATTTGCCGGCGCCGAGCAGATAGTGGTGGCAGGGAAAGGGCGTCTCGAACCCGGCTGCCGCGCCGGCGTCGGTACCGACCGTTTCGACACCGAAGCCGAACAAACTGGTCTCTTCCGCCAACCATTTCGCACATTCGGCCGAGACGCCGGGCGTGTGCGATCCCTTGTCATCGACGTTCAGGAAAGATTCGGTATCCGACGAGCGCGCGTCCCATCCGGTCCGATAGAACAACCAACCGCTCTCGGGAAGCGGCCCGTTTTCGTCCACCCACTTCTCGATGTGCCCGACCTCGAGCAAGAAGTCCGCGTCGCGTTCGACCTCTTCGGACATATCGATCACCACGCCGGGAGCGATCAGGTTCTGCACCGGCGCCTGTGCGACGTCCAGGCCGTCACGGCCGGTGACCCAATGCTTCGGAGCGTCCAGGTGGGTCCCCGTGTGTTCGCCGGTATGAATGTTGTTCCAGTACCACGCGGGCCCGACCTCGTCGTATGCGCTGATCGGTTCGAGACCGAACGGGATGGTGTTCGCGAACGGTTCCGGCAGGTGCAGAATCGGCGTCGATGCTTCCAGCGGCGCGGTCAGATCGATTACCTGGACAGCTCCGCCGGCCAGTGCCGACTGCAGTGTGGACAACACGGTCATGGGTAACTCCTGAGATTATTCGTGTCCGGTCGGTCGCCCGACCTACAAGCGACCCCCTGCGGGCGTTGGCGTTGACCGGCGGGTCAGTAGCTGGGCGGTGTCACGCTGATCATGAAGCGGACGGTGGTCCTGCCTTCGTTGCGGAACCGGTGCGGGATGTGCGAGTCGAAGTAGCAGCTGTCACCGGTTTTGATCAGGTGGGTTTGGTCGCCGACCTCGATGGTGAGCCGTCCGCTGAGTACGACGACGCATTCCTCCGACGGGTGCGAGCGCAAGGAGTCGGAGGAGACGGCCCCGGGTTCGAGCGAACCTTCGAGAACTTCGAGTTTGGCGCCGCCCGGCGAGGCGCGGGTGTACGTGATGGCATGGTGCGGTGAGGAGATCCGGTACCGGTCGTCGTGCCGGATGACCGCGACGGTCTGGTCGTCGCCGTCCTGGAACAGGCTGAACAAGGGGATGTCGAGAACCTCGGCGATGCGCCGCATGGTTTCGAGGCTGGGGTCGGTGACACCGCGTTCTACCTGGCTGATCAGCCCGGTGGAAACCCCGGCTCGGTCGGCGAGTTGGCGGACGGTCATACCCCGGAGGTTTCGATACTCACGGATCCGTGTCACGGTCACCGGGACATTATCTTCCGACGGGTAGCCTGCCCTGGTCGCCGGGCGGATATGCCCGGCGACCAGGACAGGACGACGCCGACTCGAATCATCGGGTCAGGCTGTCCGCCGTCACCAGATCGGGCTCGGTAGGCGCGCTGTTCCCGATTCCGACATCAGCCGCGAGGTCCGACGGCGGACGCGTGACGAGGCTGACCGCCACGGCGACGACGATATTGACGACCAGTGCGGGGAGCCCGACCACCGTGCCTGGCGGCAGGGCCGCGGTGACGAACGAGCCCAATGATGGCACCCCGACTATCAGCCCGCCGCAGATAGCGCCGGCGGCAAGGCCCACCGCGGTGACTCGCCGCCACATCATCGAGAAGAACAGGGCGGGCGCCAACTGGCCGACAGCGCTGTACACATTGGACATGATGCTCAGAAGCTTGGCATTGCTGTGCGCGACGAGCAGTACCGACAGTGCGGTGAAGACGAGGACGCCGATCCGGGTCAGCGTGAGCGACGAAGCCCACCGCGGCGACACCGCCCCGATGATGTTACGGGTGAGCAGGCTGCTGGCCGTGAGGATGAGTACCGCGGTGGGCACGAGTGCGACGAGGATGCCCGCACCGCCGAGCAACCCGATCACCCAGTCCGGATACTTCTCGCGCACAAAGATCAGCAGTGACGCGTTGGCCTGCTTGTCGGTCAACTTCGGCAGTGCGAGCAACGCGGCGAGCGCGATCATGACGATCAAGACGTAGAACAGCGAGTACAGCGGCTGGATCACCTGGTTGCGGCGGATCGTCGCCACATCCTTGGCGCTGTAGGACACCTGGAACATATGTGGCAGGGCGAATGTGCCGAGCGGGGTGAGCAAGAGGAAACTCATCCACCACCAGGTGTTGGTCGCGGCCGCCCCATGGATACCTGGCAGCGTGGCGCCGTTGGGGTGGGTCTGTTTCACCGCGTCGAAGATGCCGAGCAGACCATGGACACCGGCCGCATTCGCTGCGCCCACTGCGATCACGAGCAGGATCAGGATCAGCAGAATGTCCTTGACGATCGCCGTGAACGCAGCACTGCGCATGCCTCCGACCAGCACGAACAAGGCGACCAGAGCGCCTCCGGCCACAACGTAGGCCAGTGAGGGGACGCCACTGCCGAACAAACTTGCCAGAATGAGACTCAGTCCGGTCAGCTGTACCTGGGTATAGAGCAGCAGCGCGACGATGCCGAAGACGGCGATCAGGGCACCGAACCAGGGCGCGTCGAAGCGGCTGCTGAAATAGTCGGCCATGGTGACCAGCCCCCGGCTTTTGCCCGCACGCCAGATCTTGGGTACGAGCCAGTAGCCCACCGTTGCCGTCAGCACCACCGTGCCGAGGACGTAGTACCCGGGCGCACCATTGCTGAATACCGCCTGGGAGGCGCCCAGCAGCGCGAACGTGGTGAACGTTTCGCCGACGAGCAGAAACCAGAACAGCCAGGTGCCGAAGCGTCGGCCACCGACAGACCATTCCTGCATATTCATAGTTCTGCCGCGAGCGGCCGCCACGGTCCCCCACACGATCGATCCGACCGCGATCACGAAGGCAAGAATCAATGCCATCTCGCGCTCCTAGAACCGATCCAGTTCGCCGTTGCGCCGATCGATGGCGTAGATGACTCCGATCGCGGCCGACCCGACCAGCACGCCGAGCGTCATCCACACCAGCAGGAATGGAATCGAGCCGAAGACGTAGTCGACCCGATTGACCAGAGGAATCGCCGCGATGCACCACACGGGAGGGATCGCGAGTAGAAGCCAGTGCCGGCGCCGTCGCGATGTGCGCCCGGCTTCGGGCGCTACCGATCGAGACATGGTAACTCCTGTCAGAACATTATTCATGTTCACTTCAAATGAATTTTCATCAGTCTGAGTGACCGTTACCACGTCGTCAAGCCGGGGAGGAGAGAATTTTTACCCGAAAGTCTTGCACATTGACAGTGACGACTGTTCACTGTGACTGACATTATCTGTGTTTTTCAGGTTGGAGGCGATTCGTGGATCCCCACCGGTTTCGGGCCCAGTTCCCCAGTTTGGTCGACACCACGCACCTTGCGTCGTGCAGCCAGGGCGCGATTTCCACCCAGGTCACCGCCGCGCTGGCCGAACTGGCCTACTTGCTGCGGGATCAGGGCGCGCCATGGGGACCGTGGATGACCGAGGTCGAGCGCCTGCGCGCCACGGTCGCGGCCTTCCTCAACGCGGACACAGCGGAGATCGCCCTCGTCCCCTCGGCCTCCCATGCCGCGTTTGCGGCGGCCACCGCGGTCGACTTCGGCAGCGACGGCGTGATCGTGTCGATGGGTGCGGAGTTTCCCAGCGTCGCGCAGGCGCTGCACGCGCAACGGCCAGCGCCGGGCCAGATGCGATGGGTGAGCCAGGACGCGATGCGCGCAGTCGGCGTGGTCGAGGCGTACCGCGCGCAGATCGATGACTCGACCCGGCTCGTGTCGATTCCGCTCGCGCTGTACACCGACGGGTCCCTGCAGCCGGTGAACGCGATCGCCGAACACGCGCGGGCAGTCGGTGCGCGGGTTCTGGTCGACGCGTACCAGGCCGCCGGCGTGTACCCGGTCGATGTAGCCGAGATCGACTGCGACTACCTGATCACTGGCACCCTGAAGTACCTGCTCGGCCTTCCCGGGATCGCGGTGCTGTTCGCCAGGTCCGGCGTGGAAGACCAGCACCCGCCACGGATGACGGGATGGTTCGGCCGGGTCGATCCGTTCGACTTCGATCCGACCAACCTCGACGTCCCCGTCGAGGCGCGACGGTTCGAGTCCGGCACTCCGGGCATTCCCGCGGTATACGCCGCGCGGGCCGGAATCGAGGTGCTCGATCAGATCGACCCGATCACCCGATGGAAACACGTCGAGAGCCTGGCCGCCGAAACCACCGCTCGGCTGACCGAGGCGGGCGAGACCCTGAGCCTGCCCGCACCCGACGCCCGGCCCGGCCCGCAGGTGGCGATAGTCGATGCGGTTCCGGAGGCGTTGACCGACTTTCTCGCTCAGCGCCGGATCGTCACCGCTCCACGCGGTTCGATCGTCCGGATTTCCTTCCACTACTACAACACCACTGACGACATCGACCGGCTGTGCGCGGCGATCGAGGACTACCGGAGGCAGGCATGACCACCCGCACGAAACTGGTCGCCGCCCGACTTCTGACCGACGCCGAGGCGCCGCTGATCCATGACGCGGCCGTGTGTGTCGAAGGCGGCACCATCACCTACGCCGGTCCGCGCGGTTCGGCGCCGACCAGCCCCGACACCGACGAGACGATCATCGATCTCGGCGACACCACCATGATGCCGGGATTGATCGACTGTCACATCCACCTCTGCCAGGACCCGGCCTCCGGCGAGATCACCCTCGAAATGTCCACCGACGACGACGCGCTGCGCCGACGGATGGTGACCAACGCGCGGCGACTCCTCGATGTCGGCGTCACCACAGCCCGCGACCTCGGCTCGCCCGGCGCGCTGGGCACCGACGTGCGCGACCTGCTGACCACCTTGCCGCACGCGACGCCACGACTGCTCGCGGCGAACGCGCCGATCACCGTCACCGGAGGCCACGCCGCGTCGATGGGCGGCGTCGCCGACGGCGTGGACGAGATCCGAGCGGAGGTACGTCGGCACGCCGAACAAGGCGTGGACCTGATCAAAGTGATGACCACCGGCGGGTTCATGACGCCGGGCAGCCACCCCTCCCAAGCCCGCTACACCGTCGACGAACTGAGCGCGCTCGTGACCGAAGCGCACGCCCACGGGCTTCCCGTCACCACCCACGCGCTGGGTATCGAGGGCATCGAACGGGCCGTACTCGCCGGAGTCGATTGCATCGAGCACTGCGGCTGGGTCACCACCGACGGCACCCAGTTCGATCCCCGGATCGCCGGCATGATCGTCGAACGGGGAATCGCCGTCAGCCCCACGATGAACAGCGCCTGCACCGCCGAGCACTACATGTGCCCCTGGGATGAACGTGACGCCGTGGTCGGCAATCTGCGCAAACTCGTCGGGCTCGGCGCGACCCTGGTCGCCGGGACCGATGCCGGAATTCCACTGGTGTACTTCGAACAGTACGCCGACTGCCTGGACACCTTCCTCGAAGCGGGCATGACCCCGAGGCGAGCGATCGCGAGCGCCACCCACATCGCCGCCGAGGTCTGCGGTCTCGACGATGTCACCGGGCGGCTGCGGCCCGGCCTGAGCGCCGACCTGATCGCTGTCGACGGCGACCCCACGCAGAACATCGCCTCCCTGCACCACCCCCGTTTCGTCATGGCGGCCGGCCGCCGCCACGAGATACACGCAACCGAACTCGACAGCGGCTACTCCGCCACCCGCGAACGAATCCGGCGAGAACTCGAAAGGGGAGCAGGCCGCCACACCTCCACGGGCACTGAATGATGGAGGCGTTTCATTCGCCTCGGCGGTGGCCGCTCGTGAGTTCGGTTGTCAGCGTTCGAACACGATGACGACTGGGCCGGATCGCAGATCGGCACAGGCGGTCCGCGGATAAATCAGCGGATCGCATGGCGACTGCTGCACCGAAAGGTATTGGCAGCCCGCACACTACAAGCGGCGCCCTCCGAACCGCTCAGTTCCCAGATCAGGGAAGTAGGCCGAAGACACTCTGCTAGAGAACCGTTTCCGCATGTCATACCAGGTACAGGAGTAGGCGACCGAACGCCGCGTCGCGACCTGTCGGGTAGGTTTTGCTCACGATGATTGTGGGTAGTGCCGAAAGCGATCGGACGAAGGATAATTCGGGCGGCTGGTTCGCCAAGGTGCCACAGCGCGCCGGTTTTATCCGCACGATCACGTAAGGAGCACAGTGTGACGACGTCACTCCCGGTGAATCTCAAGCACGCCAAGGACATTCATCCTGGGATTGACGTACCGCTGTTACACGACGCCGTCCGGCCGGAGCGGACGCTGTGGTCGCCCGCGGAACTGCGCGAGCTGACCAGTGCGGTGGCCACCGAGTTGGCGACGCCACTGCGGGACATCGTGCGGTTCGACACCGAGCAGCGTTGGTGGGCCAGATTGGCGCTGACCATGGGCGTCGAGCTGTGGTTGCTGTCGTGGACGCCGGGACAGGGCACCGAACCGCACGACCACGGTGGCGCCGCCGGCTCGTTCACGGTGTTCCTCGGCGAACTCGGCGAGGAGTACCTGCACACTGGTGGGCCGGTGCAGTCGGCGCAATGGCAGGCCGGCAACTCCGTCGCATTCGGACCGGGCCGGGCACACCAGCTGCGCAACAACAGCTCGCGCCCGGCGGCGTCGATACACGCGTATTCGCCGCCGTTACGGCCGGTCCGCGAGTACCGCACGCTCACGGATTTCGCAGGCGTGTGAACGAGCGCGCGAACAGCGGCTACACCGTGGCGGGCATGATGGAGTTGCGCGTCGACGAGACGCCGTCGTCGAGTGCCGACAAGGAGCAATCATGAGTGCCGAAGAGTTGCTGGACCAGGCACGAGCGCAGCTGACCCGGGTCGACCCGGAGCAAACAGCAGCCTTGTTGGCCGACGGGGCGCTGGTGGTCGACATCCGGCCGCACGCGAACCGACTCGCCGAGGGCGAGATTGCCGGCGCCGTGGTGGTGGAGCGGATCGTGCTGGAATGGCGCCTCGACCCCACCGGCGACCACCGACTGCCGGGCCTGACCGCGGATACCCCGGTGGTGATCATGTGCAACGAGGGCTACGCGTCGAGTCTCGCCGCCGCCGATGCCCGCCGTATCGGGCTGCGCCACGCCACCGACCTGATCGGGGGGTTCCGAGCCTGGCGGGCGGCGGGATTGCCGGTAGTTGCGGGCGGATCGCCGGCGGTGCCGTAGTCGGGCTCGGTTGCCGCACTGGCCTTCGTCTCGTCAGCGGTCGCCGCAGCCAGGTCCGTGCAGGCCGACTTCGCGCAGAATGTGGGCCAGCGTATCGCGTCGACCCGGCGGATGTCACGGACGCGGTCGTGGAAACAAGACGATCCGGACCGGCACCTCGAGGGTGAGGTCGAACGCCGTCTTCTGTCGACCGGCAGTATCCCTCGGCTCATCGGCCGGTGAAGTCGGGCGGTCTGCGCTCCAGCATTGCCGCGACGGCCTCGCGGTGATCGTCGGTGTGATGGGCGATCGCCTGCATCGCCGCGGACAGTTCCAAGAGACTTTCCAGACTCTGCTGCTGACCCTCGCGCAGCAGTCGCTTGGTCATTCGCAGCACGTGCGGCGGGTTGGCGGACACCCGGGCGGCGAGCCGGTGGGCCGCGTCGAGCAGGACGTCGGGTTCGACGACCTGGGAGACCATGCCCCATTCGAGCGCGGTCTGCGCGTCGATCGGTTCACCGGTGAAGGCCATCTCACAGGCTCTGGCCATGCCGATCGCCCGCGGCAGCAGCCAGGCGCCGCCGTCACCGGGAATGATGCCGACCTTGATGAAGCTCTCGGCGAATGCCGCGGTGCTGGCGGCGATACGCATATCGCACATCAGCGCGAGATCGCAGCCCGCGCCGATGGCCGGTCCGTTGACCGCGGCGATGGTGGGAATCTCGCAGTGGTACAAGGCTTTCGGGATGCGCTGGATGCCGTGCCGGTACCCCTGACGCAGCTGCGCCGGTGTGCCGCCGAACATTCCGGCCCGATCGCGCATGTGTTTGACATTGCCGCCGGACGAGAACGCCGACCCGGCGCCGGTGAGAATCGCCGCCCGCAGGCTGTGGTCGCGATTGGCTGCCGTCACCGCGTCCTCGATAGCGGCGATGGTGTCGGATTCGGAGAGGGGGTTGCGCGCCGCGGGATTGTTCAGCGTCCACACGACGACATCACCACTGCGGTCGATCAGGATCGGTTCACTCATGGCCACCTCCAGGGGTTTCCTCTGACACTACGATCCGGATATCGACCGGAACCGTTCCGGACCTCGAGGCGATGACGGGGTTGAGATCGATGTCGGCTATCTCCGGGTGGGCGGCCACGAAATCGCCGACGCGCACGAGGAATCGGGCCAGCTGCTGGCGGTCCACCGCAGGGAGATGGCGGTAGCCGTCGAGCATGCGGGAGGCGATCGTCTCGCCGATCATCTCGTACGCCTCCAACTCGGTGAACGGCGCGGCCCGGAATGCGACATCCTGCCATGCCTCGACCATCACTCCGCCGCTCCCGAAGGCCACCACCGGTCCGAAGATCGGATCGCGCGTCGCACCGACGAGCAGCTCGACCCCGGCATCGGCCATCGGAGCGACGATGATTCCATCGATATGGGCTTCGGGCACGTGGGTTCGAACGGAATCGATGATCGCCTGGGCATGTCGAGCGGCGTCGGCGGCCACCACGCCGAGCCGGACCCCGCCGACGTCGGACTTGTGGATCACCTGCGCGGAAACGACCTTCAGCGCACAGGGACGTTGATAGTCGGCGACGGCCGCGACCACCTCCGTGACGGTAGCCGCGAAGCTCCAGGCGCCGACGTCGAATCCGGCGTCCTCGACCACCCGCCGTGCGGTCGGTTCATCGAGAAGTCCCGATCCCGACACGGGTGGGGCGGGAAGCGGCAGGACCAGCGAGGAGCGCTGCGCGGCATCGGCCAGCCTGCGTCCGCGCCGCTCCAACGCGACCACGGCCCGCACGGCGTGATCAATCGAAGCGAGTACCGGGACGCCACCTGCCCGTAGGCGGTCGTGATTGGCTATCTCGGCGCCGGCGTAACAGCTCTGAATCAGCAGGGGGACGCGGCGCTCGGTGACGAGCTCGAGCAAGCGGGCGGCCGCAGCGTCCTCGATCTCACGTAGCCCGGGGTCGAATCGCAGGTGGTAGCCGCCGTAGAGGCCGATGATCAGCACCAGGCCGACCTCGGGATCACGCATGAGCACGTCGGCGGCGTCGACGAACACCATCGGATCGGTGTCGGTAGCGCCCGCCACATCCACCGGATCGGTCACCGCAGCGGCGTCGCCGAGCAGTTGTCGTAGCCGCAGCCGAGTCTGCGCACCGAGCCCGGCCAGTTCGATGCCGCGAGCGGCAAGGGCATCGGCGGCCAGCGTCGCGTGGCCACCGCCATCGCTGAGTATCGCGACTTTGCACCCCTGGGCGATCGGAGCACAGGTGGCGAGGGCGCCTGCGACGACCGCGAGCTCGTCCGAGCGCTCGATCAGTTCCACTCCTGCCTGCCGCAGCACCGCCGTCGCCACCGCGTCCGACCCGGCGATCGAGCCGGTGTGCGAGCACGCGGCGCGGCGGCCGACTTCCGAACGTCCGCCGCGCAACACGGCGACCGGCGTATCCGGTACCGCGCGTGCGGCGGCGACCAGGAACGATCGGCCGTCGATGAATCCTTCGGAATGGATCGCCACCACGCCGGTGCCCGGGTGGCCGGCCAGTTCGGTGAGGCATTCGTCGTAGCGGACGTCGGCCTGGTTACCCAGCCCCACATAGGCATGGAAACCGGGGCCTCTGATCGCGCGATCGTCGTTGACCAGCGAGAGCAGCATGTTCCCGCTCTGCGTGATCACACTGATCGGACCGGGCGGAACGCCGTGGAGACCAACCAGATTCGCACCCGAGGAGACGTTGATCAGGCCCGAGGTATTGGGTCCGATGACCCTGATGCCGGTTTGCGCGATCACCGTCGACAGCGCGGCGGCGAGTTCGGCGCCGGCGTCCCCGAGCTCGCCGAAACCGTTGGCCAGCACGACAGCTCCGGCGATGCCGGCGGCGGAGCATCGACGCAGCGTGTCGGGAACGGCGGCCGCGGGCAGCGCGATCAGCGCGACGTCGACACCGTAGGGAAGCCGATCGATCGACGAGTACACATCGAGGCCGAGGATCTGCATCGCCGTCGGGTTGACCGGGTAGATGGGATGGGCGTAGCCGGATTGCTGGAGAGCGCGAATGGCGTGGAACCCTCGCTTGGCCACATTGGCCGACGCGCCGACGATAGCGATGGAATGCGGGTCCAACAGCCGCTCCAATGCGGTGCGAGCGGAGGTGTCGCGACCGAATCCGCGCTCGGCGATGCTGGTCATGCCTACTTTCCTTCGAAAGTGGGGGCGCGGCGTTCGGCGAACGCGGCGACGCCCTCGGCCCAGTCCCTGGTCGCCATCAATTCGAGAAGCTCCCGCGGCTCGGTGGCGAACGCGACATCGAGTGGATCGTTGCGGCGCAGTGCCGCTTTCATCCGGGCCACTGCCAGCGGCGCCTTCGCCGAGAGGGTTTCGGCCAGCTCGTTGGCCGACTCGAGCAGCAGGTCGGTGGCTGCCACGGAATGCGCCAGTCCCCAGTCGAGTGCCTCCTTGCCGGTGAATCGGTCCCCGAGAATCAGCAGGTCCGTGGCGCGACGCAGGCCGACCAGGCGCGGAAGGCGGTTGGTCACACCCCCGCCGACAAAGGTGCCGATGCTCACCTCGGGGAAGCCCATCTGCGCGTCCTCGGCCATGACGAGGAAGTCCGCGCTCACCGCCAGTTCGGCGCCGGCCCCTAGGGCGTAGCCATTGACCGCCGCCACCACCGGCGTTCCCATCGTCTGGATCTGTTCGCAGGCGCGCTGACCGAGGTCGAGGTAGCGCGCCTGCTCGGCGGGAGTCCTGGCGCCCGACTTGTGCGCCTTCAGGTCGGCGCCGACACAGAATGCCCGTCCGGTGCCGGTGAGAACGACACAGCGGATATCTGGATCGGAGTCGGCGGCAACCAGTTCGACGATCAGCACGCGATACAGCTCCTCATTGACCGCGTTCAGGCGTTCTGGGCGGTTGAGCGCAAGTGTCGCGACAGAACCGGATCTGTTGACCAGCACAGTCGACATGGGGCCTCACTTCTTCTTCCGGCATGGGAAATACGGTGCGGAGCAGGCGGATCAGTCGATCGCGAGCCACCGCGGCCGCCGCGGCCGGGTCCACCCGGTCACGGCCCGTCCCCACACTATGCCATAGAAATTGCATTACGTAACGTCTATGCAAAATCTATTGCTCACGCCGTGCCGACCGTGTTTCATGACACACAATCAGTTATCTGGGTCACAGCCCACAGCCACGGAAGAAGGCATCGTGCCCACCTCAGGGAATCTGCAGCACAGCATCAACACTCGCCAGTTGACGATGATCGGCATCGGCGGGGTCATCGGCGCCGGACTGTTCGTCGGCAGCGGCAAGGCGATCTCCGCGGTCGGACCGGGCATCGTCCTCGTCTATCTGTTCACCGGCCTGGTCATCATCCTGGTGATGCGCATGCTCGCCGAACTGGCCACGGCCAGCCCCGAGACCGGGTCGTTCTCCAGCTACGCCTCCCGCGAACTCGGTTCCTGGGCGGGGCTGTCGGTCGGCTGGGTCTACGCCTATCACTGGTGTGTCACCGTCGCTTTCGAGGCCATCGCCGGCGCGGCGATCGCCAATCAGCTATTGCCCGCGGTGCCGACCTGGCTGTTTTCCCTGATCTTCATGAGCGCACTGACCGGCGTGAACCTGGCGGCGGTGACCTCATTCGCCCGTTTCGAGTTCTGGTTCGCCATGATCAAAGTGATTGCGATCGTTGCCTTCATCGGAATCGGCATCGCCGCGGTCTGCGGACTGTTCCCGCACTTCCACACGCCAGGAACGGCGAACCTGCTCGGGAACGGCGGCCTGTTCCCGAATGGGCTCGCGCCCTTGCTGGTCGCATCGTTGACGGTCTTCTTCTCCTACTTCGGCACCGAACTGGTGACGATCGCCGCGGGCGAGGCGACAGATCCGGTCCAGGCGGTGCGCGCGAGCATGCGCAGCATCGCCGGACGCATCCTGGTCTTCTACGTCGGCTCCATTCTGGTCGTCGTCACGCTGTTGCCCTGGAACGCAACGCAAGTCACCGAGAGCCCCTATGCCGCGGTGCTGGACCTGCTGGGCGTTCCGGGTGTGCAGACGATCATGAATCTGATCGTGCTCACCGCCGTGTTGTCGTGCCTGAACTCGGGCCTGTACTCGTCTTCTCGGATGCTGTTCGCGCTGGCGCGGCGCGGTGAAGCCCCTCGCCTGCTCGGCACCACCGCCCGTTCCGGGGTGCCGGTCGCCGGTGTGCTCGCGGCCTCGAGTGCCGGATTCCTCGCGGTGGTGGCGAACTACTTCTTACCCACCGGAGCGGTTTTCACGTTCCTGCTCAGTTCCTCGGGCGCGATCGCGGTCGTGGTCTACCTGTGCATCTGCGCTACCCAGATCGTCGGACGCCGCACCAAGACCGAGGCGGAGATCGCCGAGCTGCCGGTGAAGATGTGGGGCGCCCCGTACCTGTCCTATGCGGTCGGAGTGATTCTGCTGGGCATCGTCTGCGGGATGGCGTCCACCTCCGACACTCGGACCCCGCTCGCCTTGACCCTGACGGTCACCGGTATCGCCGTCGGTGCGGGCCTGATTCATCAGCGTCGAACGACCGCGGTTGCGCTGGTGCCGGCGGAATAGGTCGGCGCGCCTTCGCTATTCGCCCGTGGTATCGGAGGCGTAGACGCCGAACTCGCCCAGCAGTTTCTCCTCTTCGAGCAGTGTCGCGCGCACCCGATGCCCGAGCAGATGGGCAACCTCGCCGGTCATCGCCTGGGCGAGGGAGGTGAACGCGGTCATCGAGCGCAGAACACTCGCGCTGGATGCCTCGATGTAGAACGTGTCGTGCGCCGACACCGCCAACGGCGAGACGGCGGTATCGGTCAACGCGATGACGTGCGCACCACGCTGTCGAGCCCACTGCGCGGCACGCACGGTATCGAGGCTGTAGCGATGGATCGACATCGCCACGAAGCAATCGCCCGCCCGCACCCGACGAAGTTCGTCGGTCAGGGATCCGGCGCTGGCATCGACCGTCGACACGTCCTCACGCAGCATGCCGAGCAAGTAGCTCAGCAGATACGCGGGCGCGTGGCATTTTCGCAACCCCATCACATGCACGCGGGGCGCATGGGCCAGCTGCTCGGCGACCGACTCCCACATCGCGTCATCGATGCGCGCGAACGTCCGGGCGATATTGGCCTGATCCAGCGCCACGGTGTGTTCGCGCAGGCCCGCCCCCTCGGCGGCAAGATGCTCGAGATTGTCGAAGCGGCGCAGCAATTGGGCCTGCTCCTGCAGCCGTTCCCGGCACAAACGGGTCAGCCCGGGATACCCCTTCAACCCTAACCCATTGGCAAAGCGAACAACCGTGGCCTCGTTGACTCCGACCGCGCTCGCGAGTTCGGAGACGGTCATGAACGCGACGGCTTCGGGATCCGACAGCACTCGCTGCGCGAGCTTCTTATGCGAGCTGGACAGCGCGTCCATCCGACCACGGAGTTCGATCACCAGCTCGTCGAAGGTCGCGGGGCCCGCAGCGGTCTCCGCATTCGTATCCACCGAGCCTCCTCCCGTCCACCCCAGGCGGTCCACCTCGCCAAGGCCGCGCTACACGCCAACTTATCCGATTACGCCGATCGCGCAGCCAACGGATCGCCGGGCACGCCACGATGTCAACAGTGAGCGATGAGACCCTTTCCTCGCGCTATAGCGGGATGCGGCCGTTCCCCTTGCATCCACCCCGGTCCACGTGTCCGACGAGGTACAGGTGCTGTTCGCCGCGGCGCTCGCTGTGAGCTACGGCGGCGACTGGAGTCGACCCGTTGGCCCGACGACGCCGTACGTTCCGCGGGCGGCGCTCGCCGAACATGCGGCATTGTCGACCTGATCGCGGTTCACCTCGTATGGAAAAGTCCTTCCCCTTCCGAGTCGGCGCGACTCGCCACTGTGAACGCGTCCAGGGCTTTCTTCTCGACAGCGGGAAGGCTGACTTCTCGAGCCCAGCACAATTCATAGACTACGGTCCAGTCTCGATTTCTCGGTTCGCGCCTAGGCCCGGAACTCCGGGCCGGACCAGCTCGATTGGCGCAGGCCGTTCGGCGTGAAAGCAGGAGGCACACCGACCAGGCACGCCGCACTTCACACTTCAGGACAGTTTCGCCGATTCCGGGGCCGCTCGAAGCCGATCCCCGGACATCGGTCCTTTACGCCTATCGACTCCCCTGCCGACCAGGTCGGCGGTGCAGGATTCCGCGGTGCGGTCGCCCAGCGGAAAAGCGATATCCGAAACCGCACGAAGATGTCGCGTCGGCACCGACCCTCCCACATCCTCAGCCTTCTATGAATTGACGATCAAGTTGATGCGAATAAACCAAGTACGGTCCAGCCAGTACGGGATCGAGCAATTCCCCATCCCCGAGCCGGACCTGCTCGAGGCGCTCGATACCTTCATCGCGGAAATGCGGACAGACGAACCCTATGTGCTGGGGTTCCCAGCCAATCTGGACTTCAGCTTCAGCAGGTTCGCCGGTCTGCTCGACATCTTCGTGAACAATGTCGGGGACCCGGACAGTCACGAGAAGTCAAATGTCAACGCCAAAGCAATGGAGCGTTCCGTGGTCGACTTCATAGCCGAACTCGCCAACGCGGACCCGCAGCAGGTTTACGGATATGTGGCCGGCGGCGGCAGTGAGGCCAATCTATTCGGGCTGGACCGCGGCTGCGCACTGCTTCCCGAAGCCAGGATCTACTGCAGTGCGGCGGCGCACTACAGCATTCACAAGAGCGCCCGGCTGATGCGCAAGGAAATGGTCGTCGTCGCCTGTGACGACCAGGGCCGGATCGACGCCGATGCCCTCGCCCGCGAATGCCGTGCCGACCCGGGCCGAGGCGCAGTCGTAGTTGCGACGATCGGCACGACCATGACCGGTGCGATCGACGATGTCGACGCGATCATCGGGGCCGGCGCGGCAGCGGGCCGAGTCTATGTTCATGTCGACGCCGCCCTCAGCGGGCTCATCGTGCCGTTCACCGCCGAGCAGGAGTCGTGGGGTTTCGCCCGGCGTGAAGTCGGCAGTGTCGCGATAAGCATGCACAAGGGTCTGGGCATGCCTGTGCCGTGCGCGCTGGCGCTGTGTCGGGCGGAACTGATCGACTCCACGGTCGGCGCCGAGTATGTCGGGGCCACCGACTCCACCCTCAGCTGCTCCCGCAGCGGACTGGCCAGCGCGCTGCTCTGGTACGCCTTGGCAGCCAAGGGAAAAGCGGGCCTGGAGCGCACCGCCCACCGGGCCCTCGACATGGCCGAGTACGCGACCAGGAAACTGGCCGATGCCGGGCTGCGTCCGACCCTGCATCCGGCATCGATCGTCGTTGTCTTCGACCGGCCCGCCGAGTGGATCTGCAGGAAATACCACCTGGCCACCGAGGGAAGCCTGGCCCATATCGTCACTGTGCCCCACGTGAGCGAACAGATCATCGATGAGCTGCACCGCGATGCACAACTCAGCCTGCGCTGACCTCGACGATCATCGACCGGATCGACGCCGCGACCCGACAGGTTCTGCTCGAGGGCTGACCAGCTGGGTCACCTGCCACATCCAGAGTTGAGGGGTCCAGGCTCGGGCTGCGGGGCATGATTTTCACCAGCTACAGATTCCAGTCGTCACAATTGCGCGTCGGCGGTCCGACGGCCCACGGGATGCCGCGGTTCCATTCCGGTCGCGGCAATATTGTGTTGTCCATCTGCCGGGCAAGGGCCACGATCTCGACATGGAAACCGGACTTCCCCGAGCGCTGGCGCCGGACGTTGCGCCGCCTGTCCGCGCGGACCTCGGCGACATCCTGATCCGCCGCTGGACGTCACAGGACCTGGTAGCCCAATTCGAGGCGATCACCGCGTCGTTCGACCACCTCCACGCATGGATGCCGTGGTTGACCGAGCCCAGGACGCTGGACCAACAGCGGGAGTTCAACCAAGCCGCTAGCGCGAACTGGCCCACCGACGAGGGCTTCAACTATGGCATCTTCGACTCCAGGGGAACTCTGCTCGGTGCGATCGGCCTACACGACCGAGTGGGACCCGCCACGTTGGAGATCGGTTATTGGTGCCACATCGCGCACACCGGCCGCGGGGTGATCACCCGGTCCGCCGCGAAACTGACCGAGACGGCGTTGAGTCTGCCCGGGATCAGTCGCGTCGAGATCCGCTGCGACGCAGCCAATACGCGCAGTTCTGCGGTCCCCCGCCGGCTCGGATACCGACTGGATCGGATCGTGCCGCGCGAACAGCGCGCGCCGGCCGAGTCCGGGCGCGGAATGGTATGGGTGACGGGCGATGGCATCGGGTGAATTCACTATGCAGACAACAGCTTCGGTCGAGCGCGAAGGTTTCGAGAGGCCATCCTCGAGTGCAGACATCAGTCGAGGGGCAGCCCCAACTCATTCACCAGTGCCAGCGCCTGCTCATCGTCGACGAGTACGTAATAGTTGGTCTCCGACTCATCGAGGTCGACCGACCGGAACGTCCTGTGGTCATCCACACCGGGCGGATTGAGATCGTCGATGTTGGCCAGGATGCCCATCTGGTCGAAATAGCCGTCGAAATCGTGTTCCAGTGACCATTCGACAACCGAGCCGTTGCAGACGAACCGAAGGATCTCCGCACCGTCCGGGTCGCTGCTCAGTTCGACATCCTCGACGACGACGGCCCCGCCGGTGCAAGCTGCCGCGTCACGCAACAGGTATTCGTAGCTGCCCTCCAGGTCGTCGACTTGGTCGCTGTGTACCCCGAACGCCACCCCGAAACACTCCAGTGCATCCGACAAGCCTTCGTCGTCCAGCTCGTAGTCCAGCCCGTCGTCGTCCAGCTCATCGATGTCGCGGAGCACACGGTGCGCGGTATCGGTCGAGATCATGCCAAGCGAAATCAATCGCTCGGCCAGGGTGTTGAATGTCGCGTTGCGCGCCGTCGTCACCACCGCAGCCTGACAGCTTCGACGCGGCGACCGCAAGCCGTGATCATGCCGTGGCGACCGACAGGCCAGCCCGTAATGTACCGATCATGGTGCCCACCGAGAACTCCGAGTTGGTGCAGTCGGTCGTGGAGTCGTGTTTGCTGGACGGACCGCGACGGTATAACCGCGCCGAGGTCGCCGAGCGGACCGGGACAACCGAGGCACTGACCCGGCGGCTGTGGATGGCACTCGGTTTCCCCGCCAGCGTGGACGCGGAAGCGATCGACTACACCGACGCCGACGTCGCCGCGGTCGGCAACTTCCAGCGGCTGAATGTCTTGTCCTCGGCCGACAAACGGCAGCAGGCGGCCACCGCGCGGACGCTCGGGCAGGGCATGGCGCGCCTGGCGGAATGGCAGGTCGATGTGGTGCTCGCAGAGGTCGCCGGACGTATCGCCGAGGCCGAACCGGACGCCGACCCGGCCGAGACGGTGCGCGCCGCGACCGTGAGCGCCCTCGCCACGCTGGAGCAGCTGAACACCTACGCCTGGCGTCGGCATCTCGCTGCGGCGGTGTCCCGTTCGCTGGACCCCGCGACCACGGCCGGCGAGTCGGTTCGTGAGCTGGCCGTCGGCTTCGCCGACATGGTCGGCTACACCCGACTGACCAGGCACCTGCACCCCGACGAACTGTCCATGCTGCTGGAGGCATTCGAGTCCACCACCACTGCCGCCATTACCGAGAACGGCGGGTGGGTGGTCAAGAATGTCGGCGACGAAGTGATGTTCGCCGCGGCGAATGCCGCTGACGCCGCCCGAATCGCGCTGGCTATCCAGGAGTCGACCATGATGGTCGGCGGCACGCCGGAGCTGCGCGTCGCCCTCGCCTACGGTCCGGTGCTGCAACGGTTCGGCGACCTGTACGGCTCGGTGGTGAACATCGCGTCCCGGCTCACCGGAGTCGCGCAACCCGGCACCGTGCTGGTCGACGACATCGCCGCCGACGCGCTGGCGGACGATTCGGAGTTCAGCATCAAGAACCTGCGCAGCGTCCGAGTACGCGGCTTCACCCGGCTCCGTCCACACGTGCTGCGCCACAGCAGCACGAGCACCTAGGTTCCGCGGCGCGCACGTGCCAGGCCCCCTAGGCTCGTCCAGGTGGAGAAGGACTGGTCACAGTTGCGCGCGCATTCCCTCGTCGAGGAGGACGCGGCGATTCTGGCGTTGCACAAACCTGCCGGAATATCCGTCACCGGCGAACGCCACGACACCGACATCGTGCAACTCGCGGCCGCGGCGGGCGAGCCGCTGTATCCGGTGCACCGGATCGACAAGGCGACCTCCGGCCTGATCCTGTTCGCCAAGGAACTCGGCGCGCATGGCGAGCTGACCAGGCAGTTCAACAAACAGACCGCCGAAAAGGCGTACCTGGCCGTCGTCGCGGCCACCGGAGTTCCGGACACCGGCGTGATCGATCTCCCCTTGAGTATCGGGCGCAAGAACAGGGTGCGGATCGCGGCGCCGCGCGAGCGCATCCGGCACGAGTCGGACCGGTGGTTCGTCGACCAGGCCGACCTGCTCGATGCCAAGAACTATCCGTCGGTGACCCGGTTCGCCACCGTCCACCGCGCCGACGAACACACTGTCCTCGCGCTGCGCCCGATCACCGGCCGTCGCCACCAGATCCGCGTGCACCTGGCCTGGGTCGGCTACCCGATCGTCGGGGACCCGCTGTTCGACAAGTCCGACCGGTACGACCGGACCTACCTGCACTCCTGGCAGCTCGGCCTGGCCGCATCCTGGCGCACACCACCGGAACTGGCGCTACGAGCGACACCTGGTCCCGACTTCTGGCGACCGGTGCCGGCCGATTCGGACACCGCGGAAGCGATTCTCGAGCGTGCCGCCGCCCTGCTGCCCGACAACGAATCACCGCTCCACGCCAGCGATTAGGCGACTATTCCGGCCAGTTCGGCGAGCGGCCGAGCAGCGCCACGATGTCGTCGAGCGGGGATTCGCCGGACCAGGCGACTACTGGGGCGAACGGGGATCCGGGGGCCAGACGCGCCGTGCCGCGGGGAACGGCTTCGGCTATCGGCAGGGCGGCGGCGAGCAGGACGTCGTCGAAATCGACTGCGCGGCCGATAGTTCGGGCTACGTCCCACGAGTGCACGACGTAGTCGATGAAGTGGAAACCGACAGCCTGGGCTCCGGAGACTTCGAAGGATCTGGCGACCCCCGGCAGGGGGAACATCCGATCGAGGACATCGCCCCCGGCGAAGGCTTCGAGCACATGTTCGGCTGCCGCGCGGTAGTCCGCCACCGGATCCGCACCCAGCAAACGCGGCTGCCACAGCGCCGGATCGCCTTCACCACGAGAAGCGGCCGCGAAACCGTAGTGCTGGGCGATCATGTGCGCCAGCAGGCCGTGCAGGGTCCAGCCCCTACAAGGCGTCGGCTCGGCGAGATCCGCCGCGGTGACGTGCGATACCACGTCGATGCTGACCCGGACCGCTTGCGCGTCGAGCGCGACCAGATCACGCGGGACTTGCCGTGGGTCGACTCCGTGCACCTGAGCGGTGACCGCGCTGTTGTCGGAATGGAGGGTCATGTCAGTCCTCTCGATATGCGGGGCAGCACCCTGCCCGAACGGCGTGGCCGAGACCGCCGTAATCCCGACGCCCTCGGCTCATATAGTAAGCGCTTGCTTATCATAAGCAAATGCATATCGTATGCCAAGCAGTATTTTCTACTCATGTCGGCAGTGCAGCGCCCCGATCTCGCCACGATGATCGCGCCGCTCGGCCGTGCCCTCATCGCGGCGGAACTGCCCATACTCGAGCGCAACGGTTTGACCATGTGGGGATACGCAGTGCTGCTCGGCCTCGGCGACGAGCCCGTTTACACCCAGGCCGCACTGGCCAAGAAGATCCACGCGGACAAAACCCGCATCATCGGCGTGCTCGACGAACTCCAAGAGCGCGGACTCATCGGCCGCGACGCCGATCCCGTCGACCGCCGCGCCCGCCTGGTGTCGCTCACCGAGGCGGGCCGGGCACTGCGCGATCGCGCGCAGCGCGATATCCAAGCACACGAGGATCGACTACTCGAGCAGCTCACCCCCGCGGATCGGCGCGCATTCCTGCGCGCCCTGTACACCCTCTCTGTCGCGGTCACCGAGCAATCGCAGTAGACCCGGTCACCTACACCATCGACGCGGCACCCGCATCCCGTTGCCGCGAGACCAGCCGAACGCCATGGCGGCGTCCACTGAACCACCGGGCTGCTCCCGTTCGGTGGCGAGCCTCATAACGACGCGGAAGACGCAGCTCATCTAGCCTGATGACGTGCCACGGATGCGACGTGAGCACACTGCGGCGCACGAAACGATCCCCTAGCGAAGGTGAACGCCGATGATCCTGGTGGCTCAGGTCAGCGACACCCACTTCGATGTCGGCACCCGCAACGCCGAACGTGTGCGGCGGGTCATGGCTTTCCTCGCCGACCTGCGTCGCAGGCCGGACGCCGTCCTGGTGACCGGCGACATCACCGAGTCCGGTGCGCCGGAGCAGTACACCGCGGCCAAGCGCACCTTCGACACCGATATCCCGGTGTACGCCATCCCCGGCAACCACGACGACCGCGCGAGCTTTCGCACCGCGCTGCTCGGCGAACCCGCTTCGGACGCGCCGGTCAACCACGCCCATCGAGTCGGCGACCTCACCGTCGTCCTGCTGGATTCGAGCATCCCCGGCGAGCCCGGCGGCCGGCTCACCGACGAGACCTATGACTGGCTGCGCGGCGTGCTCGCCGCGGCGCCGGACCGCAAACCGGTCCTGCTCGCGTTGCACCATCCGCCCGCACACCTGTTCAGCCCGGTCGTCGACGAGATCTCGCTCGCCGACCCGCAGCAGTTCGCGGACCTGGTCGCGGGCGACGACCGTATCATCGGCGTGCTCACCGGGCATGCGCACTCGGCGGCTACCACGATGTTCGCCGGGCGCCCCTTGCTGGTGGCCCCGAGTACCGCGTCGGTGCTGGGCGGCGACTGGGAACTCGAACTGCCCGACCATGTCATGGACTATGCGCCGGACCCGGCGGTCACCCTGCACGTCATCGATGAGAACCACCGCCTGACAACCCATTTCCGCACGGTACCGATGGGCGGACGGATCGGGGTACAACCGGACTGAACCGGTTTACCCACCGGAAGGCCGGGCAATCGGGAGACATCAGCGATGTCTACCACGGAGGTCCCGCCATGGTCGACCTGCCAGCCGCACTGGTGAAAGGCGTGTTCGCGACCGGAGCGCGGATCCGGCACGCGCGGGTGTTCCATCCCGATGGCCTGCATCTGTCCGGCCGACTGCACGCGGAGACCGAATTCGAACCCCTCTTCGGCAGCGGAGAACGCGCCGTTATCGCGCGACTGTCCAAGGGGGCGGGCATTCCGGCGGGTCTGCCCGATGTCCTCGGATTCGCGTTCCGGGTCCTCGACCGCGACAACGAACCCTGGGACTTCGCCATGGCCACGACCGGCCTCGGGCTGGTGAGCCGATTCGTGATCACGCCCGCCCGCGGCTGGGCCAGCGCCCGATACGGCACCCTGATGCCCTATCAGGTCGGGAAGTCCATGCCGACCTGGTTCTTCGCCGAGCCGGACGCCGGCCAGCCGAGGTCGGCGTCGCTGGACGCGATGAACACGCACCTACGCGAACACATGGTGACCTTCACCCTCACCGCGAGCGGCATCGGCACGTCGTCGCGGCGGATCGCCGAACTCACGCTGCGCCACGAGGAGCCCGCCGAACACCGCACGGACTATTTCGATCCCATGCTCAACCGCCCGCCCGAGGTTCAGCTGTTCCCCCCGGCCATCGGCAGAATCCGCGAACTGGCATACACCGGTAGTCGGAAGGGACGCGGCGAAGCGACCTAACCACGGCCTGCGCGTTCGCGGCGGTAGGCCGCGGGAGTAGCTCCGGTCCACCGCTTGAAGGCGTAGATGAACGTGGACGCCTCCGCGTAGCCGAGGCGAATGGCGACGTCGCTCACCGAAAGCGGGGTAGCGGTGAGCATTTCCTCGGCCAAGGCACGTCGAACTTCGTCCAGCAGGGCACGATAGCTGGTCCCCGCCGCGTCGAGGCGCCGACGCAAGGTGCGCGTGCTCATAGTGAGATCGCTTGCCACGGCGTCGATCCCGGGCGGCGCGATGAATCCGTCGACACCGCCGCGCGGCACGAGACGCTCCCGAACCTCGGCGGCGATGCCGGTGCGAGCCCTACGCCGGTGCACCAGGTCCCGGCACTGCGCAAGGCACATCGCCCAGGTGTGTTCATTGGCTTGCGGTAACGGCTGCTTCAGCAGCACCGGGTCGATAGCGAACAGGTTGTGCGGCATGTCGAATCGCGGCCGCACCACCGTGATCCGCTCGATCCGGTCGGCATGGTCAGGTACCGGAAAACGAAATTCGGCCCTGGTCAGTGGCAGGTGCGTACCGAGCAGGTCGCTCATCACCTGATGCATCGCGGTCACGTCCCGCTCGACCAGGAACTGCCGCACGTCGACGGGTACGGACTCGTCGTGCACCCACGCGAGGAACTCACCGTCGCCCCACTCCACGACCGGCAGGCAGAAGGTGAAACTCAGGTCCAGGAAACGCAGCGCGAACCTGATCGCCGCCGCCAGCGTCGGGCTGCTGACGCACGCGAAGCCGAAGATGCCGAACGTGGTGATCCGATAGCGGCGGCCGACCTCGACACCGAGCGCGGGCTGGTCCGGCAGCGCTCGGACGAGATTGCGGACCACCGCGAGTTCGGCGTGCGCGTCGATCTGCGCGTCGGGGTCGTGCAGCTGCCGCTCGGTGAGCCCGGTGGCGTGCAGCATGCGTGCGGTGTCCACGCCGCACTCGGCCGCGTAGTCGACCATCAGCGCCGCGCTCGCGACACCGCGCGGAAAGTTCCAATCGCGGATTTCCGGATCCTGCGCCCGCTCCACGCGGTCATTATGGCCGAAATTCTCGATAGCACGGTCGAAGGCACCTAGAGTGGAGTCATCTACGGTCCAGCGAGGAGCGCGAGATGACAGCGGGCAATCGGCCGACGATCCTCATCATCGGCGCCGGCTTCGGCGGCATCAGCATGGCGGTCGAACTGCGACGCAACGGTTTCGACGACATCACCATCCTGGAGCGCGCCGCGGACCTCGGCGGGGTGTGGCGGGAGAACACCTACCCCGGCGCCGCGTGCGATGTGCCGTCACCGCTGTACTCGTTCTCGTACGAGCCCAAACCGGACTGGCCGCAGCGCTACTCCGGACAGGTCGCCATTCACGACTACCTGCGCGACGTCGCCCAACGCCACGGCGTGCTCGACACGATCCGGTTCGACACCGGCGTCACCGACGCGGAGTTCGACGACGCTACCGGCCGCTGGACGGTGCGCAGCACCGACGGCGACACCCGGATCGTCGACATCGTGATCTCCGCGGTGGGCCAGCTGTCCCGCCCGGCGATGCCGAGCATCCCCGGCGTCGACACCTTCACCGGCCCGTCGTTCCACTCGGCGGAATGGGACCACGACGTCGTCCTCACCGGCAAACGCGTCGCCTGCATCGGCACCGGGGCCAGCGCCATCCAGTTCATCCCGGAAATCCAGCCCGAGGTCGCCCACCTCACCCTGTTCCAGCGGACGCCCGCCTGGGTGGTCCCGAAGTTCGATACCGAGTACTCCCCGATCCAACATCGCCTGTTCGCGCGGGTGCCCGGAGCTCTGCTGATCGAGCGGTTCGGATGGTGGTCGATCTCGGAGTTCCTCTCACTCGGACTGGTCGAGGTCCCCGCGATCGCGCGGCTGGTGACACACATCGCGTCCCGGCATCTGGCCAGGCAAGTCAAGGATCCGCGGCTGCGGGCGGCACTCGCCCCGGACTATCCCGTCGGCTGCAAACGAGTGCTGTTCTCCAACGAGTACTACCCGGCGCTGACGCAGCCGAACGTGCACGTGGAAACCACCGCGATCACCGAGATCACGGCGCATGGCGTACGCACAGCCGACGGCGTCGTGCACGACACCGACGTGCTCATCTACGGCACGGGATTCAAGGGCACCGAATTCCTCTGGCCGATGAACATCTACGGCAGCGCGGGCCGCAAGCTGTCGGACGCCTGGGCAGACGGAGCGCACGCCTATTACGGCATCTCGGTGCCGAATTTCCCCAACTTCTTCGTGGTCTACGGTCCGAACACCAACCTCGGAGTGGGCTCGATCATCTACATGATCGAGTCGCAGACCCGCTACATTCGGCAGGCCGTCCAGTTGCTCGCCGAGCGCCCCGGCCACTGCCTCGATGTGCGCGCGGACCGCGAGGCGACCTTCAACACCGCGCTGCAACAGCGCCTTGCCCGCACCCCGTGGAACTTCTGCTCCAGCTGGTATCGCAACTCCGCGGGCCGGATCACCAACAACTGGCCCGGCTCGCAGACCAGCTACCGCAAATCCGTCCGAAAGCTCGACCCCACCGCCTACACCCTCACCCCGGTCGCCTGACCCGTGGCACACCAGCGAAAGCTTTCGCAGCAGCCAGCTGTGGTCCTCGGACTGGCAGACTTGTGCCGTGAGTGAAGTGCCCTGTGCGGGCGAACCGGGTGCGCGGGGAGCGCTGCGTCCGATCGAGCTGGCGACCGGCGCCGTGTTGGGGGGCGCGACCGTCGGCCTCGTCACCATTGGCTCGATAGTTCCGTTCGCGGCCGCGTTGCAGCTGGTCGCCGCGGTGCCGATGGGGTTGATCGCGCATCGCCATCGGCTGCGCACCCTGGTCACCGCGAGCATCGCGGCCACGCTGGTCACCTTCGTCGCGGCGGGTGTCGCGCCCGCGATCGGGTTGGTCGCCTCGGCGACGGTGGGCGGGATCATCGGCACGGTCAAGCGGCGACGCGGCGGCGTCGTCGCGGTGCTCGGACTGTCGACGCTGACCGGACTCGTCTGGGCGTCGTTCGCCATCGGGTCACTGCTGGCGATGTCCGCGGCCCGCGAACTGCTGTTCGACAATATGCGCAACGCCTCGCGCGGCATTCAGGATCTCGCGGGACGTCAGTCGCAGTTGGCCCCGCTCGGCCGGGCCGCCGCCGATCTCACCGACTCGGCGCTGCGCTGGTGGTGGGTGTGGGTCGCCGGGAGCGTCGCGCTAGGGATGATCGCCACCGGAGTGTTCTCCTGGTTCGTGCTCGGCTCGGTGTTGGACCGACTCGTCTGGCTGCCTGGACGGGATCGGCTCGACGCGGCGCGCGACGATCGGCCCATCGCGCCGCTGCCGGCTACTTTGCGCGGCGCCGGCTTCCGCTATCCAGGGGCAGCGCAGGACGCGCTGCGCGACATCGATCTCACCGTCGAGGTCGGCGAGTTCATCGCGGTGGTCGGTCACAACGGATCGGGCAAATCAACGCTGACCCGGCTGCTCGCGGGACTCCCCCCTACCTCGGGAACGGTCGAGCGGCCCGGGTCGGCCGGGCTCGGGCATCTCGGCGGGACCGCCTTGGTCTTGCAGCGGCCGGAGAGCCAGACCCTGGGCGTGCTCGTCGCCGATGACGTGGTGTGGGGATTGCCCACCGAGCGTGCCGACGAGGTGGATGTCGATGCGCTGCTCGGCGAGGTCGGTCTGGGCGGCATGGGCGCGAAGGAGACCGCCACGCTGTCCGGCGGACAGCAGCAGCGTCTGGCGGTCGCCGCGGCGCTGGCCCGGCGCCCCGCCCTGTTGATCGCCGACGAGGCGACCTCGATGCTCGATCCGGACGGCCGACGCGAGCTGGTCGACCTGCTTGCGGACCTGCCGAAACGACACTCGATGGCCGTAGTGCTGGTAACCCACCACGAGGCTGACGCCGACGCGGCCGACCGTGTGGTGCACTTGGCCGCCGGACGGTCGGTCGAGCACCTGCCCGCCTGGCCGCACCCGGTGCGCGACACCAGGCGAAGGCCGATGGGCGAGACGATTCTCGAACTGCATGACGTCCGGCACACCTACAACCGCGGAACCCCCTGGGAGGCACCGGCACTGCACGGCGTGGACCTTTCGGTCCGGCGCGGCGAGGCGCTGCTCGTCGTCGGCGGGAACGGATCGGGCAAATCCACCCTGGCCTGGATCATGGCCGGACTGATCGAACCGAGTTCCGGCCGATGCGAACTCGGCGGCAAGCCGGTCGCCAAGCAGATCGGACGTGTGGAACTCGCCTTCCAACATTCCCGGCTGCAGCTACAGAAGCAGACCGTCGGCGCGGAGATCGCGGATTGGGGCGGGCGAGCCACCGGGTCGGGTGCGGTCGGACGCGCGCTGGACGCGGTGGGACTGGACCGGGCTCTGGCCGCGCGTTCCATCGAGGAACTCAGCGGCGGACAGGCCAAGCGGGTGGTGCTCGCGGCGATCGTGGCGAGCCATCCGCACGTGGTCGTGCTCGACGAGCCGCTCGCGGGCCTCGACCCCGAAGGCCGGGCCGACATCGTCGAACTTCTTGCGCGGCTGCGAGATTCCGGCCTGACGCTGATCGTCATCTCCCATGACGTGGCGGACATGACCGCGGTGTGCGATCGCACGGTGCATCTGCGGTCGGGTCGGATGCTCGCGGCCGAGTCCGTACACGAGTCCACATCGGTCGCGAACAGTTTTGTGCCGCACAATAATTCCCAGCCGCTGCGCTCCCCCCGCGACGCCGCGTGGCGACTCGAACACGGAGGTCGATGATGTCGACTCGGTCACCGCGTGAGTTCCGAGCCCGCCGATGAGCACTGTGCTGTTTCGTCAGGTTCCGGTCGCCAGTCCGGTGCACCGGTTGTGGGCCGGCACCAAGATGATCGGGGCATTCCTGATCAGTCTGCTGCTGATGTTCCTGCCTTCCTGGCCGGTGCTCGGGGTGATGGTCGTCTTCTTGATTGTGGTCGGCGCGGTCGCACGGCTGCCGCTCGGAACGCTGCCACGGCTGCCGTGGTTGTTCTGGGCGCTGCTGGCAGCCGGAGCCCTGATCAATGTGCCGGTCGGTGGCGCGGCGGTGCTGCGTTACGCACAGGTGGTGGTGTTCGCCCTGATCCTGGTGGCCGCCTCGTTTCTCATCGCGTGGACCACGCCGATGAGCGACATCGCGCCCGCTCTGGCCACACTCGGCGCGCCGTTGCGCAAACTCCGGATGCCGGTGGACGAATGGGCTGTCGTCGTCGCACTGACCTTGCGTGGCCTTCCACTGCTGCTGGAGGAAATTCGCATCCTGCGCGCCGCTCGCCGACTCCGACCCAAAGACAACCTGCTCGTCCGTGCCGCTGACAACCAGCTCATCGACATCCTCACCGCGGCCATGGCCGTGTCCACCCGCCGCGCAGGCGAACTCGGCGAAGCGATCACCGCACGCGGCGGCACCGGACAGCTCACCGCCTATCCCAGCGCACCCGGCCGCCGCGACGCCGTCGCCCTTGTCCTGGTCGTCGTCCTCTGCCTCGGCGCCATCGGCCTACAACTGTTGCTCTGAACAAGAGCAGAGTGGGCTGTCGGTTCATACCGCGCAACTGAATTCCGGTCGGCTGCCGCCATCCCCCTGCAGTGTGGGAGATTTCCCGACGTCGGCGGTCCGGGTGGCACGCGCAGCACCCGCGCGACCGCCGATGGGCAGCGACCCCGACCACTCGAATAGCTTATGGCTATAACAGACTCTGGCCCGATAAAGAAGGAAAGGTTACCCATCAATTCGAGGTCTAAACGCCTCTAGCCACAGTACAGTTACCTACCGGAGTTGTTGTCTTCTACATCACATCACGGATGCGCACGTCCATTGGGGGAAGGAATTTCGGCGTGCGCCGCGTTCTCTAGTGCTTGAAACCTGATGAAGATTGGACACCGGAATGATTCTCCGCACAATCACGGCGGCTGTTGTGCCGCTTGTCGCCGCACTGACAGTCAGCGCGGCCACCGCCCATGCGGAAGCGCCCGCGGCGCCCGCGTCGAACATCGGGTATCAAGCCGAGTTGATCGGCGACCGAATCATCACGACCCTGACCGGGGGTCGGTTCGATGTGGCCGGCACCTCGGTCGATGTCAAGGACGATGCCGGGAACGTCGCGGTCACGCTGCCGCTGGCCTTCCGGCAGGACGGGCTCGAGTTCCCGCTGCCGTATGCCGTGCGGGACGCGGGCCGGGTACTGGAGCTCACCGTTGTCAAGGACGTCGCGCACGCGCGTCCGGTCGCCGCGTCCGTCGCGTCACCTTACGAAAACCAGCAGGCGATGAACGCGTTCCAATCGCAATTCGGCATCGCCACCGCGGTCGGCGGTTTCATCGGCACAGTCCTCGGTGGACTGGTCGGGCTGGTCTTCCTCATCACCGGACCGGGCGTCATCGCGAGCGTGCTGGCGGGTGCGGGCATCGGCGCGATCATCGGCACGATCGCGGTCGGCGGCCCCACCCTGGTCGTCGCCGGTATCGACCTTTTCAACACCCTCAACGCACCGCCCGGAACCACCAAGTGGATGGACGACACCGGCCACCCGAAGAACTGACGCGGCACGTGCACCCGCCGCACCTCTGATCACCGCCGGTTCGGTGCACGCCATGCTCATGTCCCACATCGCGATCGAGACACCGGGCGCCGTCCCGGACTAGCCCGAATAACACCCCGGCGGCACCGGCACCCCCGCGAACCGATCCGCCAGATACCTCATCGCCCGCGGCGCTTCGCCGATCGCCGTCGGATTATGGTTCGGCAGTGCCGAATGCACCGATGTGACGGTCGCACCCTGCGCGCAGTATCGGGCGACCAGCTCGGTGAACCCGGCGACGGGTATCACGTCGTCGGTCGTGCTGTGATAGAGGTACATCGGCACGATCGGGGCGCTGTTGCCGAGTTCCTGCGCCTTGGTCGCGGCCTGAAGGGCCGGGTGCGACAGAAGATCCGGGACCGCGGCGAACTCGTCGACCCGCGCACCGAAGTACTTCGGCACCAGATCGGACCCGCAGTCCGCGCCGTCGCGGGCCAACGCGGCCCGCCCACGGTCGTTGAGCAACGGGACACCGCTCTCGGGATTGTTGCGGACGATCGCGAACAGGATCAACATCGCAAGCCCCGCTTGCACAGTGCCGTCCGCCCCACGGGCGATGGCGAGCCAATCCGCGGGCACACCGCCCGAGGTGATTCCGGCGAAGCGCACGTCGGGCGCGTACCACGGTTGTATCTGCGCGGCCCACAGCGTGGCGAACGCACCACCCGAATAACCCCATGCGCCGATGGAGGTCGCCGGGCCGAGCCCGGCCGCCGGGAAGTCCCGAGCCGCTCGAATGCCGTCCAGCACACCGCGGCCGGCGTTGTCCCCTGCCAGGAACCGGGACTGCGGCCCCTCGTAGTCACTGGCCACTACGGCCCATCCGCGCCGTAGCGCCTCCACCATGAACGGCGTATCGATCAGGGTGTTGACCGCACCGGTCGCCCATCCGCCGCGTAGCGCGAACGAGGGTGCGCACCGCGTGCCGAGACTGTCCTCGGCGACCTGATACGACAGCAGCGGCCGCGTACCCGGCCCGAACCACGGCAGCATCGGCACCATGACGGTCGCGATGCCGAGCACTGGACTATCGCTCGCGTCGGTGGTCCGATAACCGACCTGCCATGCCGAAATCGGAAGAGGTAGACCGAACACCGCGATCGGCCGCGAGTCCAGGACCGCGCCGTTCGGATACGCGGCGAGATCAGCGGGCGGCGCGTAGAACGCGTCGACGTCCGGACGCGGGATGTCGGCGGACGCCGCGGGGACAGTGCTCGGCATCGAGACGAACAGCAGCGCCGCGAGCACGGTGGGCCAGATCAGTACGCGCACATCCCGGGTCCTCGCCTGCCTGCGGGCGGACGATCCATCGATCCTGCCCATCAGGGCCTCCCCAATCCGACGAGGCGCGATCGAAAGTGCGCCGGGTATCGTCCACACCGAGTCACTCCAGGCCTGCTGGTCATCAACCGTACTGTCGGGTCACCGCTGCGGCAACGGTCATCCACCGGTCAGGTCCACCGCCGCGGCTGTCCCTGGCGCTGGCCGCAGTGGTACGAAAATGCCCCTAGCGCACTCTGATCGCAGTGCGGCTCCGCCCGCTCGCGACGAGAGCGCAACGACGAGGCGTAGCAACGCGACACCCGCCTTCGAGCTGGTTCCCGAGTTGCCACCGAGGCCGGACCCTCACCCCGCTACTCGCGGGCAACTGACGCGGGAGCGGCGCGCGGCGGTCCGGCCGGATTTCGGCGAACGCCGCGCCCCGTTCGGCCTCACTCCGTGCGCAGCGCCTTCTTGGCCGCTTCCTGGGCGGAGTCGACCTGACTGGCGTACTTGTTCTTGGTCTTCTCGTCGATCAGGTCCCCGGCCTTGTCGATGACGACGTCGAGTTTGTCCGCGTTCTTCTGGGCCAAATCCATCGCCTTGTCGGCCAGATTCTTGAAATCCACCGTGCACTCCTCGGTCTCGCGCTGGTACCACCGCGGACCGACCCTACCCAGCGTCACCGCTCGGCGGAAAGCGCTCGGTCCGAGACCCGAGCCATGCCGGGTGCCACAGGCGCCCGGCTTCGGTCCAGTTCATGAACCGCACCGTGCCACCGAGTTTCGGCCTCACCCATACCGCTTCCTTGCGCTCCTCGGCGGTGAGGCCGTTGTCGAACGGGCAGGTCTTGCGTTCCAGTCCGCTCAGCCGCGCGGCCAGATCCCGCAGGTCATGCTCGGCGAATCCGGTCCCGACCCGTCCCACGTAGTACAGCCGACCGTCGTGCGGAATGCCGACCAGGAGCGATTTGAAGTTCCTGACCGCGCTGCGCCGCCACCCGCCGATCAGCACCTCTTGGGTGCGCCAGTTGCGCTGCTTCACCCACGAATGCCCGCGCTTACCCGGCAGATACACCGAGTCTTTGCGTTTCGCGACCACGCCCTCGAGCCGCTTCGCACGGCTGTAGCGCACCGCGTCGGCGCCCGAACCGTCCAATCGCGGCGGCACCAGCAGGGACGGCGCGTTCGCCGCCAGCGCCTCCAGCACCCGGCGGCGGTCGGAATACCTTTTGCGGACCAGCGAGGTGCCATCCAGATACAGCACGTCGAAGGCGACGAAGACCGCCCGCGCCGCGCCGGCCTGCAGCAGCCCGAGATTGGCGACACCGTGATCATCGAAAACCACGGCCTCGCCGTCCAGCACCACACGGTGTCCGTCCAGTTCCCTGGCGATTTCCCGCATCCCCGGGTAGCGATCGGTCACCACGTTCCCCGCTCGGCTGCGCACCGTGAGAGCGCCGGAGTCGATCTCGGCGATGAGGCGGAATCCGTCCCACTTCGTCTCGAAACACCACTCGTCGGCGTCGAGTTCCGCGACATCACCCGGGGTCGCCAGCATCGGCGCGAGGCCGCGCGGAAACGGCGGGGCTCCGCTCGACGGGCGGATGACGTGGCCCCCGGAGGGCTCGACGTCGGCGACCGTGATGTCCGTGTTGTCCGTGATGTCCGTGTTGTCCGCCGGCATGCCTTGCCGCTCCCGCATCAGGTGCATCAGCCACTGGTTGCCCTTGGTCTGGATCAACGCGTACCGCCCGTTGAGCCGCCTGCCGTGGAAATCGACGATCACCTCGTCGTCGCGCCACTTCTCGGTGTCGTAGGTGCCGGAATCCCAGATCGTCATCTCGCCAGCGCCGTACTCCCCCTTCGGAATGGCGCCGTGGAAATCGAGGTACTCCAGCGGATGGTCCTCGGTGCGCACGGCGAGCCGATTCTGGTCCGACGAAGTCGGCGGGCCTTTCGGAACCGCCCAGGACACCAGTACTCCGTCGCGCTCCAACCGCACGTCCCAGTGCAGCCGCCGCGCGTGATGTTCCTGCACGACGTACCGGTTGTCGGTCCCCGGTTCGGGTCGTTCGACGGGAACCGGCTCCGGTGTGCGCGCTGGATCACGCATCGACCGGTATTTCGTCAGCGCGTCCGGTCCGGACTCCGCGGTCGCGGAGTTATCGGCCGCGAACGGCGGATCCAGCCCGACGAGCAAGTCGCCATCCGACCGGTATCTGGCGAGGACCTCATCGAAACGCAAGTGCCGCAGTGCCTTCCGGGCCTCGATCTCTTTCCAGGTCCGCGGCGCCGCGACGTTGGGCTGCTGACGTCCGCGCAGCGAGTAGGGCGCTATAGTGGTCTTGGCCGGGTTGTTCTGACTCCAGTCCAGAAAGACCTTTCCGCCGCGCGCCGATTTCGCCATCGTCGCGGTGACCAGATCCGGGTGCAACTTCTCGAGATTCGCGGCCACCTGCTTGGCCACCGTAGACGCGCCACCAGGGCTCAGCTCCCGATCCAGCGGGACGTACAGGTGAATTCCCTTGCTACCGCTGGTGACCGGAAACGCGGGCAGGCCGATCCCCTCGACCATGTCGCGCACCGCCAGCGCCACCCTGGCGCATTCGGCGAGCCCGGCTCCGGGGCCGGGATCGAGATCGAAGACCAGCCGGGTTGCCGGACCCACTCGATCTCCGTCGAAGCGCCATTGCGGCACATGGACTTCCAAGGATGCCTGCTGGCCGAGCCAGGCGAGCCCGGCTTCGGAATCGATCACCGGGTAGACGACCTTGCGGTCGGAATGCTGCAGCGCGTGCCGCTCCAGCCAAGACGGCGCGTGCGACGCGAGATTCTTCTCGAAGAACGACGGCTCGTCGACGCCATTCGGCCAGCGTTTCCTGGTGACCGGCCGCCCAGCGATGTGCGCGAGCATGGCGGGCGCGATCGCCGAATAGTAGGCGATGACTTCGCCTTTGGTGGTGCCGGTCGCCGGATACAGCACCTTGTCGAGGTTGCTCAACTCAACCTCGACACCACCGAACATCCGGCGCGACACCATAGCCGCAGTGTAGAGGCGGGGACCGGCATTCGGCCCCCGCCACGACCTCAGGCTTGCGGCCCGGGCTGGTCGGGCGGGACCACCTTCTTGGCGGCCTCCTTGCCTTTCTCGATCTTGTCCGAGTACTTGCCGTGCGTCTTCTGGTCGATGAAGTCACCGGCCTTGTCGACCGCGTCGTTGATCTTGTCGGCGTTCTTGGCCGCCGCTTCCTTCCCCTTGTCGAGCAGGCCCTTCAGACTGTCCGCGAGACTCATCGCCGTCGTTCCTTCCTGTAGCCCAACTAACCGGAGTGATTCAGCCGATATTGTCCCACCAGCCATCCCCTGGCGGAACGTCCCCCGGATCCACACGCTGCCCCGGCATCGGCACCGCGACGGAGGTACCAGCGGCACGCGCGGCCGCCACCATCCGCTGTACCGGCTCGGACCAACCATGGAAAGCGAGATTGAACGTCGCCCAATGGATAGGCACGAGCAGACCGTGGCCGGGATCGCCGCCACACAGGTCGGCGTGCGCCCGGACCGCCTCCTCCGGGTTCATGTGCACATCCGGCCAACGCTCGTCGTAGGCGCCGATCGGCAGCAGCGTCAGATCGAACGGACCGAGCGCCGTGCCCGCCGCGCCGAAGGCTTTGGTATATCCGGTATCACCGCCGAAATAGGCCCGCCGCGACGGGCCGACGATCGACCACGACGCCCACAAGGTGGTATTGCGGAGCAGACCACGCCCGGAGAAGTGCCGAGCCTCGGTACAGGTGATCGTCAAATCGGCGCCGTCCCGATCTCGCCCCAGAGCGGCGAGCGACACCGAACCGCCCCAGTCCAATTCGACGATCCGATTCTCCGGGACGCCCCAGTGCCGCAAATGCGCACCGATGCCGATCGGCACGAGAAACGGAGCGCTCTGGCGCCGCACCAGTTCTCGGACCGTCTCCTTGTCCAAGTGGTCATAATGGTCGTGCGAGATGAGCACCACGTCCACCACAGGCAATTCGGACAGCGGTTGCGGCACCGGGTGCAGCCGTGCCGGCCCGACCATCGCCGATGGCGAAACCCGTTCGCTCCACACCGGGTCGGTGAGAATCCGATACCCGTCGACCTCGACCAGCGTGGTGGCGTGGCCGTACCAGGTGACGGCAAGATCGGCCGCCTCTGGTGGCGCTTGTGGGGTCTGCAGCGGAACCGGCCCCGATGGCTTGCCCACATTGCGCCGGGTCAGGGCCGAGAACAGTAGTGACGGCGCCGAGCCAGCGGCCAACTGGCTGCTGGGTTCGGAGTTGTGGAACTGGCGGTTGCGGTAGGTCGTCGCGCCCGCCGCATACGGCTGAATCGCTGAGATCGAAGCACCCATCGCCGACGGAATGCCCCATATCGCCCGAACCACCCAGGTGATACCGAGCGCGCCCGCGGCTACTCCGGCCATACGTCGAATGCCCATCATCGCCCCCTGAACTCGGCCGTACGCTTCTGTTGTCTGGCCAGGCGCCCTTCCCTGGCATCCTCGCTCATCCACGCCGCCTCCAGGGCCGCACGCTGCCGGGAGCTCTCCGGGTCACGCGCGCCGTCGTCGTTGAGCACCAGTTTCATGTGCCGCAGCGACAGCGGTGCCAGCGCGGCAATCTGCTTCGCCCAGACCTGCGCATCGGCGAGGGTGCCGAGCCGGTTGGCGAACCCGAAGGCGTAGGCGTCGACCGCTTGCACCTGCTCGGCGCCGAACAGCATGGTCCTGGCCGGTCCGCCACCGATCAGCGAGACAAGTTTGCGCATGGTCCAGCGGTCCACCGTGATGCCGAGTTTGGCGGCCGGGATCGCGATGTATCCCTCCGGCGCGAGCACCCGCAGATCCGAGGCGAGCGCCAGCTGCACACCCGCACCGATGGCGCCACCGTTGATCGCCGCGATCACCGGGACCGGCGCGGATTCGATGGTGTCGAGCATCGCCACCAACCCCGAGACGAACTCGTCGGAGTACACGCCGGAGAGATCGGCGCCCGCACTGAAGATCGGGCCGCGTCCGGTCAACACGATGACCCGCGCCTGGTCTGCGACGGCGGCCAGGACGGCTGCACGCAACAGCGTCACGAGTTCGACATTGAGGGCATTGCGACGCTCCTCCCGCTGAAGTTCGATGGTGACCACATCACCATCGCGGCTTACGCCGAGCATGCAACCTCCCCAACTGAACAGTCCATCTGGTCTCTTCACTCTGCCACAGCCGAGCGCCCATTCTATGCCGGGCGATACGATCACCGGCTGTGCCGACAGACTTCGACATCCTGGTGATCGGCGCAGGTCAGGCGGGGCTGTCGGCCGGTTACCACCTCCAGCGCCTCGGACTGCGTCGCGAGCATGACTTTCTCATCGTGGATCATGCCCCTGGCCCCGGCGGGGCCTGGCAGTTCCGTTGGCCCTCGCTGACCTTGGACACGGTCAATCGAGTGCACGACCTGCCTGGCATGTCATTCGCCGAAACGTTGCCGCCCGATTCGCAGACCGCACCGGCCGCGATCGCGGTTCCGCACTACTACGAGCTGTACGAGAAGCGGTTCGACCTACGGGTACACAGACAGGTGTCGGTCACCGTGGTCTGCGACCGCACCGAGGACGGCAGCCCGACCCAGCGTGGTCCGGTGCTCAACGCCGAAACCGACACGGCGGGCACCATTCGGGTGCGCGGCCTGATCAACTGCACCGGTACCTGGGAACATCCATTCATTCCGCACTATCCGGGCGCGGAGACTTTCGCCGGCCGCCAGCTGCACACTCGCCAGTACCGCACCGCCGAGGAGTTCGCGGGCAAGCACGTCGTCGTGGTCGGCGGCGGCGTCTCGGCAGTGCAACTGCTCGATGAGATCTCTCAGGTCACCACGACCACCTGGGTGACAAGGACGCCGCCGCGCTTCCGCGATACCACCTTCACCGAGGATGTTGGGCGAACCGCCGTCGCGCTGGTCGAAGATCGGGTGCGACGCGGACTGCCACCCGGCTCGGTGGTGTCGGTCACCGGCCTGCGGCTCGACGACCGGCTGCGGGCGGCCGAGGCGCGCGGTGCGCTCGAGCGGCTGCCGATGTTCGAGCGCATCGAGCCCGGCGGGGTGCGCTGGGCAGACAATTCGTTCCAGCGAGCCGAGGTGATCGTCTGGGCGACCGGGTTCCGCAGCGCACTCGACCATCTGGCGCCGCTGCGGCTGCGGGGTCCCGGCGGCGGGATCACCATGACCGGACGGCTCGCCACCCAGGTAGCCGCCGATCCTCGAATCCATCTGATCGGCTACGGGCCCTCGGCGAGCACCATCGGCGCCAATCGTGCGGGGCGCGCGGCGGCAGCAGAACTCACCGACCAGCTCGGTTTGCGCTGACGGGCCGATCGGTGGTCCGTCGGTCAGTTCACCAAGCCCGCCGTGAAGGTCGCCGGGTCGGGGCCGATACGCGCGCCACTGTCCAGCGCACTGATCGCCGCCATCTGCTCCGGAGTGAGTTCGAAGCCGAACACATCGAAGTTCTCCGCGATCCGCGACGCCGTGACCGACTTCGGGATGACGATGTTCCCCAACTGCAGGTGCCAGCGGATGATGACCTGCGCCGGAGTGCGCTCGACCGCGGCGGCCACAGCGGCCACAGCGTTGTCATCGAGCACCGTGCCTTGCCCGAGTGGACTCCACGCCTCGGTCGCGATCGCATTCGCCGCATGGAACTCGCGCAGTTCTTCCTGGGCAAATCGGGGGTGCAGCTCGATCTGGTTCACCGCCGGGATCTCACCGGTCTCGGTGATGATCCGCTGCAGGGCCGCAATGGTGAAGTTGGAGACGCCGATCGACTTGATCCGCCCCTGCGACTTCAGCACCTGGAAGGCGCGGAAGCTGTCGACGAACCGATCCGCGACGGCCACCGGCCAGTGAATGAGGTAGAGGTCGAGGTAGTCCAGGCCGAGCCGGTCGAGGCTGGCGTCGAAGGCGCGCAGCGTGGAGTCGTAGCCCTGATCGGAGTTCCACAGTTTGGTCGTGACGTAGATCTCGTCACGCGGCAGGCCGAACTCGCGGATCGCACGACCGGTGCCCTCTTCATTCCCGTAGATCGCGGCAGTGTCGATGCTGCGGTAGCCCATCTCCAGCGCGGTGGTGACGGTCTGGAAGACATCCTCGGCAGGCACCTGGAACACCCCGAAGCCGAGCTGCGGGATTACGTTCCCGTCGTTCAGCACAATCGACGGAACGGCGCTGGTCTCGCTTTTGAAGGTCACATTCCGACGGTAGAAGTGTGGCGGCGAACCGTCAATCACGCCCTCGGGCGTGTTGTCTTATAGTTTGCTGATCCTTCGGAGTTACCGTGGCAATACGCAAGCCGCCCGAGACCTCCGGCCACCTCGGTCAACCCGCCATATCGGGCATCCCCAGCCTGCGGTAGCGTGCCTTCCGCGCCGCGAGCAACTCCGGTTCCGATCGGGTGCGCAGGTCCGCCAGTTCACTCGCGATCGCGGCTACCATCCGGCGAGCGAAGTCCACGGGCTCGTCGGCCGCGTCGTCGAACTCGGGCACGATACGGTCGACCACGCCGTCGGCGAGCAGATCGGGTGCGCTGATATGTTGCGCCGCGGCGAGTTCCGCGGCATGCGCGGTGTTACGGAACACCAGGGCGCTCGCACCCTCCGGCGGTAGCGGAGCAAGCCAGCCGTGCGTCGCGGCGAGCACCCGGTCGGCGGGCAGCAATGCCAGCGCGCCACCACCGGAACCCTGGCCGAGCAGTACCGAGATGGTCGGAGTATCCAAGGTCACCAGATCCGCTATGCAGCGCGCGATTTCGGGCGCGAGGCCATGCTCCTCCGCCTCCTTGGACAATGCCGCGCCCACCGTGTCGATCACCAGCACCAAGGGCAGTCGCAGCTCCTGTGCGAGCGCCATACTGCGCCGCGCTTCGCGCAACGCGGCGGGACCCATTGTGTTCTCCCCGTGCTGTCCCCGCCGATCGTGACCGAATACCACGCATGGCTGCCCATGGAAACGCCCGAGTGCGTGCACCACCGTACGATCCGACTCGCCCTGCCCGGTCCCACTGAGTGGAACCCGGTGCGTCACACGACGTAACAGTTCACGGATGCCAGGACGCTCCGGGCGCCGCGAGGCCAGAACCGACTGCCACACCGCCTCGGACTTCGGTCGCATCGAGACGCCCTCTGATTGATCCAGTTCTGACACACCGACATTCAGATAGTCGCCGGGTGCGACATGCACGTCGGACATGGGCGATCCGGCGTCTCGCGACCACCCGCGGCGCGATTCCGGCGCGATCGACTCACGACCCGACGCGGTATCACGCCGAGCCGCAACGGAATCCGACAGCTGGACGCCGCTGAACACGCTCAACGCACGATGAGCGATTCGACGAAAGACCGAGACCGCGAGGACACCGTCGATCACGCCACGGCGGTAGAGATTCTCCGCGGTCTGCACGCCTTCGGGAAATGGTTTGCCGTACAAAGCCTCGTAGACGCGGGGACCGAGAAAGCCGATGAGTGCGCCGGGCTCGGCGAAAGTGATGTGCCCCAGCGACCCCCATGAGGCGAAAACGCCACCCATGGTGGGGTTACGCAGGTAGACGAGATAGGGATGACCGGAGGATTTGTGTTCGGCAACCGCACCGGCGATCTTCACCATCTGCACGAAGGCGACAGTGCCCTCCTGCATCCGGGTACCGCCTGAGGTCGGCGAGGCAACCAGTGGCAGACCGAGTTCGGTGGCACGTTCGACCGCCTGGACGATCCGCTCCGCAGCGGCAACCCCGATCGAACCCGCCAGAAAACCGAACTCGCAGGCGATGACGGCTACCCGGCGACCACGCAGCCGGCCCTCCCCGGTGAGCACCGATTCATCGGTTCCCGCCGCGGTCGACGCCTTCCGCAGCGCATCGCGATACTGCGGAGTCGCGGCCAGGGCCACCGGCGGCCGGTCCCAACTGATGAACGACTCCGCATCGAGCAGTTGCTCGAGCAGCTCCCGCGCCGACATACGCACCGGGCGAGCCTATCCGGACGAACCCGGTGCGCTCGGGATGCCGCGCGCGAACTCAGTAGCCTTGCATCACCTTGCGCAGCGCGTACTCGGTGAGCGCGACCAGCGCCTGCTTGGCCGGATCACGACGACGGGCATCGATGGACATGATCGGTACATCGGCAGGAACGGCCAGCGCCTGCCGGATGTCCTCGATCGGATACCGCGGTGCGTCATCGAATTCGTTCAGCGCCACCAAGAAAGGTAAGCCGCGCGCCTCGAAATAGTCGACCGCCGCGAAGCTGTCCTCCAGCCTGCGGGTGTCGACCAGCACCACGGCACCGATGGCGCCGCGGATCAAGTCGTCCCACATGAACCAAAATCGGTACTGGCCCGGCGTTCCGAACAGATACAACACCAGATCATCGGCGAGACTGATGCGGCCGAAGTCCATCGCCACGGTCGTGGTCGACTTCATCGGAATACCGGTCAGATTATCGATACCAGTGCTGGCATTGGTCACCAATGCCTCGGTGCGCAGCGGAACGATCTCCGAGACGGCACCGACCAACGTGGTCTTGCCGACACCGAAGCCACCCGCGACCACGATCTTCGCTGAGGTCGGCTTGCTGGTACGGGTATCGATTTGCGCCGTCGAATTAAATACGCCGGAGTCCACTGAGAACCCTTTCGATCAGCTCGCGACGTTCATCGTCGCTGGAATCGTCTTTCAAAGTTGCCGACACGCGTACGTGCCCGGCCTCGATCAGGTCGGCCACGAGCACACGGGCCACCCCGATGGGTATACCCAGTCGGGCTGCTACCTCGGCAACGGACGGCGATTCTCTGCACAACTCCACAATTGATGTCTCGATGTTGGTCAGCTCGAACTGCCGCTCCAGGGCGACCGGATGCGATGCGACCAGCGCCTCCAACGCCAACTCCACTGCCGGCCTGGTACGGCCTGCGGTCAATGAGTATGGGCGTACCAGGCTCGGCTCAACGCTCCCCATGCGGTGATCTTCTATGTCCATCCCACCATCAGGAACCCATCGTGACGCGTGGCGTGGCCTGAACAGTCTGACCAACACGCTCGACCAACAGAGCCATCTCGTAGCCGACCTGACCGATGTCACACGACGTGTTGGTCAGCACCGCGAGATAGGAGCCGTCGCCGACTGCCATGAGCAGCAGGTAGCCGTGCTCCATCTCGACGACTGACTGCAGCACGGTGCCGCCCTCGAACAGGTTCGAAACGCCGACTGACAGGCTGGCCAGACCGGCCGTGACAGCCGAGAGCTGTTCGGCGCGGTCGACGGGCAGTTGGGCGCTGGCGGCCATGAGTAGGCCGTCAGCCGAAACCAGGACAGCATGGGCTACGCCAGGAACCTCGTTGGCAAAATTCGAAACCAGCCAATCCAGCTGACGATTCGTACCACCTAGATCGGGGTTCATCGGTCTCCTTTATCTCCGGTTAGGTTCATTGCTCTCATTGCGCGGCCATCCCGGACGCCCTGCTGGTGACGACTCAAGCTGGACCTGATCGTTTCTGGGTCGCGGTGCGGAGCTCGCTCCACCGCACCGTTGACGGCGCCCGGGACAAGCCTTCCGCCCGGATTGCGTTGCGGCAACCCCGCCGCCGTCTTTCGTTCGGGCTGTACCTCGCTCGCGCGGCGCGCCGCCTGCCAGCCTTCGTCACCCGGCGAATCGAATGACGCGGCTGCCTGGGACCGGTCGGCGTTGGGATCGGAAAGCCACGCCGACATCATCTCCGCGAAAATCGGCGTACCCATCGACGACTCCGACTCGGCCGCGGGCTGCAGCCTGGTCTGGAAGAACGATGCCGTCTTCGCCGGGTTGGACCGGAAGCTGTGCTTGCCTGGATCACGTCCCTGCGCGACCGCGGACTGCTCACCACTCGCGTTCGCAGCGTGGCGATCGCGTTGCGGCAGACCGACTCCTGGCGGCACCACCTCTCGTTGCGGCACCTGGGCGCCCGGCCGCCGCTGCGGCAGACCGGTCGGCGCGGCCTCGCGCTGCGGCAGGCTCGCCGCCGTGGACGGCCGCTGCGGCAGACCACTGTCGGCCGGATCGCGCCGATGCAAACCATTCGCGGCCGGCTCGCGCTGCGGCAAACCATACGCGGCCGGCAACGAACCCGAGTTCGGCTCCCGCTGCGGCAAACCAGAAGGAGCCGAATCACGCTGCGGCAAACCATGAACAGCAGGCAACGAACCCGAGTTCGATTCCCGCTGCGGCAAACCAGAAGGAGCCGAATCACGCTGCGGCAAACCATGAACAGCAGGCAACGAACCCGAGTTCGGCTCCCGCTGCGGCAAACCAGAAGAGGCCGAATCACGCTGCGGCAAACCATGAACAGCAGGCAACGAACCCGAGTTCGATTCCCGCTGCGGCAAACCAGAAGGAGCCGAATCACGCTGCGGCG
>NZ_JBEZDE010000008.1:193161-193569 GCF_040648115.1 Nocardia sp. NPDC049190
CAGACCGCCGGGCGTCGCATCCCGCTGCGACAGGTTCGGCGCCGGCTGACGCTGCGGCAAACCCGTCGCTCCCCGCTCACGCTGCGGCAAGCCATTCGATCCCGGCTGACGCTGCGGCAGGCCACTGGCACCCGGCTCCCGCTGCGGCAAACCACCCGAGACCGACTCCCGCTGCGGCAAACCACCCGAGACCGACTCCCGCTGCGGCAAACCACCCGAGACCGACTCCCGCTGCGGCAAACCACCCGACGCCGACTCCCGCTGCGGCAAACCACCCGACGCCGACTCCCGCTGCGGCAAACCACCCGAGACCGACTCCCGCTGCGGCAAACCACCCGACGCCGACTCCCGCTGCGGCAAACCACCCGAGACCGACTCCCGCTGCGGCAAACCACCCGACGCCGACTC
>NZ_JBEZDE010000008.1:193667-205924 GCF_040648115.1 Nocardia sp. NPDC049190
TCCCGCTGCGGAACACCGTTCGCACCCGGCTGACGCTGCGGCAAACCGACACTCGGCTGCGGTACACCACTGGCACCGGGCTGGCGCATCGGCAGTTCGCCCGAACTCGGCTCGCGGGCGGGCAGACCCGCGCCGGACGGCTCGGACGGAGCATCGGGCCTACGCGGCGGCGGACCGCCCGGGCTGAGGTTGCGCTTGGGCAGATTGGCCGCGGCGAGCTTGCCGCGCTGTGGTCCATTCGGCGACTGACCGGGTGCTCCCGCCGCGGAGCGCAGGCTGGCATTCGACTGCGGGGCGTCCGAACGCGAACCGGAAGACATCGACGTACCCGGCTGGCGCTGCGGCAGACCGCCGGTTCCAGCTGGAATCGGTCCACTCGACGGTGCGCTGGGGGTGGGATTATCGGCCGGAGTCGCGCCGTTCACCCCTGGATCGACCGTGACCATGACATTGCCCCCGGGGGTCCGCGTGATCGCCCGCATCTGCATGGACGGCGGTGCCGATGGACGCTGCGGCGTGGCAGGGGGCGGCGACGGCTGCGGGGTGACGGGCTGCGCCACGATCGGCTTACCCGCGACGATCAGGCCGATCGGTACGTGCACGGTGACGGTCACGCCGGGATCGCGGGCGGTGTCGAAGGTCGGTCGCAGCCGCACCGTGAGGCCGTGCCGCTCCGCGAGCCTGCCGACCACGAAAAGACCCATGTGGCGGGCGGTGTCCGGGCCGGGCTCCGCGGTCTGCTCGAGCCTCCGGTTGATCTCGGCCATCTCGGCCGGCGGCATGCCGATACCGCGGTCGGCGACCTCGATGAGCATGCCCTGATCGTGTGCCTGCGCGAAGGTGAACTTGACGTCGGTCTCCGGCGGCGACGCCCGAAGCGCGTTGTCCAACAGCTCGGCGAATAGGTGCGCGAGGTCGGAGGCGGATGGCTCGATGAGCGATCCGCGCGGCGTCGCGCCCAGCTTCACGCGCTCATAGTCCTCGACCTCAGAGATCGCGGCGCGCAGCACATCGCCGATCTCGACCGGAGCGGACTTGGCACGGCGCTGTCTCGTGCCCGCGAGAATGAGTAGGTTGTCGCCGTTTCGGCGCATACGCGCGGCGAGATGGTCCAGCCGGAACAGGTTCTCCAGCAGGCGCGGGTCCTTCTCGTCGTACTCCATCGCCTCGATAAGGCTGAGCTGGTGGTCGACGAGCGACTTGGACCGGCGGGCGAGGGTCTCGAACATGTCGTTGACCTGCGAGCGCATCTTCGCCTGATCGCTGGCCAGTCGCAGCGCCTGACCGTGGATGTCGTCGACGGCGCGGGCAAGCTGTCCGATCTCCTCGGTGCTACGCACCGGCATCGGCTCCAGCGGAACCTCCTCCGGCGAGGCGCCGTTGCGCAGTTGGGCGACCTCCTGCGGCATATCGCTCTCGGCCACGCGCAGCGCGGCCAGACGCAGCCGGTGCAGCGGGACGATCATCGAGCGGGCGACGAACACGGCGAGCAGGAGCGCCGCGAGGATGGTCAGGATGACGACCGCGGTGTAGGTCCACGCGCCGCCCTGGGCCGAGGACACCAGCGAGGTCATCGAGTTATCGATATCTTTGGTCGCCTTGCCGACGACGAGTTCGTAGACCGAGAGGCTGTCGGAGAGCGACTTCTTCAGGTCACCGATCGGGATCTGACCAGCTTGCGCCTGCGGGCTGCTGAGCAGTGCGATCCTGGTGTCGATCCCCGCCCGCAGGTCGGCGATCGAGGTGTCGCCGTCGGAGAAGCGGTGAGCCAACACGTTGAGCAGTGAGCGCTCGGTGTTGGCCGCGACGAGGAAGCCCTGCGCGCCGGTCTGCGGATTACGCAGCACGTCGGGGAACGCCGCGACAGCGCTGACCAACGCGGCACGGGTGTTGAGCGAGTCGACCAGCCGTAGCTTGGCCGCGTCGACCGCGCTGTCGCTGACCTGGCCGACCGTGGACTCGACGATGTGCACGCTGTTGCTGCGGACCCGGTCGATCATCGCGATGGTGTCCGCGCTCGGGCCGGTGGCGACGGCCTTGCCCTGGCCGCGCACGGCTTTGGCCTGGGTGATCATGTCGTCGAAGGCCTCGCGCGCACCGGGCACGCTGCTGAGCCGGTCGGCCGACTTCTCGGCGTTGGCGATCGCCTTGTCCAGATCCGCGAGGTTCTGATCGGTGACCACGGATGTGTTGGGCGCCAGCGCGACCATCTGTGAACTCGCGGTGGTCGCGGTCTGCGCACTGAGCGCGGTGACCACCGGGATAGCGGTGATGTTGTTGGCGACGTCGGCGAGCTGGTTCGATTCCGCGAACTGCGACGAGATCCTGGACACGCCGAGTCCGACCGCGACCGCCAGCGGCACAGCGAGGACCGCCGTTACCTTCCAGCGCAGGTCCCAGTTGCCGAGCGCCCAGCGCTTACTGCCGGACCTAGCGGCGTCACGCATCTCCCACTCACTTTCCAAACTGGCCCCTACCACGCGCCATCAACCGAACCTCCACAATCGCGTGCTTGGCTCGACAGGTGGAGCTGGCCGAGAGCTGCGGCTGGCCGAGAAATTGCGTCTACGACGGCCCAAATAAGTGACACCAGATTCTAACGGATCAATAACTTCTTGGGGGACTCAGCGTAACTTCGCGATCGGTGACCTGCCAATTTCAGGCAAAACCAAAGGTCGCGACGCCCACCCGGGCGTCGCGTGAAGTCTGCCACAATCAACCAGATCTATCGAGGCGGGCATCGAGGCGAGCTAGGGAGTCACGGGGTTGAACGTGCGGCGCGAGTACCGACCGGCCTACCAAACCAGCTTGGTGGATCCTGCCGAGTTCTGGGCCGACGCGGCCGCCGCGATCGACTGGGACGTGCCACCGACGCAGATCGTCGACACCAACGCTCGCCCGGTAGCCAAGTGGTTTCCCGACGCTCGCCTGAATACCTCCTTCAACGCGCTCGACCGGCATGTGCACACGGGTGCCGAAGAAAGGGAGAGCCGCGCGCATCAGCCGGCACTAATATATGACTCCGCTATGACCGGCGCCAGAGCGGTCTACACCTACGCCGAGCTGCTCGAGCAGGTGTCCCGGTTCGCGGGGACGATGGCCGGGCTCGGCGTCGCGGTGGGCGATCGTGTGTTGATCTACCTGCCGATGATCCCCGAGGCGGTGATCGCGATGCTGGCTTGCGCGCGAATCGGCGCGGTGCACTCGGTGGTGTTCGGCGGCTTCACCGCTCCGGAACTGGCCGCGCGCATCGATGACGCGGAGCCGGTGTTGATCGTCACAGCGTCCGGCGGGCTCGAGCCGGGCCGGAAAATCGAATATCCGCCGATTGTCTTGCAGGCATTGGATCTTGCCGAGACCACCGCACCACGCACCGTGATCGTCAAACGCCGGCCGCAGTTCTCGACCCTCTCGGTCCCTGCGTCACCGCCCCACACCGAAGACCTGCCGAACTCCCCCCACGCGGTCGCGGCGCGATGGCTCGACTGGGATGACGCGGTCCGCGATGCGCCGCTCGCCGATCCGGTCTCGGTCGCCGCGACCGACCCGCTGTACATCCTCTACACCTCGGGCACGACCGGCAGGCCCAAAGGCGTGGTCCGCGACAACGGCGGGCACGCGGTGGCCCTCGCCTGGTCCATGCGCAACATCTACGACGTCGGCGCGGGCCAGGTGATGTGGGCGGCGTCCGACGTCGGTTGGGTGGTCGGGCACTCCTACATCGTCTACGCGCCGCTGTTGGTCGGCGCCACCACGCTGCTGTACGAAGGCAAGCCGATCGGCACACCGGACGCGGGCGCGTACTGGCGGGTGGTCGCCGAGCACAAGGTCAATGTGCTGTTCACGGCGCCGACCGCGCTGCGCGCCATCCGCAAGGCGGACCCGGACGCCGAACTGGCACACGACTACGACCTCTCCACACTGCGCGCGCTCTTCTGCGCGGGCGAACGGCTCGATCCGGCCACCTACGCGTGGGCCGACGAGATCCTGCTCGGCGACCGCTCCGACTGCCCCGTGGTCGACCACTGGTGGCAGACCGAGACCGGCTGGCCGATCTGCGCGGACCCCCTCGGCCTGCAGCGACTGCCGATCAAGCCCGGGTCGGCCTCGGTGCCGGTACCCGGCTATCGACTTCGGGTGCTCGATTCCTCCGGCAACCCGGTAGCGCCGAACGTCGAGGGCAACATCGTCATCGGGCTGCCGCTACCGCCCGGCACGCTCACCGGTCTGTGGCGCGACGACGCCCGCTACGTACGCTCCTATCTCTCCGCGTACCCGGGCCACTATCTCACCGGTGACTCCGGCTACTTCGACGAGGACGGCTACCTGTATGTCCTCGGACGCAGCGACGACGTCATCAACATGGCCGGGCACCGACTCTCGGCGGGCAGTATCGAGGCCGCCATCGCCGGACACGAGGCGGTCGCCGAATGCGCGGTCATCGGTCTGCCCGACGAACTCAAGGGCCACCGACCGCTCGCCTACGTGGTGCTGAAGTCCGGCGTCGACATCGATCGGGCCCAGCTGCGCGACGAGCTGATCGCGCGCGTGCGCGACCAGATCGGCGCGATCGCCACCCTCTACGACGCCGTCATCGTCACCTCGCTGCCCAAGACCAGATCCGGCAAAATCCTGCGCAAGACCATCCGGCAGATCACCTCGGGCGAGGCGTTCGAGGTTCCCTCCACCATCGACGATCCCGCCATGCTGGTGGCTCTGTCGAATCAGATCCGCGCCGCGCGGTCGCCGCGGCACGAGTCCGCGCCGCGGCGTACCGAGAACCCTGACGACGTGGTGCAGCCCGACGTCGATCCGGTGGCGCCGTCGTGATGTCGCGGGTCGGACACGCTCCTCAGAGCACCCTCAGAGAGTGCTCACCCGTGCGCCAGCTCGTCGCAATAACCTCGAGACTGTCCCGAAACCCCTCGATGATAGGGAGGCAGCACCCTATGCCACGTTCCGTAGACCGAATCACCGCGCTAGCCGTCGGCGGATTCGCGACGGTCACGATGTTCCTCAGCCCCGCGATCGCGTCGGCCGACCCGATGGAGCTGGGCGCGCCACTATTGGATTCGGACTGTTCGTTCGCCCAGGTCGACTCCGCACTGCACGACAAGGCGCCGCAGCTCGCGGCCATGCTCGACGCCAACCCGACGCAGAAGGCCGAACTGCGGCGCAAATTCGACTTGCCGGTCGCGCAACGCCGGGCCGAGTTGCGCCGGGCCATCGACGAAAACCCGCAGGCGGCACGCGATGCGGAGAATGATCCACGCACCGCGCAGCTGCGCGACACCATCCGTACCGTGGCCGAGACCTGCCACAACTACTGAGCCCTGTTCCGCCTCTGCGGTACTCAGGCCGTACCGGTCAGGTGACACGGAGTTTGCGTTCCGGTCCTACGTTCGGTGCCGCTCGAGTTCTGGGTGTACCCGGCGAGTTACCCGTTCTTGCGAGATCATCAGTTCCGTGACGTCCCGGCCGACAGTCGGGCAGTCCCGTGCTCACGTTCAGGTCCCGCATCCGGTGCGACCCGTGTCTTGGGCGTACCCGGCCAGTAATCCCTGCTCCTACAAAATCAGCAGGTCACTTAACCAAGCCCTGCGCAAAGTGGTTGCACAATGGATGACGTGACGACGACCTCGACCCCGACCGTTCTCGTTGTCGACGACGACGAGGATGTGCTGGCGTCGGTCGAACGAGGCCTGCGGCTGTCCGGGTTTCACGTGCTGGTGGCCCGGGACGGCGCACAGGCACTGCGCAGCGTGAACGAGCACGCGCCGGACGCGATCGTGCTGGATATGAACATGCCGGTGCTGGACGGCGCGGGCGTGGTCACCGCCCTACGCGCAATGGGCAACGAGGTGCCGATCTGCGTACTCAGCGCCCGGGCTTCAGTGGACGACCGCATCTCCGGGCTGGAGTCCGGCGCCGACGACTATCTGGTCAAGCCGTTCGTGCTAGCGGAACTGGTGGCGCGGATCCGGGCGCTGCTACGCAGGCGCTCGGATGTCGCGGCTCCGACGACTCCCGGCGCGATCACCATCGGTGCGCTCGAGGTGGATGTCGCGGGATACCGCGCATTGCTGCACGGCCGCGAGATCGATCTCACCAAAAGGGAATTCGAGCTGTTGTCCACCCTGGCCCGCAACGTCGGTGTGGTGCTGAGCCGGGAGCGGCTGCTGGAATTGGTGTGGGGATACGACTTCGCGGCCGACACCAACGTGGTGGATGTATTCGTCGGCTACCTGCGCCGCAAGCTCGAGGTGGAGGACGCGCCCCGGCTGCTGCATACGATCCGCGGCGTCGGGTTCGTGCTGCGAGCGCCGAAATGACCGAGCCCGCGCGACCGGGCCCGGCAACCGTCTCGACCACCAGGCGGCGGCGATCGTTTTCGCTGCGGACCAGGGTCGCGGGCGCCGCGGCGGCGGGCGCGATCCTCGTCGTGACCTTGATCAGCTTGCTCAGCATCCGCGCTATCGAGCGCAACAACGTACAGCAGTCCGATCAGCAGCTCGCCATCGCGGCGCGGATCGTGCTGATCGAACCGGTCATCGCGGTCAAATTCATCAGCCTGACCGGTCTCAACAACGGCATGGCCGTCACCGTCCGCGACAACGGCACGAGCACGGCGAGCACGGCGACCGAATTACCGGCGCTGCCACCCGGATCGCGCACCCTCCCGGTGGGCGGTACGCCGTATCGGATCCTCACGACCACCGAGAACCAACCGGCAGGACGCATGGTTTCGCTCGGCATACCCGCCGCGAGTGCGGCCGAGGCTACCGCGGAACAGCAGCGCTGGGTGCTCGGCGGCGCACTACTCGCCATCGCCGCCGCGGCGGCGCTCGGCTGGCTGCTGGCCGGCGCCGCGGTCCGTCCGATCGTCCGGCTCACCCGGCAGGTCGGCGCGCGCAGCGCATTCCCTGATCCGCGCGACGCACAGCCACCAGTGGAGGGCTCCGGCGTGCGCGAGGCGGAAAAGCTGGCGGACGCGGTGAACACCATGCTGCATCGAGTGGACCAGGCTCAGGCCCAGACCGCTGCCGCGCTGGAGACCGCACGTGACTTCGCCGCCGTGTCCGCACACGAGCTGCGCACCCCGCTCACCGCGATGCGCACCGACCTCGAGGTGCTGCGCACCCTCGATCTGAACGAGGCACAGCGCACCGAGATCCTTGGTGACCTGCAACGCAGCCAGGGTCGGGTGGAAACTACGCTCACGGCGCTGGAGCGGCTTGCCACCGGGGACCTGACCAACGAACGCGACCATGTCGCCACCGACGTCGGCGATCTGTGTGATCAAGCCGCGCACGACGCCATGCGTCACTTTCCCGGCCTCACGGTACGTATCGATTCCGACGCCGAGCTGGTGACCCGTGGCCTGCCCGCCGGGCTCCGCCTCGCGGTGGACAACGCCCTGGCCAACTCGGTGAAGCACGGTGGAGCCACCGAGGCTCTCGTCTCGGCGTACCGCGCCCCGAACGGCCACATCGTCATCGCCATCGACGACAACGGTCGCGGCATCCCACCCGATGAACGCGAAGCTGTCTTCGACCGTTTCTTCCGCGGCAGTCAAGCGAGCAAGGGCGGCTCCGGCCTCGGCCTCGCCTTGGTCGCCCAGCAAGCCCAATTACACGGCGGCCGAGCCTATTTCGACGAGGGCACGCTGGGCGGAATCCGCTTGATCCTGGAACTTCCCGATCCCACGGTCTCGTGATCGCCTGCCGGCGCGGCGGCGATAATGCCGCGACTCAACCGTTATCCATTCGCTGGTCATAACGAATCGAGCCGACAACTAACGGCACGTTTGATAGTGTACCAACAAAGATGTACCCTAGACGCGATCTGGATTCCGGGTGTGGGACGAATGTATGCAGCTGCTCATCAAGCGTGAACCGGACTCCAGCCCCAACAGCGCGTGGGACATGGACTGGTCCCTGCGCGCGGTCCTGGAACGATGTCGCGACTGGACCCGTGCCACCCGTCGACGACACGTCACCGTCCGCCTCCTGATCAGCTTGCTGCTTCTCCTGGCCGCCACGATCATCACCAGCGGCGCGGCCGACGCCGTCGCCTTGGCTGCCAGTACATCCACCATCGATGGACTCTCGTGGACCGGCATCAAGGACTCGTCCGGAGTCCCGTTGTCGAGCTACATCTTCGCTACCCAGCCGAGCCTTTTCAACGTAAAAGGCGGCGGGGTGTCGATCATACTGGGGTTTCTCTTCGCGATCTTCATGGTCTTGGTGATCGGCGCCATTTGGATCGCCCTGTTCGTGGCGGATTTCGGTTGGCTGAATTGGCTCGGCAAACCGTTTATCGCGGTCGCCGACGGCCTCACGAATACGTTGGCCACCCCGCTCATGTTGGTCGTAGCGGTCACGATCGGCGGGGTATTCGTCGCGGTGTTCATTCTGCGCGGGAACCCCGCCAAAGCCGTAGTGCAGGTCACGGCGATGTTTTTCGTTGCCTTGTCCGGCGCAGCATATCTTGCGAACCCCATGGCCGATGTGTTGTCGTCGCACGGCCTGCTGGCCCAAGGGCGCGATGTCGGTATAGCAGTCGCCGCGGGATTGAACGGCCAGTCGAATCCGAATCCGAAATCAATAGTCGACGGATTCGGCACGACCTTGGCCGACAATTTCGGGCGGCATCCGGTGCAGGTGTGGAATCTCGGCCAGGTCGTCGATGATTCGCCCAGTTGCCGCGCGGCATGGACATCGGCGGTCCTGGCAGGCAGTGAATCACAGCTTGCGGACGGTATGCGGCTGTGCGGCAACTCCGCTGCCCGCGGTAGAATCGAGAACCCCACATTCGGGCAAGTCGGTACCGGCTTGGTGCTGTTGATCTTCGGGACGATTCTGCTGGTATTCCTGGCCTACCTCTCGATCAAGATCTTCCTCGCCGCACTCTCGTCGGTATTCCATGCCATCCTGGCTATTTTCGGTTTCGCCGCCGGCGGATTCATATACGGCCCCACCCAGGCGTTCTTGGTCCGCAACGTCGTCGGCATGTTCGCCGATGCCTCTTCGATGGTTTTTCTGTTCGCATTCGAAGGCGGCTACATCCTGGTGCTGGACAGCATTTTCCGGTCGGCACCCGAGAGCGGTATAGCGGTGATGTTCGTCGGCGGCATAGTGCTTATCGCGGGCTTTGTGCTATTGCGCCGTCTCGACCTCAATCTGATCGGTGGCGAGAGCCGGATTTCCGAGAAGATTCGCGCAATACTCGAAGGCCGGCCGATGCCGACCTTCGTCGGTGACACAACGGGCCACGGAACTCTTCGCTACGCGCTGTCACCTGGCCACGCCATCGGAAGATCACTGAGCCTCCTCGCGGACATCAACGGAAATCCCGCATCTTCCTGGCTTTTCCGGCGACAGAACCCGCTCATGTACTATTCGAAGTCTCTACAGGACATGAACTATCTGAGCTACCAAATGCTTCTGGGGGAGGTACCGGACCGGGCTATATCAGGATTTCCGGGCAGGAATATTGCGGTAGCGCGAGCGCACGACAATGCTGCCCTCGCAGCAACAGAGATCCCAGAATTTCCAGGATTCAACGCACGCTCCGCCGCTGTGGCTGTCACGCGGGTGCGCGACCTCGGCGGCAGTGTGGCCGAGGCCATGAGTGCTATGTCCGCCGTCAGCGCCAGGAGCCCTACCGGCGGTTGGACGAGCGACCAGATCAGACGGGCAGGCCGGGCGGCAATACAAACAGCGAGCGGTGCCGAGGACAACCCGGCAATGTACGCCCCCTTGGCTCAGGCCGCCGCGGCATTGGACCTCGCGGGTCGCAACGGGCATCTCACCGATGCGAGGGGCGATGCCTACCGAGCTCGAGCCGCAGAAGAGGCAGGTCTGTTCCGCCGTCGCACCCGCCCACCCTCGGACCTCCAGCGCGACTACGGCGACGAAGACGAAGGCTCACTGGTCCACGCGGTCATGCAGAATCACGCAACGTATGAGGATTTCCTGAGCGCTGTGGGCAGCGCCTACGTGCACAAGGTCGACGCCCACGGCAACGTGAACAGAGTCCCCGGCTCTGGTGGCAGAGCCGGCGCCATCGAAAACTTCGCCAAAGCCGACGAGGACACTCGCCTCTACATCGGAAACCGGCTCGCCTTGGATATGGAACTACACGCAAACAACGTTATGGCGAACCCGAACGATCCGGCCGTTCTGCGGGCAGCAATGCAGGTCAAGAGCAGAGCCATGAATGTCGATCGACTGCTATCCGGCACCAATATAGGACCGTGGACGAACTGATGGGTGCGCCGGTTGGTTCGTCGGAAGCTTCGAAACCATCTGGTCATTCTTCTTCGCGGGCTTGCTCACCGCGGGCAGGAAGCCGGATTTCAGCCTTCCTTCCCGTAGACGCGCGGGTCGTCTCCGGATCGTGAACCCGGGGAAGGCGAACGGAGTCGATCACCGGTTTGCGCAAGACCGAGGTCGTCATCCGAAACGAGCCATAGGGGGGACCCGAACCCGCAGCACCCCAGGCGCTGCCGAACAACCACATCCCCTTACCCAATTCTCAGAGAATAGCCAATGCTCGGACCATAACCAGCGCCTAGGGTCTGCGTGCGTGATCGGAAAACGTTCCCGCGCGGCACTTCTCGCCGTTGCCCTCGTCGTCTCCGGGTCGGTTGGCGCTGGTATCAGCGCGTGCAGCCGTTCGGACCGCAGTCCAAGCGGTATCGCACTGGTCAACGCCGATACCGGTCCGACAGGTGAACGCGTGGTCGAGGCGCTGCGCGAAACCGGCGGCTATGAATGGACTGTCGTGAAGCCCGGCGAGGCGAGCACCGTCGACTATGCCGCGGTGATCACGCTGCCCGTCGACCTCACCGAGTCCATGGGAACTCTGGCCGGCATGCAGCCGAAGCGGGCGAAGGTCACCGTGGCCACGCACGCGAACGCCGACGCCACCTTGGTGAACGGCGCGGTGGGCGAGGTGACGCATCGGATCGGCGCGGCGGGTGTGGATGCTGCGCTGGCCGCGGTCGCGCAGGCCCGTTCCCAGATGTCACAGGTCCAGTTCACCACTCAGCTGCTCAACGCGGGAGTGAATACGGCAGTGGCGGGCGCCGGCCAGTTCAGCTCCGGCGCCGAACAGATGTTGGGTTTCCTCGACTTCGCCAAAAAGGGCTCCACTCAGCTGACTTCGGCTATCGCTCTGCTCAACTCGACGGTAGCCGGCGCCGCATCGCAGGCGAATCAGCTTGCCGCCGCATTGGATTCGACCGGCGTGACCATCGCGCAGGTGGAGCAGACGGCGAGTGCGGTCGGCGGGGGGCTCGACCAGATTCTTCCGCTGTTGCGTGGGCTACCGTTCGCGGACGATCCGGCACTGGCCGACATCATCGGCAAGCTGGAAGCGCTGCGCGACATGTCCGGCCAGGCAGGCTCGCAGTTGACCGGTCTCGGCTCGCTGGTCGGCGACGCGGTCGATCCGAACACCGATCTCGGCACATTGCTCCGCACCGTCGTGGACCGTTTGTCCAGCGCCAGCGCACAGTTGGCCGAAGGTGCGAAGCTCGCCGAGGGCCTGCCGCAGCTCGCCGAGCAGGGTGGCGCTCAGTTGGTGAGCGCTGTCGGCCAGCTCACCGCCGGCGTCGGCCAACTACAGAGCATTGTCAACAACCTCAGCACCCAGACCGACAAGGCCGTCGCCGCGCTCCCGCAACGCAGCAGCACCCAGCAATCCGCCCTCGCCCTCGCGCTCACCGACCCGGTCGAAATCGTCAAGGAATAGTCGAGATACGACGATGGTCCGTATCCTTGAACGCGGAACACGGGCCGGTACCACAGTCGATCATCACGCGATAGTTCTACGAACTCCGCGGCCGGCCGGCCGATATGAATAGCTGGCTCACCCTCCGAATCAGAACAACCATTCCGAGCGAAGCAGGCCAAGCGCTGCGCGCCCCGCCGTGGGTATTTTCGACCAAAGTCGGCTAAGGGCGCGGCGTTATGCCGCCGTGGGTAGGAAATTCGCTACTTCGCGTCGGCGAGAACAAGCCTTCCCCGTTCGCGCCCCGGCTCGCGTCCAACCCCAACCCCCAACGGCCCCGTATGTATGCATCACGCACCACCACAGGCACTGCCGAACCAACACAGCACCCGCCCCCACTGATACTCCCATCGGCCCACCCCCACTTCCGAGCGAAGCGAGACCGAGCATTCCCCGTTCGCGGCCCGGCTCGCGTCCGAGCGACCGCTGCGCCCGCGACGAAGTCGCAAGCGGCGGTC
>NZ_JBEZDE010000009.1:0-199011 GCF_040648115.1 Nocardia sp. NPDC049190
GCGTCGTCTTTCGTCGAGCGGCAGCGGATGTTCGCGCTTCCGCGTTCGTCGTGGGCTGATTACGACAAGTCCCTGATCAGCCCCGGCGGCGGCGTCTACGACCGGTCCGCCAAGGCGATTCCGGTGACCGCGCAGGTGCGTGCCGCGCTGGACCTGGCTCCGGAGGTGACCACGCTGTCCCCGCCGGAGATGATCAAGGCGATCCTGCTCGCGCCGGTCGATCTGTTCTGGAATGGCGGCATCGGTACTTATGTGAAGGCCAGTACCGAGACCAATGCCGATGTCGGCGACAAGTCCAATGACGCGGTGCGGGTGAGCGCGAACCAGTTGCGGGTCAAGGTGATCGGCGAGGGTGGCAACCTGGGTGCCACGGCGTTGGGGCGGATCGAGTTCTGCCGCAACGGCGGCCGGATGAATACCGACGCGTTGGACAACTCCGCGGGTGTGGACTGCTCCGATCACGAGGTCAACATCAAGATCCTGCTGGATGCGGTGGTTTCCAGCGGCGAACTCGCGGTGGCCGACCGCAACCCGTTGCTCGCCTCGATGACCGACGAAGTCGCTGATTTGGTGCTGCGTGACAACATCTCCCAGAACTTCCGCCTGGGGATGTCACGGGCCGACGCGGCGGGGATGTCGGGCGTGCACGGCAGGCTGATCGCCGATCTCGAGGCGCGCCGCGGCCTCGATCGCGAGCTCGAGGCGCTGCCGACGGATGCGGAACTGGCGCGCCGCGCCGCGGAGGGAACCGGGCTGACCTCGCCGGAGTTGGCGAATCTGATGGCGCACGTGAAGCTGTCGCTCAAAGCGGATCTGCTCGCCGGTGACCTGCTCGACAGCACGGCGTTCGCGTCGGTGCTGCCCGCCTACTTCCCCGCACCGCTGCGTGAGCGATTCGCGGCGGCGATCGGCAGGCACCCGCTGCGGCGCGAGATCGTGGCCACGGTGGTGATCAACGACATGGTCGACTTCGGCGGGATCACCTACGCCTTCCGGCTCGCGGAAGAGGCGGGCGCGACCACCGATGACGCGGTGCGCGCGTACACGGCCGCCGTGGAGATCTTCGATCTGCATGTGCTCTGGCAGCGGATCCGGCAGACCCCGATGTCCACGGCAGCGCGCAACGAACTGGAACTGGAGACCAAACGCAACCTGGACCGGGCGTCCCGGTGGCTGCTGTCCAACCGTCCACAGCCGATCGCGATCGGCGCCGATATCGCCCGGTACCGGGACGGTGTCCGTGCGCTCGCCAGCCAGGTGCCCGACTTGCTGACCGGCTACCTCGCCGACGATCTGGCCGAGCGGTCACGCGGGTCGATCTCCCGTGGCGCGCCGCAGGATCTGGCCGATGAGGCGTTCGGGCTCATCCACCGTTTCCCACTGCTGGACGTAACCGATCTGGCGGAGATCGCCGAGCGTGATCCCTCCGAGGTCGCGGTGCTGTATTACGCGCTCAACGAGCACTTCCAGATCGAGCGTTTGTTGACCGCGGTCGGCAACCTCGAGCGCGGCGGACGCTGGCGCACGCTGGCGCGTCTGGCGGTCCGCGAGGATCTCTACGATTCGCTGCGCTCGCTGACGCTCGACGTGCTGACCGCCACCGAACCGCAGGACAGCACCGCGGAGAAGATCGCGTACTGGGAGTCGACCAACCGGTCCCGGCTCGCGCGCGCAGGCGCATCGCTGGCGCAGATCTTCGCTGCCGAGACCCATGATCTGGCCTCGCTCTCGGTCGCGGCGCGGCAGGTCCGGAGCATGGTGAGCAGCGGTGGTGAGTCCACCGCCGTAGCGCCGACAGTCGTCGGCTGAATACCGACGATGCCCGGAGGTTCGACGCGCTCGGCGTCGGCCTCCGGGCATCGGCGTTTCCGCGGTTTCCGCGCGGCGAGTTCCGATGTGCTCGGCGTCAGCCTCCGGGCATCGGTGTTCCGCAGTTCCCGCAGAACTTGGCCGCCGCCGTCGATTCCGTGCCGCAGCTGGGGCAGTGCCGCGGCTGCGGCGCAAGGGATGTTCCGCAGTTCATGCAGAATCGCGCGCCCGCCGGGTTCGCGGTATGGCAGGTAGCACACAGGGATTGCCCCGTGTCGGCCGCGGCGGGCGGAAGTTGCGGCGCGCCCGAATGGTTGGACACATGCTGTCCGATGGCACTGATACCCAGTGCGGCGCCGAGGAATCCGCCTTCGCCATGGTGGTGACCGTGCGCGAGACCGTGTCCCGCTCCGAGCGCCAGTTCGCCCGCGGCATAGCGCTGGAAGTCGCCGGTCAGGCGAATGTATTTGACGTCCTTGGCGAGTCGCTTCAGCCGTTCCGCGTCCTCCGGCGCCAGTGTGATATCGAAATTACCCATGCGCGGGATACGCAGCCCGTACTCGTAGAGCGCGGTGTTGGTCTGGTGCATGACCGCGGCCTCGATCGGCTGTAATTGCGCAGAGAGTCCGAGTACTTGCCAGTCGCCTCGCGAAATGCCCTGGGTGACTGCGATTTTCATGGACTTGAGCAGCAAGTCCGCGCACCAGTTCTGTACTTTGTCCTGGTCGGTGAGATCGGCGGTGCCCGCCAGCGAGGTGAGCAGTTCGGCTGGATCGCGGATGGCGAGCGCGAACTCACCGAAGACGCGCAGGGTCACCACCTGCTCGCTGACCGGGTCGAGGATGTCGGCCAGTCGTCCGCCGAATCGGACGCCTGGTACCTCCCGGGTCGAGACGAAATACAGTTCGGCGCGATAGTAATTCCCGCCGGTGACGGTGTCGACGAGCGCGCCGAGCACCGGCAGTTCGTCGGCATCGATGCGATGCCGTCCGGGGCCCATCGCCGCGACCACCTGCCCGGACTTGACGAACAAGGCGATCTCGTCGGCGTTGACGATCGCACGTGTGTAGCGGCGGATATTGACATCCGGCCACTTGTAGACCATCTGGTTCTTACGGTCCTCGGGGACCGCTATGAACTCCCGTTCGAACCACGCCATCTGCGCTCCATCAGCCGATTTCATCCCGAGCGTACCGACACGCGGTGGCCCGATCAACGAGGCCCTTCCCATCACTGCTGCTCGGACACCTTTTCCAGGACTGTCTTGATATCCGGACTGTGACAAAGCCGGGTCGCTATTGAGCGTGCCGCTATCTAACGGTACATTGAGCGAAGTTATGATCGCCGTCACCTGAAAGGCCATCCTCATGACCACAGTTCGACCTCCCTCGGAGGTGCCCGCGCCGGCGGGCATCCACGAGGAGGATGCGGGTTACCACAAGTCGTTGCGCCCGCGTCAGCTGCAGATGATCGCGATCGGTGGCGCCATCGGCACCGGATTGTTCCTCGGTGCGGGCGGGCGGCTGGCCAGCGCGGGTCCGGGACTGTTCATCGTGTACGCCATCTGTGGCGTGTTCGTGTTCTTCGTCCTGCGGGCGCTCGGCGAGCTGGTGCTGCATCGCCCCTCCTCGGGGTCGTTCGTCTCCTACGCGCGTGAGTTCTACGGCGAGAAACTGGCGTTCGCGGTCGGCTGGATGTACTTCTTCCACTGGTGTATGACCGGCATCGTCGATATCACGGCGATCGCGACCTATGTCCATTACTGGGGGGCCTTCGAGGCGATTCCGCAGTGGTTGATCGCGCTGGTCGCCCTGGCGTTGGTGGTGAGCGTCAACCTCGTCTCGGTGAAGTGGTTCGGTGAGTTGGAGTTCTGGGCCGCGCTGATCAAGGTCGTCGCGCTGGTCGCCTTCCTGATCATCGGCACGATCTTCCTCGCGGGCCGGTTCACCATCGACGGGGAGCACACCGGACCCAGTGTCATCGCCGACAACGGCGGACTGTTCCCCAGCGGCCTGCTCCCGCTTGTTCTGGTCACCACGGGTGTCGTCTTCGCGTACGCCGCGGTGGAATTGGTCGGCACGGCGGCTGGTGAGGCGGAGAACCCGGAGAAGATCATGCCGCGGGCGATCAACTCCGTGATCGCCCGAATCGCGCTGTTCTATGTCGGATCGCTGGTGCTGCTCGGCCTGCTGCTCCCTTACACCGCTTTCAAGAACGGTGAGAGCCCCTTCGTCACCTTCTTCTCGCGAATCGGCCTGAACGGCGCCGGCTCGGTGATGAACCTCGTCGTCCTGACCGCGGCCTTCTCCAGCCTGAACGCCGGGCTGTACTCGACCGGCCGAATCCTGCGGTCGATGTCGATGAACGGCAGTGCGCCCACCATCGCTGCGCGAATGTCGAAGGGCGGAGTGCCTTATGTCGGCATCCTCGCCACCGGCGCGGTCGCGCTGATCGGTGTCGGGCTGAACGCGGTGGTGCCGGAGAAGGCATTCGAGATCGTGTTGAACATGTCGGCGTTGGGCACCATCGTCGCGTGGGCCGCGATCGTGGTGTGCCAGTTGCAGCTGTGGCGTTGGTCGCGCACGGGTCGCGCGGAACGTCCATCCTTCCGGCTGATCGGTACGCCCTACACGAGCTTCGCGACGCTGGCCTTCCTCGTGGCGGTAGTCGGTCTGATGGCCTTCAGCGACGACGACGTGCAGCGCGGCGCGGTGATCGCCATGGGTCTGGTCGTGGCTCCCGCACTGGTCGCCGGCTGGTTCCTGGCACGTAAGCGGGTACTGCGCATTGCGGAGGTCCGACAGGGCGTCACCGGCCAGTTCCCCGTCCTGGCCGAGCGTCCCCCGCGCAACCGCGCATCGGCGGGTAGCGACGCGGTGGTGATTCTCGACAAACCCGACGAGGAGTGAGCCAGTATCCGTCCCGGGCTTCGACCCGGGGCGGATACTATTCCCAATCTCGGGAACAATACTCGCGCGCATCGACAGGTAGCGGACCAGAATGAAACCCCGATTCAACGGTGGGTTTGAGAGGTTCGTATGCCGGAGCACCCCAGCGCCTCCGACCGTCCACTTGCGCATCCGTGGGCGAATCGGCGAATGCGCGGCACCGAAGTGCCTCGGCGAACTTCCGACCCCTGGGCGACTCGACATCTACTCAAGACCGAGATGCCCCCACGACTGCCTCATCCATGGTCGACGCCTCAGCATGTGGAGGGTCCACCGACCCAACGGTCCGGTACCGGTGAGTCGATCCCGAGCGTCGGACGGTCGACCGCCGCGGGGCTCGCGTCCGCCGAGCTCACCATCGGCACTGCCGGCCTGCTCGACGATCTCGAATCGGATCCCGGTTCCGGGCGCAGTGCGCGCTCCCGGCCGAGCGTCCGAAGATTGGGTGATGGCCTGGTGTCCATGCCCAAGGTGAGCCCGCTCGATCCGCGTACCGCGGTCATGCAGAGTCCGGAAATGCCGGAGCACAAACGGTTTTGCTGGAAGTGTCAGCAGCCGGTCGGACGAACCAGCGACGCCGGGCCCGGTGTGGTGGAGGGTGAGTGCGGCCGGTGTGGATCTCCGTTCAACTTCCGGCCCTCGCTCGGCCAAGGCGAGATGGTCGCCGACCAGTACGAGGTACAGGGCTGTCTGGCCCACGGCGGGCTCGGCTGGATCTATCTCGCCATCGATCGCAACGTGAGCGATCGCTGGGTGGTGCTGAAGGGGTTGCAGAATCCGCTCGACTTCGAGGCTCATGTGGTCGCGCTCGCCGAACGCCAATTCCTCTCCGAAGTCGCCTATCCCGGCATCGTCAAGATCCACAACTTCGTCAAGCATCGGTCTGGGCGTGACGTTCCCGACGGCTACATCGTTATGGAGTATGTCGGCGGCCGTTCGCTCAAGCGAATGCTCGATCTGCGCGCGCCGGACCGCATTCCGGTCTCGGAGGCGATCGCCTTCATGATGGAGATCCTGCCCGCACTGGACTATCTGCACTCGTTCGGTCTCGCCTACAACGACCTCAAGCCGGACAACATCATGGTCAGCGAGGACGAGGTCAAGCTGATCGACCTCGGCGCGGTCGCCGCGATGGAATCTTACGGCAGTATCTACGGCACCCCTGGTTACCAGGCGCCGGAGATCACCGAGACCGGTCCGACGGTGGCCTCGGACATCTACACCGTCGGCCGCACCCTGGCCGCGCTGGTGCTGAACATGCCCAAGACCGACGACGGTCATCAGCTGCCCGGTATTCCGTCGGCCGACGAGCAGCCGCTGCTGCGGCGATACCCTTCGCTGGACCGGTTGCTACGGCGGGCCACCGACCCGGATCCGCAGCGGCGGTTTCCGTCCGCCTATTCGATGTACGGGCAGCTCGCCGGCGTCCTCCGAATGGTGCTCGCCGCCGACACCGGATCGGAGCATCCCCAGGCCTCGCTCGAGTTCGGTTCCATGCGTGGCGATTTCGGCATCGAGACGCTCATCGGACAGACCGATGGCATGGCCGACGGACGTCATCGGCTTCCGGCGTTGGACGCGCCGAGTGTCGTGGCGGCCCTGCCGGTTCCGTTGATCGACAGCGAGGATCCCAGCGCCGACCTGCTGTCGACCTTGCTGCACGGCGACCCGAGGCACGCCCTCGACGCGCTGCGCCGCACTGCCGACCGGATCGTATCCGGGACGATCCTGGAGCCGGAGACCTTCGAGTTGGAGGGAACGCTGACCGCGGTCCGCGCGCACCTCGATCTCGGCGAGGTGGTCCCCGCCTGCGATCGGCTCGCCGACCTGCGTCCGGGTTACCCCACGGACTGGCGGATCGAGTGGTATTCCGCCGTTGCCGCGCTGCTGGACGGCCAATACGAGCGCGCCTATGAGTACTTCGCCCTGGTGCACGACATGCTGCCCGGCGAGATCGCGCCCGCCCTGGCGTTGGCCGCCACCGCGGAGCTGACACTGCAGCATCTCGGCACGCCCGACGACGACAACCGCTGGCATCGGCTCGCCACGGAGTACTACCGGACGGTGTGGCGGACCAACCACGGTGTGGTGAGCGCGGCGTTCGGCCTGGCCCGCAGGCTGGTCGCCGACGGCGAACTGTTGGAGGCCGTCGGGGTTCTGGACCAGGTGCCGGAGGCATCGCGGTATCAGAGCGTGGCGCGGATGACCGGGTGTCTGCTTTTGGTCTCGCAGCCTATTCCGGAGACCGCCGAGGCCGATCTCACCGAAGCCGCGGCGCGACTCGATGCCGCGCCCGACGAGCCAAGGGCACTGCAACTGCAGGTCATCGTTGTGGGTGCGGCGCTGGAGTGGGTGCGGGCGGGTGGGGCGTCGGTGAATTCCGAGGCGACCCTGCTCGGTTTCCCGGTGACCCCCCTGGGGCTGCAGCGCGGGCTCGAATCGAGTTTGCGCGCGCTCGCCCGCATCGCGCCGCAGCGCCTGCACCGGTACCGCCTGGTCGACCTGGCCAACTACGTGCGGCCGAAGACCAGGTGGTGACCGAGCTCAGGCCGTCCGCGCGGTAATCATGAAAAGCGCTGGTGCGGCCAGGATCACGAGCAGCCAGAGCCAGTTGCCGGTGGACACCGTGAGCACCACGGCGAACACCACGGCCGCCCCCGCCAGTACCGCCATGCGAGGCAGGGGATTGGTCGGCTGCACCACTGGTGGCGGCGGTGTGCTGCCCGGCAGGTCGGCGAACAGTTCGGCGAGCTGACTCTTGCTGGTCGCCGCCGCGACGGCCGCGCTGAGTTCGTCGAACTCGGTCAGGCCCAGTCTGCCCGCGCCTAAGTGCTGGGTCAGTTCGCGCAGTGCTCGTTCACGGTCCGCAATGCTGGCCGGGGGGCCTGCAGATTCAGCCATAACGGAAGAATAGGCGCAGTGGCAAAAGCCGTGTACCGCGTCGGTTTCCATGGGCGGGAAGGCCGGCGTTGCGCTGGCACGCCGCAGCGTGCCGCGCGAAGCGAATCGGACCGGATAGGGTGCCGTTGCTGAATTGTCGCTAAAGTCGGGGTGGTTACCGAAACATGCCCGTGCAGCCACCGTCGGCTCGTGTTGCGATGTGGTTTGCTTGAGGTATGACTGCGGGTGTGGAATACACGATCGATGAGCTGGCACGGGAGGCCGGTACGACCGTGCGCAGCCTGCGGGTTTACCACGAGCGCGGCGTGCTGCCGCCACCGCAGGTCAAGGGTCGGACCGGCTTCTATGGCGCCGACCATCTGAACCGGGTACGGACCATCAGCAAGCTGCTCGATCGCGGGATCAAACTCAACGGCATCAAAGAATTGCTCAATGCGTGGGATCGTGGCGACGACCTGGGGGACATCCTCGGCGTCGCCGAGTCCGAAGCGTCCGACTCGGTCGCTGCCGGTGACATGATCGCGGCGACCGAACTCGCCGAGCGCTACGACGACGTGCCCAACGGTCTCGCGCGCGTTGTCGCGGCGGGGCTGTACGAGCCGGTCGATGCCGCGACCTATCGCGTCGCGGATCGTCAGCTGGTGGATCGTCTCGAACGATTGCGGTCGGGTGGTATTCCGACCGATGAGGTTGTCGGCGAGCTGGAGAAGCTGCGCGCGGACGCCGAGCGCATCGCACGGCGATTCGTGGATCTGTTCCGCCGCACTGCCTGGTCATCGTTCCAGGACTCCGACCGGGGCCCGGCCGAAGTCGCCGAGCTCGGGGAGCGGCTGGCGACGACGCGCCTGGTTCCCGGTGAAGTGACCGCCGAACTCGTAAGCCTCTTTGTGGCAAGGTATCTCGATCAGGACGCCGAGCTGGTCGACGCACTGCAGGAGGCCTGACCGCCTCGGGCGGCAACCAGCGCTGGCTGTGTGCGCCTCGCATTCCCACCAATGGAGATGTGTGGCAGTAACGTGCCGTTAATCAGCGGTATATTGGTTTCATCCGGCCACGTGTTCACGGGGTGGGAAATCTGCTGATGCCCGCCTACCTACGTAGGCCCTCCGCGAATCTACCGATGCGCGCCGGTGTTGCTCTCCCCGACAATCTGCCAATCGCACAAAGCGGACAGATGGGTGTGGCAATGGGAAGCGTGACACTGTGGATGCAGATGTCGCTCGACGGCTTCGCAGAGGGGCCGGATCAGGAAATCCACTGGCCGGTGGTCGACGAGGAACTGTGCGAATCGTTTCTGGACGAACTGCACTCGGCCGACGTTTTCCTCTACGGGCGCAAGACCTACGACATCATGGCATCGTTCTGGCCGACCGCCGATGTGGATCCAGCGATATCGGAGTTCTACATCGACTTCGCGCGGTGCTGGAAGGAGACGCCCAAGGTCGTGTTCTCCCGCAGCCTGGCGGCGGCGGAGTGGAACACGAGGATTGTCCGGGACGATCTGGTCGGGGAGATCACCGCGATGCGCGCGCGGCCCGGGTGTGACATGGTCCTGTTCGGCGGCGCCGAGACGGCATCGATGTTCATGAAGCATGATCTGATCGATGAGTACCGGCTGTTCGTTCACCCCATCCTGCTGGGTGGCGGGATCCCGTTGTTCCCGACACCCTCGGTGGTGTCGGGATTGCAGCTGGTCGATGTGATGACCTTCGACAGCGCCGTCGTCCAGATGCATTACCAACAGGCGGCCTCGGCCTCGTCCCAGTAGCGCGCATGCGCCACGAGGTGGCACCCCGCCGCAGGGAAGGTGGCGGGGTGTCGTCGGAACTCGACCCGGCATTGTCGAGCGCGTAGCCGCCGCGTCGGCTAACTTTCGTTTGTATGGCCATGGTTCAGGCACGTGGCGGCGTGCTCCCCGCATCCACCAGTGAATTCATCGGCCGGGAAACGGAATTGGACCGGCTCGGCGTGTTACTGGACAGTGACGCGTGCCTGGTCACCCTGGTCGGGCCGGGTGGGATAGGTAAGACGCGGTTAGCGGCGGAGGTGCTTCGCCGCTGCCCGCGAGCCAGGCGCAGGCCGGTCTATTGGGCCAGGCTGGCCGAACTGGAGCCCGACAGCACGGCGACTGCGCAGGATGTGATGCAGTCGGCGGTGCGCACCGAACTCGGCTCTCGGCCGACCGCGGACACTCTGGTTCGCACTCTCACCAGCGGCGCCCCGTCCGCCGACCGGGCGGTTCTCGTGCTGGACAACTGCGAGCATCTGCTCGGCGCCATCGGCGCGATGATCGCCGATCTGCTGGAGGCGGCGCCGGGGCTCACGATCTTGGCTACCAGCCGGGAGCCGATCGGATGGGTCGACGAATACATCCTGGCCGTGCCCCCGTTGTCGGCCTGTCAGTCCCTCGAGTTGTTCCGTCGGCGAGCCGAGCTCGTCCGGCGGACGATCCCCGACGTGCGCGAGCAGGTGGCCATCGCTGCGCGGATCTGCCGCAGAGTCGACCACAATCCGTTGTTCATCCGGCTGGCCGCGGCACGACTGCGGCATCAGCCACCGGTCATGGTGTTGCGCGAGCTCACCGGAGACGCCGACGACAAGCGCCTGCACTGGACACATGGGGCGCGCGCGGGCGCCGAGCAGCGCCACCGCGGCGTGTACGACGTGGTGGCCTGGTCTTTCGCGCTCTGCGCCCCGAAAGAGCAGTTGCTGCTCGAGCGCTTGTCGGTTTTCGCCGCAGGCTACGAGACCGATGACGAATCGCGGCGCGGCGGCATCGAGCTCGACGCCGCGATCGCGGTGTGCGCGGACGAGGCCCTGCCCGCGGGTGAGATCGATTACCTGCTGGAACGGCTGGCCGAGCAATCGCTGCTGTCGACGCATCACACCACGACCACGGTCAGTTGGTATCTGGTGGAAAGCGTGCGTGTCTTCGCTCGTGACCGGCTGCGCCGCCGCGACCGCGGCGAGTCCGACCGTCTCGCCGCCCGGCATCGCCGGTACTTCCTGGACAAAGTCATTGCTGGACAGGCCATGTGGCTGGGCCCACAGGACCAGGCTTGGCTGCGGTGGGTGCGGTTGGCGTGGAACGACATCGTGCTCGGTATCGAATCCGGTCTCGCGGATCCGGCGCAGGCCCTCGTCGCGCTGGAAACCGCGACCGTTCTGTTGTCGATGAAGGTGCCGTTCGTGCGGTCTGGCGCGGGCGCGCTCATCCGGCTGACCGAGCGAGCGCTGGATGCCACCAGAGCGTGCGGGCTCGGCCCGTCCGGTCTCGGTGATCTGGCTACCGCCCTGCTCGGCTGGATCGCGCTCTGGCAGGGACGGACCGATCGCATCGCGCGGCTGCTTGCGGACTGCGTCACGTTCTCGACGGCTGGCGAATCCGGCGCCGGCCCGCGCTGCACCGATACCGATGTCGGCCTGTCCGCGCCGGTCGAATGGATGTGGGGCCTGGAGTTGATGATGGTGCGGGCCGACCGGCGCGCGATCACTGTGCTCACCCGGGCGCGGCGCAAGTTCGGGGAGATCGGCGACCGCATCGGCGCCGAGCGCAGCGACGTGTTCGTCGCGTTCTGCGCCGCGCTCGTCGGCGACCGGACCGAAGCGCTGGACAACACCGCGCGGTTCCTGGAGCGTTCGGTGTCGTCGGGCTCGACGCTGTCGACGGCGTGGGCAGAGATCGCGCGCGCGGTGGCGCTGGCCAAGCACGGGGCCGCGACCGAGGCGTGCGCGCTGACCAGTGGCGTGCTCACCCGCCACGCCGGCGAGCAGGACACCTGGACGGCGAGCTGGGCAGTCGGCGCGCACATCGTCGCGCTCGCACAGCTGCTCGTAGCGGATCGGGACACCGGAGGCGATCCCGCGACCGCGACCGAGATCGCCTACCTGGTAGGGAGTTTCACGGCGCGCCAGCGGTCGATGGGGATCGCCATCGATCAGGTTCCGTTGATCGCCGCCGAGATCCGCCGTGCGTCGGAGGTCTCGCGCGCGGTGCTCGGTGACCGGGCGTACGCCGCGGCCGAACGAAGGACCCGGCCACGCCCTGAGCTGGACGAGTTGTGGTGGTCGACCGGGGATGCGGCGCCCGCGCCCCGCCGGCCCGACCGGCCCGCCGCCCCACGTCCGCCGTCGAGGCGGCCCAGCTCTCGCTGGTGCGAGTTGTCAGAAGCCGAACGTGACGTCGCCGTCTTCGCGGCGGCGGGTTGGTCGAACAGCGCGATCGCCTCCTGCCGGCACAGCTCGATCAGGACGGTCGACGCGCAGGTCGCAGCGATTCGACGGAAACTGATGATCGTCTCCCGCGCCGACATCGTGGACCATATTCCCGAAGAACTCGGCGATCGCGTACGGTACGAGTCCGAGCGACGGCCCCGCCGTTCTCGCAGGTCGGTGGCTAATCGATAGGCTGCTCCGACCGACGGTTTCTGAATTGATAGGTGCACCGGCATGTCGGAAGTGAACAGCGGCCGTGGCGACGGCCCCGCCGCGCCCCGTGAATTCGTGGGCAGGCATGCCGAGCTACGGCAGATCGACACGCTGCTTCGCTCATCCAGCGCCCGGCTGATCACCCTGGTCGGTCCGGGCGGCATCGGCAAGACGACGCTGGCCGCGGAGGCGGTACGTCGATATCGCGGCGCGGCGCGGCGCGCGGTCTACTGGACACGGCTGGCCCGGTTGGCGACCGAAGCGGAGACCGGGACGGTCGCCGAAGAAGTGGTGCAGTCGGTCGCCAAGGACGACGTCGCGGGACGGTCGGCCTGGGACGGCCTGGTGGAGACTTTCAGCGGCGGCGACGTGGGCGCGGGCGAGCCGACGATACTGGTGTTGGACAACTGCGAGCACGTGCTCGGTGGGGTGGGTCCGCTGATCGTCAGCCTGCTGGAGGCGGTGCCCGGCCTCACTATTTTCGCCACCAGCAGGGAACCGATCGGCTGGATCGATGAGCATTTGGTGGCCGTGCCGCCGTTGTCCAGCGATCATGCCCTCGAGCTGTTCCGGCGGCGCGCCGAGCTGACCGGACGACCCATCTCCGAGGAGCCCGGGCAACTCGCCATCGCCGCCCGGATTTGCGGGCATGTCGACAACAACCCGCTGTTCATTCGGCTCGCGGCGGCGCGCTTACTGCATCGGCCGCCGGCGATCGTGTTGCGTGAACTGTCCGGCGACACCGACGACCGGCGCCTGCAGTGGTCACATAATGTCAGGGGAGGGGTAGGGGAGCGTCATCGCAGTGTGCGCGACGTGATCGCCTGGTCCTACGGCCTGTGCACCGATCGCGAACAGTTGCTGCTGGATCGGATGTCGGTGTTCGCCACCGGCTATGACTCCGAGAACAGTGAAGCTCCCAGTGGCGGGGTGGAGATCGACGCCATCGTGGCGGTGTGCGCGGACGCGTCGCTGCCCGGTGTGGAGATCGAGAGCTTGCTGGAGCGCCTGGTCGAGCGGTCGTTGCTCTCCGTGCATATGACCGCGGCGACGGTCCGGTATTACCTGCTCGAGAGTGTCCGGGTGTTCGTGCGGGATCGGTTGTCGGCGCGCGATGACGATCTGGACGAGGTGCGACTACTCGCCCGGCATCGGCGGCACTTCCGCGACCGGGTCGCCGCGGGTCCCGCCACCTGGTACGGCCCGCAAGAACAGGAGTGGCTCGCCTGGGCCCGCGCGGCATGGGACAACATTCTCATCGCCATCGAGACCAGTCTCGCCGACCCGGAGGAGGCCGTCATCGGCCTGGAGACCGCCGCGACGCTGATGGCGCTGCGCGTCCCGTTCATCACCGGATCCAACCGCGCCATCACCGGCCTCACCGAACAGGCCCTGGAAGCTACGCGACGGGTCGACCCACCGCCGACCAGGTTGCGGATCAACGCGACCGCGTTGGTCGGATGGATCGCCATCTGGCAAGGCAGGTACGCCTATACCGCTCAGCTGCTGGACGAGTGCGCAGCGGAATGCTTGTCCGACCCGGACCTGCGACGCCGTTGGCGCGAGACCACCGACAGCGATGTCGGTTTGCCCGCCGCGGTCGAGTTCACCTGGGGCCTCGAACTGCTTCTCGTCCAGCTCGACCTGCGGGCGGTCGACGTATTGGGCAGGGCTCGAAGGAAATTCGCCGCCGCGGGCGATCGGGCCGGGGAACAGCGCAGTGAGCTGTTCGAGGCGCTGACCTGCGCGAATTTGGGAGACGCCGACCTGGCGCTGGGCGCCGCGCGGCGGCATCTGGAGCGGGCCGTCGCCTCCGACGCGGGCTGGGCGATCTCCTGGGCGGAGCTGGCATGGATGATCGCGGTGTCCAGACACGGCGACCCGCATGAGGCGGTAACGCTCGGGCGCTCGACACTGGAGCGCGTCTTGACCACCGGTGATACCTGGACGGCGGGTTGGGTCGTCCACTTCCACACCATGGCACTGACCTACCTTCTCTCCGCCCGGATCGCCGCGGGCGACGCCGGCCGGGCCGAACTGGTCGCCGCCGCCACCGAGATCGCCCATCTCCAGGGCGGAATCGCGACGCTGCACCGATCGATGGGCATCGTCGCGGACCGGGTGACACTGGTGGCGCGCGGCATCGCCGGCGCTACCGAGGTGGCGACCTCGATCATCGGTGCGGCGGCCTACGCGGCGGCGGCCTACCGCGGCGCGCGCTTGCGGCCGGAACGTGATGAGTTGCAGCGGTTTGTGCTCGGCAGGCTGTCCATCGACCAGGTGCCGGGCCTGCGCCCAGAGGCCAGAGTGACTGTCTCGCGCTGGGACGAATTGACGCCGGCGGAGGGCGAGGTGGCGATACTCGCCGCCGCGGGCTGGGCCAACAGCGCGATCGCCGCGCGAAGGGGAAGTTCGATCCGGACGGTCGACGCGCAGGTCGCCACCGTCCGCAGGAAGCTGATGGCGGCCACCAGGGCCGACATCAGCTGGCACGTCCCCGATCAGCTCGAGGAGCGGGTACAGCTCGAATCCGAGCGGCGTCCGGCACGAACGCCGCCACGCCCGTAACCGCAGCTGCGGTTACGGGCGTGGCGTCAGGTGGTGTCGGGTTCGATCAGGTCAGCGAGCCGTCGATGCACAGGCTCGACGACCGCCAGGAACGCTGCGGGCCGGTGCCGGGGTCGAAGGACCACTGCGCGATCGGTCCCGCGGCCTTCCACCACAGCGCACCCCGTCCGTCCGAGACGACCTGGTATACGTCCTCGGAGCCCTCGACAAGCTGGTTTCCGACGCAGTAGTCGTTGTAGTCCGTGCCGTACTGGCGTGCTCCCGCGCTGAACAGACCGGCCGGGTTGGCGGACGCGCCCGGGTTCGCTACGGTGCTGCGCTGTCCCGTCGCGTTCCCGCGGTGCCAGTACGGGGCGCCGAACTGATCGGTACCGCAGGCGAAGCTCCAGCCGCCGGCGACGACCGAGTCGCCTTGACCGTAGCCATTGCCCGCCCAGAGACAGGGCGCGCCCTGGGCCTGTGCGGCGCCTGCTCCGAGGCCGAGGCCACCCGCGACCAGCGCGGACGACGCCAGCAGTGTCAGCGCCAGCGTCCGTGCCATGGCGGTGCGCTGGGCGAGCTTCAGACGCAGGGCGTTGATTTTAAACATGGGTGTTTCTCTTTCGTGTTCTAACTCTGCCGATGTCGATCGGATTTACGAGATTTCGGATGCTTCAGGTAATGTGCCGCTACATAGCGGCACGATGCGGGGAAGTCTCAGGGTGTTGGCGAGTGCGCCGGCGGTGCGATCACCGGCACCAGCTGGCCTGCGGCTTGCATACGGTGTATCCGCTGCCGTCCGGACGCTGTGCATGCGACCAGCTCGGGCTGCTGTTGCCGCCCGTGCCGGTGTTGCCCGGCGTTGGCTGGCTCTGGCGCTGGTGGTAGTCGCGGAGCGCGTTGTTGTGCTGTTGGGTCCGCAGCGGGCTGCGGTCGCGGTGGTTGAAACCCATGGGGTCGATGTGGTGCCAGCCGGTGGTGTCGCCGGTGCCGTTACGGGGGTCCGAGGGGCCGTGCGGCTCGGCGGTGGAGATGCCCGCTCCGCCCACGGTGATGGCGCCGATGATCGCGGCACAGGTGAGCAGTCGTCGGGCGGCAGTGTTGATAGTCATCGTAAGTCTCCGTTCGGATTTGAGCTGCCTGCGGCACGGCTCGCGGATCGGTCGATCCGGCGAGCGTCGGTGGCCGAAGCAGCCGCCGAAAGCTGGGGCGGGGAAGGGGGCCGGGCGGCAGCCGTCGCGGCCGTCGTGTCGGTCGCGGTGCGGTGCCGGTCGTCGCGGTCCCGGTCGTTGCGATGGGGGGAGCCCGGCCTGTCGTCTCCTTGGCGGCCCGGGCGTCCGGGGCTCGATGCCGCGACTGTCGCGTCCGGCTCGGCCAGCGCTTCGGTCGGCGCCGGGGTTTCCGGCGTGGCCGCTATCGCGCTCACGATCAGCGGACGGACGAGCCAGGTCTGTGTCCGTCGCTGTGGTGCCGTGATCCCGGTCATTGTCGAAGTCCGTTCTCTCGTCACCTCGGGGATCGGGTGCGGGCCGTTGCGGTCCGTTCTCCGATGCCCTGTCTATCGTGCCGTTGGATAACGTCACATTAATTGACGTGTCGATTATTGTCGAGCGGTTTCCCAAAATTGGGAAAATCCCTGGATCTGCCTGGCTGTTCGGGGTAACTAGCTGCAGTGATGTCGGCCGATGCGCGAGCAATGCCTAGCGGGTTAAACAAAATACGATCGTCCGTATAGTTTGGTCGGGTCGCTGAAGTCTAGGGGATCCGTGGGCGCGGTCTGACACGATCGGTGGTGTGTCGCGAAATTCGATGGCGGTGGTTGCGCCGGAATGACGGTCTCGACCCTGGGCGCGCACATCGTGGTGTGTGGATCGGCGATTCGGGCCGGTGTAGGAGCATCGCGGGAGATGGTCCGACTGGTTTCCAGCCGGATATCAGCTGAGCTGCGCGGTCCTCTTGATCATTTCGGTCGGCTGGTTGAGCTGGACGGGCGTGTAAGAGTTTTCGACGTGTCGTCGCGAGGGGGCGGCCCATGTTCAGGCGGGTCGCAGGAGCCCTTCGATACTGCGGCGCGCGCGAGCGGCGACCTCCGTGTCGCCGATCCGGAACGCGGTGTTGGTCGCGCACAGAACCGCGTCGAGTTGGAAGGCGACCAGATCGGCAGCCATCGTGGCGATCTCACCGGCGGACACCGCGAAACGCAGTTCGCGTTCCAGCAATCCGACCCATTCTCGATGGTCACGCAGCAGCGCGTCGCGAACCGGACCCGGCTTGCTGTCGTACTCGGCCATGGTCGCGACGCGGAAGCATCCGCCCGCGAACACTGGCGTCTCGGCGTAGGCCAGCCAGGATTCGACGAGTGCCCGCAGGCGGGCGAGGCCGTGCGGCGCGGTCCGTGCCGGGTCGACGACCGCCTCGGCGAACCGGTCGCGCGCGTAGTCCACGGTGGCCAGTTGCAGCGCTTCCTTGGTACGGAAGAGGGTCTGGATGCCGGCTTTGCTCAATCCGGTGTCGCTGGCGAGCCTGCCGAAACTCAGGCCGGTCAACCCGTCCAGCGAGGCGATGTCGACGGCCTGTCGCAGCACCGTCGCGCGGGTCTTCGCACCGCGCAGCAGCCGCCTGTCGGTGATGCCGCCGTTCTCGCCGGCGAGTAGCGCGGACTCCTGGCCATCTTGCATACGATCGATCGTACTTATGAACACCTGAATCGTTGCCGCGACCGGTGTTGCTGTGCTCGGATCGGGACGTGTCCGCTGCGGCTGTGGAAGACCTGGAAGACCTGATTTCGTGTTCGATTTCGATGGCAAGCCCGTCCGCTGCGCAAGCGAGGACTCGTGCGGCGGGCCCGGGACGCGACTCCACTGCGTGAACCGAAGCCGTTGTCACGCAGACCCGTAAGGACGTTTCGCGCGGTTCTCAGGTGCCGTACGGCCACGTCCAGTTCTCGACTTCGGGGATGTCCGCGCCATGCTCCCTGGTCCACATGCGCGCGGCCAAGCGTGCGTCGACCATCTCCTGGCGCAGCCCCGCGGCCTGCGCACCCAGGCTCGGTACGCGATCGATCACGTCCATCACCAGGTGGTAGCGGTCGAGGTCGTTGAGCATCACCATGTCGAACGGCGTTGTCGTGGTACCACGTTCCTGGTAGCCGCGCACGTGCATCCCGCTGTGGTTGGTCCGACGGTAGGTGAGCCGGTGGACCGACCACGGGTAGCCGTGGAAGGCGAAGATCACCGGCCGATCGTGCGTGAACAGCGTGTCGAACTCACAGTCGGGCAGTCCGTGCGGATGCTCCTCCCGTGGCCGTAGACGCATCAGATCGACCACGTTGACCACCCGAACACGCAACTCGGGCACGCGTTCTCGCAGTATCGCGGCGGCGGCCAGCGTTTCCAGCGTCGGTACATCGCCCGCGCAGGCGAGCACCACGTCGGGGGTGGTGCCCAGTATGTCGTTGTGGCCGGCCCAGTCCCAGATCCCGATGCCGCGTGCGCAGTGCTCGGCCGCGTCGTACGCCGAAAGCCAGTCGGCCTGAGGCTGTTTGCCTGCTACCACCACGTTGACGTAGTGCCGTGAACGCAGGCAATGGTCGAAGGTGGACAGCAGCGTATTGGCGTCCGGCGGCAGGTATACGCGCACGATCGAAGGCTTCTTGTTCAACACCACGTCGAGGAAGCCGGGATCCTGGTGAGTGAATCCGTTGTGGTCCTGCCGCCAGACATGCGAGGACAGTAGATAGTTCAGGCTGGCGACGGGACGCCGCCACGGCACCGCCGCGCTCGCGTCGAGCCATTTGGCGTGCTGGTTGAACATCGCGTCGACGATGTGGATGAACGCCTCGTAGCAGGTGAACACTCCGTGCCTGCCGGTGAGCAGATAGCCCTCCAACAGTCCCTGGCAGATGTGCTCGGACAGCACTTCGATCACTCGGCCCGCGCGGTCGAGTCTCTCGTCGTATTCGCCGATCTCGGCCTGCCAGTCGCGGCCGGTGACCTCGAGGATGTCCTGCAGCCGATTGCTGGCCAGTTCGTCGGGGGCGAAGGTGAGGAAGTTGTCCGGATTCTTTCTGGTGACCTCGCGCAGCCACCCGCCGAGCACCCTGGTTGCCTCGTGCTCGGTCGCGCCCGGCGCGCTCACTTCGACGGCGGAATCGCGCCAGTCCGGTAGCCGGAGATCGCGGACCAGCGCGCCTCCGTTGGCGACCGGGTTGGCGCTCATCCGCCGATCGCCGCTGGGCACCTGGTCACGCAATTGCGACACCGGCCTGCCCGTCGGGTCGAACAACTCCTCGGGGCGATAGGACCGCAACCACTGCTCGAGCACATCTCGATGCCTCGCGTCGGTGCGGGCGGCCGGCAACGGGACCTGGTGCGCGCGGAAAGTGCCCTCGACCCGATCGCCGTCCACCACGGGCGGACAGGTCCAGCCTTTCGGCGTGCGCAAGACGATCATCGGCCAGATCGGCCGATTCCCGTCGGCTCCGCCGCGCGCGGCGCGCTGAATCCGGGCGATGCGCTCCAGAGCGGCATCCATCGCGCTCGCCATAGCCTGGTGCACCACCGTCGGTTCGTCACCTGCGACGATGATCGGCTCGTAGCCGTATCCGCGCAGAAGCGAGACCAGTTCGGTCTCCGGGATCCGCGCGAGAATGGTCGGATTGGCGATCTTGTACCCGTTGAGCGCCAGGATCGGCAGGACCGCGCCGTCGCGCGCCGGGTTGACGAACTTGTTCACATGCCAGCTCGCCGCCAGCGGGCCCGTCTCCGCCTCGCCGTCGCCGATCACGCAGAACACCGTGAGCTCCGGGTCATCCAGCGCGGCGCCGAAGGCATGCAGCAGCGAATAGCCGAGTTCGCCGCCCTCGTGGAAGGAGCCGGGCGTCTCCGGCGCGCAGTGACTCGGGACGCCGCCGGGGAAGGAGAACTGTGCGAACAATGCACCCATGCCTGCCGCGTCCTGCGGAATGTGGCTGTACAGCTCGGAATATGTGCCTTCCAGCCAGGCGCACGCGTTCGGACCCGGGCCACCGTGGCCGGGGCCCGCGACGAAGACCGCGTGCAAGGCCCGCTGCCGAATCGCGCGATTGGCGTGTGCCCAGACCAGGTTCAGGCCGGGCACGGTACCGAAATGGCCGAGCAGGCGCGGTTTGATGTGCTCGGCGCGCAGCGGTTCGCGGAGCAGCGGATTGTCCATCAGGTATATCTGGCCGACCGCGAGGTAGTTGGCGGCGCGCCACCAGGCGTCGAGCGCGGTCAGTTCGGTGCGGTCGAGCAGACCGGGCGCGTCCGTCAACTGGTAGGGACGTGGGGCGACGGTGGCGCCACCGGTGTTGCCGACATTGTCGGCCGAGGTATCGCCACCTGTGCGTGTGCTGGGGGTCATGCGCCGACTCTCCTCACGATCGGGCACCACGAGGGACCGCTTGTCGCGCGTCTACACCGTCGCCGACCGGAGTCGACGAGGCCGGATGGAAAATTCATCGTCAGCCTAGCGGGCCGGCGGCGCGGAGGCGGGAAAGCGGCGCGCGCGGAGGTGGGAAAGCGCGGCGCGGTGCAGCGGCTCCCGCCCGGTTGGGCCGCTCGGGCGCGCGCGTGGTCTAGGGTCCGCCGCATGTACACACTCGCCAGGATGATCGGGATCGGCACCATCGCGGCGGCGGCCATCGCGCTGGCGGCCTGCGGCTCGGACGACGACAAATCCGCGGCGGTCTCCTCCGGGAAGGCCACGATGTCGGCCGGGGCGTCCGCGGCGCAGCGCCCGGCCACGCAGAGCAAGGGCCGCGAATGCACCGCCGAGGACATCGGCGTGACGGGTGACTTCGGCGCCGCGCCGACGATCACCATTCCGGACAACTGTGACCCGCCCGCGCAGCTGATCGTCAAGGACCTGATCGAGGGCAGCGGGCCCGGCGCCGTGGCAGGTCAGCAGCTCACCATGAACTACGCGTTGGTCGCGTGGTCGAACAAGCAGAAGCTGGACAGTTCCTTCGACCGTGGCAAGCCCTTCCAGTTGACCCTCGGCGGGGGCCAGGTCATCGAAGGCTGGGATCAAGGGTTGGTCGGCGTGCGGGCCGGCTCGCGCAGACTGCTGGTCGTGCCGCCGGACCTGGGCTACGGAGCGGGCGGGCGTGGCATCGCGCCGAACGAGACGCTGGTCTTCGTCACCGACGCGGTCTCGGTGGGGAAGTGACATACACCGGCCGTTCCGGCTGGGGATACCGCCGAGTGCGAGTCCGCTCGGCCGGAGTACTACCCTGATCGGGATGCGTACGCCGCATCCCTCGTCGTCTCGGCCGGGGCCGGGATCGGCTCGGGCCAGCGCCGATGGGGAGTGCGGCGACCACACGCAGGGCCGCTTCGCCGCTCATTCCGACCTTCCGGGTGCGCGGTGGAGCACGTCAACCGAACGCCGACCAGTACGAACAACGAACAAGGAGCATGTCCGTGAAGAGCACCGTCGAGCAGCTGAGCCCGACCCGGGTCCGGATCAATGTCGAGGTGCCCTTCGAGGAACTGAAGCCGGACTTCGACAAGGCCTACAAGGCGCTGGCCAAGCAGGTCCGGATCCCCGGCTTCCGTCCGGGCAAGGCGCCCGCGAAGTTGCTGGAGGCCAGGCTCGGACGCGGCGCGATCCTGGAGCAGGTCGTCAATGACGTGCTGCCCGGCCGTTACAGCGAGGCCGTCACCGCCTCGGAGGTGAAGGTCATCGGCCAGCCCGAGATCGAGATCACCAAGATCGAGGACGGCCAGGAGATCGCCTTCACCGCCGAGGTCGACGTTCGCCCGGAGATCACGCTGCCCGACTACGCGACCCTCGAGGTCACCGTCGACGCCTTCACCATCGGCGACGAGGACATCGAGGAGCAGTTGCAGTCGCTGCGTCAGCGCTTCGGCACCCTGACCGGCGTCGAGCGTCCGGTGCAGGACGGCGACTTCGTCTCCATCGACCTGTCGGCGACCGTCGACGGCGAGGAGGTGGCGGAGGCCGCCACCACCGGACTGTCGCACGAGGTCGGCTCCGGCCAGCTCATCGAGGGCTTGGACGAGGCGCTGATCGGGCTGTCGGCGGGTGAGTCCAAGGCGTTCACCTCGAAGCTGGTCGCCGGCGAGCACGCGGACAAGGACGCTGAGATCACCGTCACGGTGCAGTCGGTCAAGGAGCGCGAGCTGCCGGAGGCCGACGATGAGTTCGCTCAGCTGGCCAGCGAGTTCGATACTCTCGACGAGCTGAAGGAAGACCTGCGTAACCGGGTCGAGCAGGTCAAGAAGGTGCAGCAGGCCGGCGAGATCCGCGACAAGGTTCTGGAGACCCTGCTCGAGCAGGTCGAGGTGCCGCTGCCCGACGCCGTGGTGCAGGCCGAGATCGACGCGGTGACCCACGACGCGGTGCACGGCTTCGACCACGACGACGCGAAGTTCGCCGCGGCGCTCGAGACCCAGGGCAGCACCCGTGAGGAGTTCGATACCGACACCAAAGCGGCCGCCGAGAAGTCGGTGAAGACCCAGCTGCTGCTGGACGCGATCGCCGAGGCGGAAGGTACGCAGGTCGGTCAGGAGGAGCTCACCGAGCGCATCCTGTTCCAGGCGCAGCGCTACGGCCTGTCGCCGGAGCAGTTCATCCAGCAGGTGCAGCAGGCCGGCCAGCTGGGCGCGGTGTTCGCCGACGTCCGTCGTGGCAAGGCGCTGGCGGGTGTGGTTGGTAGGGTGACTGTCACCGACTCCGCGGGAAATGCCGTGGATACCACCGAAATGTTCGGCGGCCCAGAGGATTCGGTGAACGAGGGCGAGACCGAGGACAAGGCCGAGGAGACGGCCGCCGCGAGCGCCGAATAATTTCATGGAATGCCAGCGTGCTCGGCGCCCGAGGGGTGCACTGATTGCGCTGTGAGCGAAGAAGGGCGGTACCGGGAGTTCGGTGCCGCCCTGCTTCGTTACTGTTTGTGACAAGCGAACCCGAGATGGCTGTTCGGCTATCAGCAACGAGCCGGCGAGAGAAGGCAGGTATCCGTGACAATCAACCAGGCAGGGGTCATGACAACCGCGACTGCTGGTCTCAACCTCAGTGATTCGGTGTACGAGCGCCTGCTGCGTGAGCGCATCATCTTCCTCGGCACCCAGGTCGACGACGACATCGCGAACAAACTGTGCGCGCAGATCCTGTTGCTGTCGGCCGAGGATCCGACCAAGGACATTTCGCTCTACATCAACTCGCCGGGTGGTTCGGTGACCGCCGGTATGGCCATCTACGACACGATGCAGTTCGCCGAGTGCGACATCGCGACTTACGGCATGGGGCTGGCCGCCTCGATGGGGCAGTTCCTGCTCACCGCGGGGACCAAGGGCAAGCGCTACGCGCTGCCGCACGCGCGGATCATGATGCACCAGCCCTCGGCGGGCATCGGCGGTTCGGCCGCCGACATCGCGATCATGGCGGAGCAGTTCGCGCATACCAAGCGGGAGCTGAACGAGCTGCAGGCGCTGCATACCGGCAGGTCTGTGGAACAGGTCACCGCCGATGCCGACCGCGACCGCTGGTTCACCGCGAAGGACGCCCTCGACTACGGCTTCATCGACCACGTGATCAGCCACGCGAACCAGGCCAACGGCGGCAAGAAGTAATCCCTGATCACCCCTAGGTCGCCTGGACACCGCGAACGTCCAGCCGCCGCACAGACTTTGGAGACGAAGATGGTCAATCCGATCGACCCGCGCGCCGGCCTGTCCGGCATCGCCCCGCAGAGCCCACAGGCGCGGTACATTCTGCCGTCGTTCATCGAGCACTCGAGCTTCGGCGTGAAGGAGTCCAACCCGTACAACAAGCTGTTCGAGGAGCGCATCATCTTCCTCGGCGTGCAGGTGGACGACGCCTCGGCGAACGACATCATGGCGCAGCTGCTCGTGCTCGAGTCGCTGGACCCCGACCGTGACATCACCATGTACATCAACTCGCCCGGTGGCTCGTTCACCTCATTGATGGCCATCTACGACACCATGCAATACGTGCGTGCCGATGTCGCCACGGTCTGCCTCGGCCAGGCGGCCTCCGCCGCGGCCGTGCTGCTGGCCGCGGGCACCCCGGGCAAGCGCGCCTGCCTGCCCAACGCGCGCGTGCTGATCCACCAGCCGTCGCTGGAGGGCGGTATCCAGGGGCAGGTGTCGGACCTGGAGATCCAGGCGGCCGAGATCGAGCGGATGCGTCGTCTGATGGAGACCACGCTGGCGCGGCACACCGGTAAGGACGCCGACACCATCCGCAAGGACACCGACCGTGACAAGATTCTGACCGCCGAGGATGCCAAGGAATACGGGATCATCGACACGGTGTTCGATTACCGTAAGCTCAGCGCCCAGAAGTAATGTTCCGGCCCGTCATCCCGGGTATACCGGGATGGCGGGGTGAATTGTCGGTCCCGGCGGCGGTTCGCGCGTAAATTGCTCCACAACAGGGAATTCCGGCCGGGAGGTTGCGCATGTCGAGGCACACCGCCCGGCCGGTGGGCTTTCGCGGCGCCCCGAGTTCGAAACCCGCTTTCGGACCAGGCGCCGCAAGGCGGATGGTCGAAGCTCACGGCGACCATCGGAGGGACGGATTGCATTCCGTTGTCGTGAGAACTGGCACAACGCGCCGGAGAAACATGCTCGAGTTGTCGACCTCCATCCCACACACCGGGTACGGTCAACCTAGGGACCTTTGTTCCCGGTTGACAGCACTGCCTCATACTCCGGAAAACAGTCGGTGCGTATGCGGCTGCTACGGAGGCGGCGGACAGCTGGCAACCTGGACAGACGGTTGCACGCGGACAAGGAAGTAGGGACCCAAGAGATGGCGCGCATCGGAGATGGCGGCGATCTGCTGAAGTGCTCATTCTGCGGAAAGAGCCAGAAGCAGGTCAAGAAGCTCATTGCGGGACCAGGGGTGTACATCTGCGACGAGTGCATTGATCTGTGCAACGAGATCATCGAGGAGGAACTCGCCGAGTCGAGCGAGGTCAAACTCGATGAGCTGCCCAAGCCCGCCGAGATCCGGGACTTCCTGGAGAACTATGTCATCGGGCAGGACACCGCCAAACGCACTCTCGCGGTCGCGGTATACAACCATTACAAGCGCATTCAGGCCGGTGACAAGGGCCGCGACAGCCGCGGCGAGACTGTCGAGCTGGCCAAGTCGAATATCCTGATGCTCGGTCCCACCGGTTGCGGCAAGACCTATCTGGCCCAAACGCTGGCCAAGATGCTCAACGTGCCATTCGCCATAGCGGATGCCACCGCCCTCACCGAGGCCGGCTATGTCGGTGAAGACGTCGAGAACATCCTGCTGAAGCTGATCCAGGCCGCGGATTACGACGTCAAGCGCGCCGAGACCGGCATCATCTACATCGACGAGGTCGACAAGATCGCCCGCAAGAGCGAGAACCCGTCGATCACCAGGGATGTCTCGGGCGAGGGCGTGCAGCAGGCGCTGCTGAAGATCCTGGAGGGCACCCAGGCGAGCGTGCCGCCACAGGGTGGCCGTAAGCACCCGCACCAGGAATTCATCCAGATCGACACCACCAACGTGCTGTTCATTGTGGCGGGCGCCTTCGCGGGCCTGGAGAAGATCATCTCCGACCGCACCGGGCACCGCGGCATCGGTTTCGGTGCCGAGGTCAGGTCCAAGGCCGAGATCGACACCAGCGATCACTTCGCCGACGTCATGCCGGAGGACCTGATCAAGTTCGGTCTGATTCCCGAGTTCATCGGCCGCCTCCCGGTCGTCGCCTCGGTGACCAACCTGGACAAGGAATCTCTGGTCAAGATCCTCTCCGAGCCGAAGAACGCACTGGTCAAGCAGTACGTCCGGCTGTTCGAGATGGACGGGGTCGACCTGGAGTTCACCGACGACGCGCTCGAGGCCGTCGCCGACCAGGCGATTCTGCGCGGTACCGGCGCGCGTGGTCTGCGGGCGATCATGGAGGAAGTACTGCAGCCCGCGATGTACGACATCCCGAGCCGCGATGATGTCGCCAAGGTGGTCGTAGACGCGGACACCGTCAACGACAATGTGCTGCCGACGATCGTGCCGCGCAAGGCGCAGCGGGCGGAGCGCCGGGAGAAGTCGGCGTAATTCGGTCCAGGGTGGACGGGTGGTCCACCGGTGCCTCACTTCGAGGTTGAAGCAAGCCGCCTAGGGTGACCTCAGTGTCGCCCAGGAGCTACGGCGCCACCGTCGTTCGATGGCCGCGGACGACTGGCCGAGTTCTTGATGTCGACACGTTTCGCCGGCAAGTCTCCTGCCAGCGACTTTCGCACGGAAGGTAGGCGGGTCCCGCCGAGCGGTTGTCGGTTTGCTGTCAGCGCGCCCAGCGAGGACACGCTGTGCCGTTGTCGGTGCGGTCGACCGCTATCTCGCCGAGCTGTGCCGAACCGGAGTGCCGGTGTCTTGTCGCCGCGGTGCGGAAAGCCGTCTGTAGCGTCGGTCGATCACTACGATCGGATCATGTTTGGCAACCGGCGAGTGGAGCGCAAGATCGATGCGCTGAACTTCAAGCTCGATCTGATCATGAACCATCTCGGTATCACGGAGCTGCCTGCGACTGCGCCGACCCGGACCGGGGCCATCGTACCGAGCGGCGATGGTCTGGGTGAGATCGATGCTCTTTTGGCGCAGGGAAAGAAGATTCAGGCGATCAAGCGGTACCGGGAGTTGACCGGATGCGGGCTCAAAGAAGCCAAGGATGCGGTCGAGTGGCGGTATCCGTACTGAACCATGTTGTTTCGCGGGATGGTTCGCGGCTGCCGCGTGAAAGAGATTTCGGTACAGCTGGTTTCGGTGGTCAGGACGGTAAAGCCGTTCGGTGCAGCGAAATGAGCAGTCGCCAGATCTGGGCGGCCAGCTGTGCGGGGGTGGCTTCGATCGCGCCGTGCAGCCAGTCGGCGAGCACACCCGCGAATGTCGCCGCCACCGCGGACGCCACCAGGGCCGCGGCGGGTGCGCCCGCCAGCGCGCGCTCGGTCCGGCTACGTTCGCGCAGCTCGTGGTGGAGTAGCTCGCCGAGCGGGCCGCTGCCGCCCGGGCGCAGCAGCGCCCGGTACAGCGCGGAGTGCGGCGCGATCCCCTCGACGAACTCCGTCAACGCCGGTGGTGGACGAGACGGATCGGGTGTTCCGCGCCAGGCATGCAACGCCTGTACCGCGTCCCGGACGACTTCCGCGCAGGCGTCCACCGCCAGCGCCTGCGCGTCGGTGTAGTGCAGGTAGAACGCTGAGCGGCTCACGCGTGCGCGCCGCACCACGGCGGCCACGCTGACCTGTTCGAGCGGACGCTCGGCGCATTCGGCGAGCAGCGCGGCCCGCAACCTGGCCCGGGTGCGCGCGGCCCGTGGATCACCCTCGCTCATCCCGCGAGCAATACCGCGGCCAGCCCGAGAGTCGCGGGCAGCGCCTGCGCGAGCAGGATCCGCCAGTTCGCCGTGATCGCCCCGTAGATACCCGCGACGAGCACACAGATCAGGAAGAACACCCGCACCTGGAACCCGACCGGGGCGTCCGCCACCAGTCCCCACACCAGCCCGGCCGCCAGAAACCCGTTGTACAACCCCTGATTCGCTGCCAACGGCTTCGTCGCCACCGCCATCTCCGCATCGAACCCGGACAACTGCCGCCCTGGCTTCCGGTCCCACAGAAACATCTCCAACACCATGAAGTAAGCCTGTAGTACCGCCATCAACCCGACCAATACACCTGCCACGACCGCCACGATCAGCTCCTTTCGGCCTTTATCAACAACTGTCCATAAATTATGAACACCTGTCAATAAAGTCCGGGTCGGGAGTCGGGCGGCAGGCTATGCCGGCTTCCCGGGGAGTGTCAACTGTGCACGCCTTGCGGGTGACTCGATGACGGGAGGGAATGGTGCCGCGAGCAAATGGTTCCGCCCGCCCGCGATACGTTCTCACCCGCAAACGATGGGTCTGCCCGTCCAGCCGCTGCGGCAGTGGGCACGGCACCTGCACGGTTCACCGTCCATCGATCCGACCCTGATCAGCGCGACGCGCTCGCTCCGAGGTCAGAGGTGTGCGCCGTGGACCACTGGATGTCGTCCGACATTGCCCGCTGGGAGTCGGCGCCGTCGGGCACCTGCAGTTCGTCCGGGTCGTCCGGGATCGACTGTGGTACCGGCAGCGGGTCGTGTGCGCCTGGATCGGGCAGACTGCGGACCTGTTCGGTGGCGTAGGTGATCGCGCGGCCGTAGCGTGCGCTGGCGGCGTCGTGGATGAGCAGCGCGACGCCGATCATGACCGGCGCCACTCCGTGGACCGCGGCGTCGAACCACCGCCCCGCGCTCACGTGCGGGTAGGTGTTGAGGGCGACCGTCAGTGCGAGCAACGCGATCTCGGCCGCCGCGACCTGGCTGCGGTTGTCCAGCACACCCCACTCGGTGACCTTGTTCGTGCCGATCATGATGATGATCAGCGACACGCTGATCATCGCCTCGAGCAGATAGCTGAACCAGTACAGCGGATCGTCCGGCCCGCCGGGCGCGATGTTGTGCTGGACGTTGACCGCCGACCAGAGCATGCCCGAGGCGACCACACCCGCCAACGCGCCGAGCGACCATGAGCGGTGCCGGTACAGGGAGGCCAGCCTGGCATGCGGGCTGGATTCGCGCCGCTGTGCGGCGATCGCCTTGCGTGCCAGCAGGAGATCTCGAATATCTGCCTTCTCGATGGCCTCGGAGGTGTTGCGCGCTCGGTCGGACGCCTCGGCGGCGGCCTCGGCGTGCTTCCAGCGCTGCTCGCGATTCTGCGTCCGGATCCGTTCGGCGAGTTCGCGTTCGGCGTTCAGTTCCTCTTCGGACAGCGCGCCGGTCAGTGCTGGATCGAATTGGTAGGCGAGGCGGCCGCGAGCTTTCTCGACCTGTCTCGCCAGCCGCGCGACGTCGTCGTCGTGGGGATGTTCGTCGAGCATGCGGCTCCAAACGGTTGGGCGGAGGGGAACTCGAGAAACCGTAGACGCCGACACGGACTACCGCTCATCGAACGCGCAACGATAGCTCGCTGACCGGGCGCGGACATGCGGCCTCAGCACCCTCTATTCTTAGTCCATTCCCGGCCGGAGCGACAGTCCGGCGGGCGACCCGGCCCGAAGTACCAGGTCGGCCACCATCTTTCGGCCGCGCCGCGGACCGCCGGGGAGGCTCACGCCCAGGGCACTCGACACGAATCGGTGCTGAATCCTTGTGCGGTGATGCCGAGCGCGGAGTTGAACCGTGAGCGCGAATTCTCCAGTGCGATCTGATAGCTGAGCTCCACGACGCCCGCTGGGCCGAATCGCCGCTCCAGATCCGCGACCTGCTCGTCGGTGACGGTGGTCGGGGTGGCGGTGATCGCGTCGGCGTAAGCGATGGCGGCGCGCTCGTCGTCGGAGTATCGGGGCGACGTCGCGTAATCGGCAATGTGCTCGAGTCGTTCGACGTCCAGCTCGCCGAGGCGCATGAGCATGGCGCCGAAGTCGACGCACCACGAGCAGCCGACCGTCCATGCGACGCGATAGACGGCGATCTCGCGGACGGCCGCGGGCAATGTGGTGCTGGCCTTCTGTGCCATGAGCTCGTGGACGGCGTTGGCGGCGAGCAGTTTCGGATGGTTGGCGGTGACCGCGAATGGCTCAGGAACCGCGCGGTAGCGGCGCTGCGCGAGTCGATACAGCAGCTTGGTCAGGGGGCCGGCCTGCTGCGGAGTGACGGCGGCGATACGGGTGGCACCCATCTCGATCTCCTTCGATCAGTGGATTGTTCCTACTTCTCGGACGAGAGACCGCTACGGAATGTGATGCGACCGCGCTGTGACCTGGCGCACCAGGATCCACACCGACTATTCGGGCTCGATCCGCCGGTCTGCCTGGCTCCAGTCGGCGCGCATTCTGGTGATCCGGCCTTCCTCGTCGAACTCCATCACATCGATCGGCGACAAGACGACCCGTTGATCGCCGACCTTGGTGACGACGGTCACGGCTCCTCCGCGAAATGAGAACGCGTTCCCATTCCCATCCTAGCTCCGTCCACCGGTCAAGGCTCGGTCCCGCCTGCCTCGTCCGGCACCACGACTTGTACGCCGGTGGCGAGCAGTGTGGTGGCCGACAGCCCGAACAAGGTGTGGAAGGCATCGCTGAAATGGGAGGGACTGGCGAATCCCGCGTCGGCGGACGCGGTGGTGAGGTTCGCGCCCTTGGCGATCGCCCGCCCGGCGCCGAGCATCCTGGCCCAGAGCCGGTACCGCCGGAACGACGTCCCGGCCTGCGCCGAGAACAGGTGCAGAAAACGAGATTCCGACAGATGCGCCGCCGCGGCGAACCGGTCGGCGGTGAGCTCGCGTGCGGGATACGCGCGAAGAGTGGCCATCGCCTCCGCGATGCGGGCGTCCATCGACGGACGCGACGCCAGGCCGATGAGATCCGCCAGCGCCCGCGGATCGGGCCGGTCACGACCGGCTGCGTCCGCGAGCGCTGCCTCGCCCTGATGCGTCAGCCCGATATCGTTGTCCCACAGGGTCATCCGGTCGCGGCATGCGCGTGCCCGGGCAGATCCGGGATCAAGGTAACAGAACATCATGTCGTCGCCGTCCGCGACGACCTGGTGCACCCTGCGCGGCGGAATCAACGCACTCCGCACGATTCGCGCGGTCCCGTCCGCCTCCAGTGTGAACGGCGCGTCCACTCCGACCGTCAGGCATTCCACCGCGGTGGAATGCGCCCCGAGGCGCAGCGACGGTCCGCGATAAATGGCCTGTCCGGCCCACAGCCACAAGACTGCGGGCGGGCGCGCGTGCAGCGGACTCATGCTCGCCATGCTGACACGGTGCGGGCGCGGCGAGAAGAAGTCGATTGTTCTGTTGTCGCGCCCGCGCCGTGGGACACGGTGACGATCGGCGCAGACCGATCGCGCCCGGTGTCGGGGATCGCCGTTGATCCTCCTGGTTCGCCGTTGAACCTGCTGTCCCGCATTGCTGCCTTGCTGATCCTGTCGAGGAAAACGCCGGCGCTGTTACTTGCGCCGCGGCGACCTGTCGGGCGTAGGCCCATACTGCGGCGCACTCGCGTTGCGATAAGTGCCGATGACCACGCCGCTGCTGGTCACGCGGGAGTCCGCGTGCCGGAGCCCGAGCGGTGCGCTGTCGGCGGTGAGAAGTCGCTTCCCGGCGCCGACCAGTACTGGAAGGTCGGTAGACGCCGTCGAGGGTGGCGAACTGGGTGCGCGACAGCGCTACGACGTGGTGTTCCTTTCGTCCCATTCGGCCGCTGCGTGCAGGTCGGCTGCGTGATCGGACGGCATGGACCCGGAGAATTCATCGCTATTTCCGCTGTGTCGGCCCCGGTGTGTCGGCCTTGCGGGTTCGGCGCCGTGATGTTTACTCGGTCCGGTCAACCAGATGTTCGAGTGAGTGGAAGCGGAGGAGACATGGCACTGCCTACCATGACCGCAGAGCAGCGCACCGAAGCGCTGGCCAAAGCGGCTGCGGTCCGCAAGGCACGCTCCGAACTGATCGGCAAGGTGAAGGCGGGCAAGGTTTCGGTTGCCGAGCTGCTGAAGAAGGCCGACTCCGACGAGTTGGTCAAGAAGACGAAGGTCGCCGCCGTGATCAAGGCTCTGCCCGGCGTCGGCCCGGTCAAGGCGGCGAAGCTGATGGACCAGGCGGAAATCCCGGAGGATCGCCGCATCGGTGGTCTCGGCGCGCGTCAGCGTGCCGCGCTGCTCGACGCGCTGAAGGACTGACGAACGCGTCGCCGTCCTCCCTACCGGGGACGAACGCTCACGTCGGCGCCAGATCGCCGCGCGGGCGCTCGCTCGAGAAGTGCACGAAGAATGCGGCGTCCTCCGACAGCCGCCCCGGATCACGCCCGTGGTGACGAGCACGGCCCACGGGCGTCCCGGTCACTGTGCACATCGACCGGGACGACCGGACCCGGCGCTGATCAGCGGGACGCGCGCGGACGGCGTCCCGGGAAACGGCTATCGTTCGACCGCGGAATATCGCCACGCGGCGGGGCGAAGACGCAGACCAGACCGGCGACAACGAGTAGGAACGCGCCGATCAGGCTGACCGTGAAGCTGGTCGCGCCCAGCGCGGCGGGCCGGTGCGTAGCGTGATAGACGAAATGCGGGATGCCGAAGGTCAGCCAACCGATGCCCGCGATCCGAGCCGCCGTGGCGCCGTCGACGACGAGCGCGGCGATCGTGACGGCGGTCAGCGCAAGAAAAAACGCGCCGACATCGCCGGCCAAGTGGTGGTTGTAGGGCCCGTCCACCGCCACCCACCGTGTGCCGAATCCCGGAAAGCTGGAGTACCAGGAATGCGGCGCCACCGTGGCCCACAGCCCGACGATCGCGCCTTGCACCGCCAAGATGGCCAGGATGATCCTTGCGATCACCAGTCGGCCGCGGAAATGCTCGAATCGCCTGCGTGCGCGCAGACCCACACCGGTTGCCGGTACCGAGATCCGCATCGGCCACTCCGTTCTCGCCGAACAGTTCCGAACGCTTGCCGTCACGGTAAGACGGACGATCCGGTGCGGCAAGAGTGCGTCAGACCAATTGCGCGGCGGCTTCCGATTCGAGACGGACGCGCTCGGGCCTGCTGTAGACGTTCATGGTCTCTCCGCGCAGGAAGCCGACCAGCGTGAGCCCGGACTCGGCGGCCAGGTCGACGGCAAGCGAACTCGGCGCCGAGACCGCGCCCAGCATCGGGATCCCGGCCATGACCGCCTTCTGCACCAGTTCGAACGAGGCGCGACCGCTGACGATGAGCACCAGATCATGAGCGGGAATCAGATTTTCGCGCAGCGCCCAGCCGATCACCTTGTCCACCGCGTTGTGCCTGCCGATATCCTCCCGCACCGCGAGCGCCGCGCCGTCGGCGGTGAACAAGCCCGCGGCGTGAATACCGCCGGTCGCGTCGAACACCGACTGGCGGCCCCGCAGGGTGTCCGGCATGGTGGCCAGCGCGCGGGTGTCCACCACCGGGCCCTCCGCCGGCAGCGGGAACCGGGTGCGGGTGCGCACCTCGTCCAAGGCGGTCTTACCGCACAGGCCGCACGCGCCCGTAGTCAGGAAGCTGCGGGTCGGCACCGGGACGGGATTGCGCAGGGTGAGGTCGAGGACGTTGTAGGTGTTGCGTCCCTCGTCGTCGGTACCGGCGCAGTAGCGCGCGGCGGCGATCTCGTCGGCATCGCCGATCATGCCCTCGCTCAGCAGGAATCCGTGCACGAGATCGATGTCGTTGCCCGGCGTGCGCATCGTGACCATCAATGACTGTCCACCGATGCGGATCTCGAGCGGTTCCTCCACGGCGAGCGTATCCGGGCGCTGGACCTCCCCGGCCGGTGAGATCCGGCGCATCCGGCGGCGGGCGGTCACACGGCTCATGATCGGCTCGGCTCGAGTCGAACGGTGACGGCCTTGGACACCGGTGTGTTCGACCGCGCCGCGACATGGCCGAGCGGGACCAGCGGGTTGGTCTCGGGGTAATAGGCGGCCGCATTGCCGCGCGGGGTGGGGTAGGAGACGAGGCGGAAGCCTTCGACGCGGCGTTCGATGCCGTCGGTCCACTCGGAGACCACGTCCACCAGATCGCCGTCGGTGAAACCGAATGCGGCGATGTCGTCCGGATGCACGAGTACCACCTTGCGGCCGCCGTGCACACCGCGGTATCGGTCATCGAGTCCGTAGATGGTGGTGTTGTACTGGTCGTGGCTGCGCAGTGTTTGCAGGATGAGCCGGTCCGCGGGCACCGGCAGCCAGGTCAGGTCGTTGATCGCGAAGTTGGCTTTGCCGGTGGCGGTGTGGAACTCGCGGCGGTCGCGTGGCGGGTGTGGCAGTTGGAATCCGCCGCGCTGCCTGACCTTCACGTTGTAGTCCGCACAGCCGGGCACGACCCGGGAGATCGCGTCGCGGATGGCGTCGTAGTCGCGGGCGAACCGCGCCCACGGCACCGAGTGGTCGGCACCGAACAAGGCGAGCGCGAGTTCGCAGACGATGGCGACTTCGCTGCGCAGCTGATCGCTCACCGGTTTCAGCCTTCCGGTGGACAGGTGCACCATCGACATCGAATCCTCGACCGAAACTTGCTGTTTCACGCCCTCGCGGAGGTCTTCGTCGGTGCGGCCGAGAGTGGGCAGGATCAGTGCGGTCCCCCCGTGGACGACGTGGCTGCGATTGAGTTTGGTGGAAATCTGCACGGTGAGGTCGCAGCCGCGCAGTGCGGCCTCGGTCACCGTGGTGTCCGGGGTGGCGGAGACGAAGTTGCCGCCCATCCCGACGAAGACCTTCGCGCGGCCGTCACGCATCGCACGGATGGCCTCGACGGTATCGAAGCCGTGTTCGCGGGGGCTGGTGATCCCGAATTCGGCATCGAGTGCGTCGAGGAAGGCATCGGGCATCTTCTCCCAGATGCCCATGGTGCGGTCGCCCTGGACGTTCGAGTGGCCGCGCACGGGACAGACGCCCGCGCCGGGCTTACCGATCATGCCGCGCAGCAACAGGAGGTTGGTGGCCTCTTCGATGGTGGCGACGCCGTGTGCCTGCTGGGTCAGGCCCATGGCCCAACAGATGATGATCTTCTTCGATCGTGCGAACAACTCGGCGGTGTGGTCGAGTTCTGCTCTGGTGAGGCCGGTAGCCGCCAGAACAGTGGCGAAATCTACCGAGCGCACGGACTTTTCGTATTCGGCGAAGCCCGCGCAGTGGGCGTCGACGAACTCGCGGTCGACCACCGTTCCCGGTGCGCGATCCTCGGCCTCGAACAGCAGTCGCCCGAGCGCCTGGAACAGCGCCATGTCGCCACCTAGGCGAATCTGCAGGAAGTCGTCGGCGATCGGCACGCCGCTGGTGAATCCCTTGACCGTCTGCGGGTCACGGAAGCCGAGCAACCCGGTCTCCGGCAGCGGGTTCACCGCGATGATCCGAGCGCCCTCGGCCTTCGCGCCGGCCAGCGCGCTGAGCATGCGCGGATGGTTGGTACCGGGATTCTGGCCGGCGACGATGATCAGGTCCGCGGCCTGGAAATCGTCGATCGTCACCGAGCCCTTGCCGATCCCGATCGAGCTCGACAGCGCGGTGCCGGAGGACTCGTGGCACATGTTCGAGCAGTCGGGCAGGTTGTTGGTGCCGAAACTACGGATCAGCAGTTGGTAGAGGAACGCGGTCTCGTTGCTGGTGCGGCCGGAGGTGTAGAAGACGGCTTCGTCGGGCGTGGCCAAGGCGCGCAGCTGGTCGGCGATCAACCGGTAGGCGTCGTCCCAGGCGATCGGAGAGTAGTGGGTGTCGCCGGGGCGCAGCACCATCGGGTGGGTCAGCCTGCCTTGCTGACCGAGCCAATATCCGGACTTGTCCGCCAGGTCCGCCACGGAGTGCGTGGCGAAGAACTCCGGAGTGACCGTGCGCAGCGTCGCCTCCTCGGCGACCGCCTTCGCGCCGTTCTCGCAGAACTCGGCGGGCCTGCGGTGGCCGGACGGCTCCGGCCAGGCACAGCCGGGACAGTCGAAGCCGTGCACCTGGTTGACCCGGGAGAGCGTGCGCGCGGTGCGCAGCACACCCATCTCCTCCATCGAGCGTTTCAACGCGACCGCCACGGCAGTGACGCCGGCGGCCTGCTCCTTGGGTGGGGTCACCGTTAGCCGAGACTCGTCGATGTCCTGGGCCGGTCCATTTCGATGCATGCTGGCCATTGTGCTCCAAAGCTGTCTGAGTCGCTCGGGGGGTCAGCTCCTCGCACGGTCGGCACCCGAATCGGGTGCCGAAAAATCTTCCCGGATTCGGTTGCTTCGCGGGTACCGCTGCTCGTAGATACGAGCCATCGCCACTCAGCGGCCGCGCCGCGTGGCGACGCTGTCGGTGCCGCCGGTGTACTGGTCATCGCCGTGATAGGTGAGGATGCGGTCGCTGATGCGCACGCGCCAACCGGGCGGAAGTTCGGTAGGGGCAGTGCTGATTCGGGTCCACTGGTCAGTGTCTGGGGCGGCGATGAAAGTGCCTGCGGTCGCACGGGCGTCGCGGACGTAGACTTTGCCGCCGTCGACCGACACGTAGGCGTGGACGCGGGAGACGTGGCGGTCACGCCTGATGACGAGCGGGGCGGCGGTCGCCGCGCGGACCGACTCGTCGACCTGCGGCCCGCACCCGATGACGTAGGGACGGTCCAGGGGATAGGCGGCGCCATCCGCCGAGACCAGTGCGCCGAGGATCGCGTCGCTCGCGTCGACTTCACCACGCGCACGCGTTCCGCCGTCCGCGGTCGCGGTGGACGTGCGCAGTGGTGCGGGTTCGGCATCGGCCTGTCCTGCGGGCTGTAGCCGGGACCAGGCGAGCGAAACATCCGGCACTGACCGCGGCGGGCGCGGCTTGGCGGGCCGGCGCGCCGACTCGGGTCGCGAGGCGGTGGCGGGAACTGACGCCACGGCGTCGGACGCGCCGGTCGGCTCGGGCGTCGCCGCGAAGCCCGCCGCGGCGGTGGGTTCGGGTTCGGACTTCGAAGCTGCAGCGGGCTCGGGTGGTGCGATCTGTGCGGACGACGCGGAGCTGGCAGCGCGTTCGTCCGCACGTTGCTCGGCGGCCTTTCCCTTCCGCCGGACGGTGGCGAGCAGGACGAAGCCGCCACCGGGAACCACACCCGCGCGCAGATCGCTGCGCGGCTGCGGCGTCGGTACGGTGCCGGTGTCGGCGCCGACGGTGATGCGCCGCACCGGTTCACGCACGATCTCATCGACCCAGGTGAACGCACGTGCGCCGGACAGTCGACGGGTGCCCTCCGCGCCGTGGATCTCGGCGGCCACCGGTCCGCGCAACAGGATCAGTGTTCCCTCTTCGGTCGGCGCGACCACACCGAACGGCGGTGGCTCCGAAGGACTCCCGAAAATGACCGCGGCCAGGCGTTTGGCGAGCGCCGCACCAGGGTGTTCGGCGTCGGTCACGGCTTCGATGGCGCCGAGTATTCGGTCTGTGGCGGCGGATTCGCCACTGAGGTAGGCGACGACCACACCGAAGCGGGCGACCAGACCGTCGCCCGGCGCGATACCCACGGTGGATGGAATTCCGCGCACCCGCGCCCTCCTTCCCCGGCGCAACTACCGGAATATCGAAGCCAGCATAGAGCGTTGCCCACGGGTTAACGGTGGCCTCGACCTACCCTGTTGCGGGGTGCGCGTCCTGTCCACGTTGCGGTCTCGTCGTCGAATTTCTCGCTGTCGTGCGCCTTTTCATCACCCAGGTCGACCGTGTCGAGCCGGTCCTCGACCCGGACGCGGTTCATGCCAGATCGTGATGGCTGTGATGTCCGTCTCGATCGTTTGTCTCGGAGTCTGGAGTATCGCCGACCGCTCTCGGCATCCCCCTCGGAACCTGTCGTCCCGATTGCCCGGGGGGTGGATACCGAACAGCTCAGCCCCGGCCGTGGCGAAACGCCGTGATGAGGCGTGTGGACAGTCGCGGCCTGAACAAACGTTGTTCGTGTCAAACAGTGTTCGTAGCGGGATAAGCTCGGCCCATGAGCGCAGCACCCGCCAGTCGCCGGGCTCGCCCGGCCAAAGCCCCGCTGAGCCGTGCGGTGATCATCGAGACCGGCCTGCGGATCCTGGACCGGGACGGCGCCGCGGCACTCACCATGCGCCGGGTCGCCCAGGAGCTGGATACCGGCGCGGCCTCGCTGTACGTCTACGTCGCCAACCGCGACGACCTGATGGGCGCCATGCTCGACCACGTCCTCGGCACCATTCCCGAACCGGCGGGAGCGACCTGGCGCGAGCGGCTCACGGCGTTGGTCGAGTCCACGGTCGCGGCGATGAGCCGCCACGAGGGACTGGCTCTTGTCGCGCTCGGTGCGATTCCGACCGGTCCGAACGCGTTGGATCTCATCGAACGGATGCTGGCGCAGCTCACCGCGGCGGGACTGGACGATCGAACCGGTGCCTGGGCGGTGGACCTGATCTATCTACACATCGCCGCGGCGGCCGTCGAGCAGAGCGTCCACAACACCGAGGACGGCACCGAGGCGGATTACGTCACCGCTGTTGCCCAGCAGTTCGCCCGCCTGCCCGCCGACCGGTATCCGACCCTGGTGGCCATGCGCGACACGATGCTGGCCGGCAACGGCGATGCGCGCGCGGCCTGGGCGGTGCGGGTACTGGTCAACGGTATTCTCGCCACGCCCGCCGACTGATCGGGGCGGGCGGAGAACTCGCTCGCTCGCGGCGCGGACCCGGTACACAATGGCCCGATGATCCGCCCAGCGACGACGCACGACCTGTGCGCACTCCAGGACATCGAGCGTGCCGCCGGCGTGCCGTTCGCGGCGGTGGGCATGACGGCGGTGGCCGAGGATGAGCCGCCGGCACTGGACACGTTGCGCGAGTTTCAGCGGGTCGGCCGCGCCTGGGTCTGGGCCGACGCCGCCGATTACCCGATCGGCTACCTGGTCCTGGGCCTGGTCGACGGTATCGCCCACATCGACCAGGTCTCGGTGCGCCCTGCTTTCGCCGGGCGGCGGATCGGCAAGCGCCTCATCGACCGGGCCGTGCGGTGGGCTGCCTCCGAGGGGATGGCGGCGATCACCCTGACCACGTTCACCGAGGTCGCCTGGAACGGGCCGTATTACGAGCGGCTCGGCTTCCGATATCTGTCGTTGGAGGAGGAGACGCCCGGTTTGCGGGCGCTGCGGGCGGCCGAACACGCGCACGGCCTCGACCGGTGGCCGCGCGCGTGCATGCGCGCGGAACTCGCGGGACGGTCGATGGACCGATCCGAGCGCGGACTGGTCGAGAATCGTCCTAGGCGATAGGCGCCAGCGCTGCCGCGGCCGCCGGGGCGGCCGCCGCGCGATCCTCGGCGACCAGGCCGATGCGGGTGCGCCGATCCAGCAGATCGTCGGCGTCCAGCGCGCCCTCGTGCGAGACCGCGAACGCGAATTCGGCGCCGATCACATCGATTCCGGGCGCCACCGGCTCGGCGAGGGAAGGGTCGCGGCGCGCCGCGACCGCGATGGCGGCCGCCTCGCTGCCGTAGCGTTCGATCAGCTCCGGCGCCGCATCGATGCGGTCACGCTCGGCGCCGGAGACCGCGCCTACCAACGGCAGTCGCCTGGTGCGACAAGGCCCGGCGGTGAGGTCGCCGCGCGCGATCGCCGCATCGATGGCATCCTCGGCCATTCGCCGATAGGTCGTGAGTTTGCCGCCGACAATGGTGATGACGCCGGTCGGCGAGTGCAGCACCGCATGCTTGCGCGAGATGTCGGCCGTGCTGTCGTCTGTGGTCTGGAGCAGCGGGCGCAGCCCGGCATACGAGCCGCGAATATCCGCGCGTGTCAACGGCTCCCGCAGCGCGGGGTTGATGGTGTCGAGCAGGAAATCGATCTCGTGGTCGGTCGGCTTCGGCTCGTCGGGCACCGGCCCCGGCGCGTCCTCGTCGGTCAGGCCGAGGTAGACCCGGCCGTGCGCGGCGGGAAAGGCGAAGACGAACCGGCTGGTGCTGCCGGGTACCGGCACGGTCAGCGCGGCGCTGAGGCCGCCGAAGCACGCGGCGGAAAACACCAGATGGGTGCCGCGGCTCGGACGCAGTTCGATGCTCGGATCGACCTGGTCGGCCCAGACGCCGGTGGCGTTGACCACGGTACGTGGCCGCAGCGCGATGGTTTCGCCGGTCAGGCTGTCGCGCACCATCGCCGATTTCCCGGTCACATCGAACGCCGCGGTGCGGGTGAGCACTGTCGCGCCGTACGCCGCCGCGGTGCGCGCCAGCGCGACCACCAGGCGGGCGTCGTCGACGAGTTGCCCGTCCCAGGCCTGCAACCCGCCGCGTAACCTGTCGCGGCGTACGGTCGGCGCGAGCCGTAACGCCTCGGCGGCGGCGATCCGGCGCGACCGGGGCAAGATCGCGGCAGGTGTCCCTGCGCCGCGCCGGAGCAGGTCGCCCGCCAGGAAACCGGCGCGTACCAATGCGGTCTGCGTGGGGCCGATGCCGGGGATCAGCGGCACCAGCTGGGGCAGTGGGCGCACCAGATGTGGTGCCGTAGTGCGGATCAAGATGCCGCGTTCCACCGCACTCTCGTGGGCGATGCCGACTCGGCCGCCAGCCAGATAACGAAGTCCGCCGTGGACCAACTTGGAACTCCAGCGGCTGGTGCCGAAGGCGAGATCGCGGCGTTCCACCAGCACGGTCCGCAGCCCGCGGGCGGCAGCGTCCAATGCCGCCCCCGCGCCGGTGACACCGCCGCCGATCACCAGCACGTCGATCTCGGCGCCGTCGCCCAGCCGCCGCAGATCCGCGGCGCGGCGGTCGGCGTTCAGCGCGGAATCTCCGGTGTGCACCGAATTCGCGGTCATGACAATGCCTTTCCGGTAGGAAGGGGTCCCGTGGCGGGGGTGTTCATCGGGGCCGGCTCGGGCCGCCGTCGTCGAGGTAGCCGTCGATCGCGCGACGGAGTTCGGTGTCGAGGTCCGCGTGCGCGAGGATCGGCGCGACGGTGCCCGCCGACTGCACGACGGACTGGACGATCAGCAGCATCATGGTGGCCATTCGGTCCGGATCGCCGTCGCGGACGGATCCGTCCTGCTGACCGTCGCGGATACCCGCCGAGAACAGCTCGATCAGCGCTCGCTGGTTACGGCCGAGCCTGCCGAATACATACGTGAGCATCAGATCGGTGTCGGTGCGGAAGATTTTGCCGAACAACGGATTGGACCGGACCTGCGCCGCGCCCTCGACCACGCCCTCGACCAACCTGGTGCGTGCGATTCCGGTGGACGGCATGGTGGCGGCGACGATGCCGCGCAGCTCGCGCACCAGCAGTTCGGCCACCAGCGCGCCGGTGTCGGGCCAGCGGCGATAGACGGTCGGCCGGCTGACACCCGCTCTGCGCGCCACCTCGGTGAGCGTGGTGCGGCGGACGCCGAACTCCTGCACACAGGTGCGGGCCGCGTCGAGAATCGCGAGGTCGCGTGCGGACAGCATGTTCTCGGCGTCGGTCTCGTCGGAAGCGGTCAAGGTGGCACCACCGGTGGTCGGTTCGTCGACGGCTCGGCCGCCGACCAGGAGAGGGTTTCGTTACTGCTTGACATTCTATGTCAAACTGTAACTTATGGTGGAGACGCAGCATACCGATGAGCATTCGGCTCGCGCGGCTGACCCGGGTGGCCGTGGGGCCGCGGCGAGCATGGTCTGGGACGCCTGGGGTATCCCTGCCGGACACAAGCCGCTTTCGGCGCAGATCCGGGGTCTGCTGACCCAGGTATTCGGGGTGTCGGGCGACCCGCTGCCGCGACGCGATGAGCACGACGTGCCGCTACGCGAATCCGCGCTGACGCCCGGGCAGCGAGCCGAGTTGGTCGAGGTCGTCGGCGCTGCCAACGTGTCCACCGGCCACCGCGACCGGCTGCGGCACGCGGGGGGCAAGAGCACCCCCGACCTGCTGCGTCGCCGTGCCGACGGCCCGCAGGACGCACCCGACGCCGTCGTCTTCCCCGCTGATCACGAGCAGGTTCTCGCTGTGCTCGCCGTGTGCGCCGAGCACGCTGTCGCCGTCGTTCCGTTCGGCGGCGGCACCAGCGTTGTCGGTGGCGTCGATCCGGTGCGCGGCCGCTTCGCCACGGTGATCACGCTGGACCTGCGCAGACTCGACGCCGTGACCAGGATCGATCCGATCAGTGGCACTGCGACACTCGGTGCGGGACTCACCGGTCCACGTGCCGAGGAGTTGCTCGGCGCGCACGGACTTTCGCTCGGTCACTTTCCGCAGAGCTTCGAGTTCGCCAGCATCGGCGGCTTCGCTGCGACGCGGTCCTCCGGCCAGGCGTCAGCGGGGTACGGCCGCTTCGATGACATGGTGCAGAGGCTGAAGATCGCCACGCCCAGCGGCACCCTCGAGCTCGGCCGCGCCCCCGCTTCGGCGGCGGGGCCGGACCTGCGCGAACTGTTCGTCGGTTCGGAAGGCGCACTCGGTGTCGTCACCGAGGTCACTCTGCGGGTACACCCGGTCCCCGAAACCATTGCCTATCAGGCATGGTCGTTCCCCGATTTCGAAACCGGCGTGGCCGCACTGCGCTCGGTGGTTCAGGCGGGCGCCGCACCGACCGTCCTGCGGCTGTCCGACGAGGCGGAGACCGGAGTCAATCTGGCCCGCTCCGGCAACGTGGGGGGCAAGTCGGTGGCGGGTTGTCTGGCCATCACCACATACGAGGGCACCGCGGCCCATGTCGCGGCACGTAGTGCCGAGGCCGCCGCGGTACTCGTCGCCGCGGGTGGCGCGGCGCTCGGGGCGACGCCCGCCGAGGAGTGGGAGCACGGTCGTTTCGCCGCGCCGTACCTGCGTGATGCGCTGCTGGACGTCGGGGTGCTGTGCGAAACGCTGGAGACCGCGACTACCTGGTCGAACCTGGCGGCGTTGAAGACCGAGGTGACGACCGCGCTGACCAACGCACTCGGAGCGCAGGGGACGCCACCGCTGGTCATGTGCCATATCTCGCACACCTACCCGACCGGCGCCTCGTTGTACTTCACCGTCGTCGCCAAGCAACGGGACGACCCGATCTCCCAGTGGCAGGTCGCCAAACGAGCCGTCGGCGACGCCATCATCGCGGCAGGCGGCACCATCACCCACCACCACGCGGTCGGTACCGACCATCGGCCTTGGCTCCCGGACGAAGTCGGCGACCTGGGCGTACGAGTCTTGCGCGCGGTGAAGGCCGAACTCGACCCCGCCGGCATCCTGAATCCCGGAAAGCTGGTGCCGTGATCGAGAACTCGACCGTGCGGACGATCGCCGTGGTCACCAATCCGCAGTCCGGGCTGGGCAAGGGCGGTGCGGTGGCGAGCGCCGCGATCGCCCGGTTCCGCGCCCAGGGCGCCGAGGTCACCGAGGTGAGTGCTCCCTCGGCCGCCGAATCGGTTCGGCGGGTGCGCGACGAGATCGCCGGTGTGGGGCAGGGGCCGAAGCCCGATGCGGTGGTCTGCGTCGGGGGCGACGGTCTGATCAACGTGATTCTCGCGGCCGTCGCCGAGACCGGTGTCCCGCTCGGCATGATTCCCGCGGGCACCGGCAACGATCTGGCCAGGGAACTCGGCGTGCCGACCGAGGACCCGATCGCCGCGGCCGATCTCGTGCTGAACGGACGGACGCGGACCATCGACCTCGGCCATCTCGAGTCCGCCGCGTCCGGGGCCGGACCGATCTGGTTCGCCACCGTCACCGGCACGGGGTTCGACGCGCGGGTCACCCTGCGCGCCAATGATATGCGCTGGCCGAAGGGGCGGCTGCGCTACACGGTCGCGGCGCTCGTGGAGATCTCCGGACGCTACACCGTGCCGTACCGGGTCGAGCTGACCGGTGCTGTGACCGCCGGGCTCGGCAACCCGGGCGAGGGCTCGCTGCTGGAGACCGAGGCGGTCCTGGTCGCGGTCGGCAACACTCGCACCTATGGCGGCGGCATGCTCATCTGCCCGGATGCCGTACCGGATGACGGACTACTCGATCTGACCGTGGTCGGCGCCTTGTCCAGGGTCGAGATGCTGCGCCTGCTGCCATCGCTGTCGGCGGGCAAACGCCAGGATCATCCGCGGGTCAAGCAGTTCCGGGCCGCGGCGGTCACGCTCACCGCGCCGGGCGCGCCCGCGACTGCCGACGGCGAGCCGGCGGGCACCCTGCCGATCACGATGCGCGCGGTGCCCGACGCGCTGACCGTGTTGGTTCCCTGATCACCGTGCGGGCACGGGTTTTCGAGCACTAGGCCGCGAAGGCCACGCGACGCAGCCGGTCGATGGTCGTGCGATCGACGATGACGACCGAGCACCACCCGCCTGTCGGCCCACGCTGCTCGGTCGTCACCGTCCGCATCAGCCGCCGCCAGCGCCGCGCGTGCGCCGCGAATGCCACCCGGTTGACCCGCCGTCCGCGGGCCTGCTGGCCCGCCCGCGCCACGGACGCGGGCACATCGAGCATGAGCAGGTGCAGGTCCCGGCCGTAGCGGCCCGCCCAGTGCGCGATCAGCGCGCGCGTCCAGCGGAAGGTGGCGCAGTCGTGGATCACGACCGCACCGGTCGCCTCGCGCAACGCGGTGCGGATCGCGAGGAAGTGCGCGGTGTGCACCACCGGGCGCCGGAGCAGATAGGGCAGCCACGACAGCCTGCGCCGCCACCGATTGCGGGCCTGGTGCGAGTCGAGCACCAGGCAGCCGTCCGGTCCGTCCGGCGGCGTCTCGGCGTCGGCGGTGGCGCCGAATAACCTGGCCAGCGCCGTGCTCTTGCCCGCGCCGGGGACACCCGCGACGATCAGTGTCGCCGACCTCGGGTACCGCAACTCCACGATCACACCACCGCGCAGGTCGTGCAGCGTGTGCGGCGCCAAGGGCCGCGGTAGCGGTTCGGGGCAGTGGGTCGACAGTACGTCGAGCGGGAGACTCGCCTCATGTGTAGTTCCCGGCCGAGATTCGTTCGTCATCCGGGAAAACCCTGGTCTTTCAGAGAGATTCGTCGGGACGGGATCTCCTGCGGCATTCATATTCTCCAGAGTCCCCAGTTCTTTCCGATCCGGCAATATCCGACATTTCAGTCACGTCTGGATCGAGGTGGCTGTCCGCCTGCGGATGAGTGCATCCATCCCGGCGGCCGAAGGGGCTGGGGATCCACCGGCCCGATCTGCGCCCCGCCCGTCGTGCTGCTGCCGCGGTGACAGGCGACCTGGTGTTCTTCCCCGGCGCGATCCCTTGTCGGGACACCGACCGGGGATCGTGCCTGAACGCGCGCAGAGGTACTCGGGCTCCTGAGGTTGTGCGTTCAGCGGTCGGCGGCCTCCGCGCGCCGAAGCGTTGACCGACCGGCGGGGCGCGGCCGGTCCCCGAGCGACGAGGACAGCTCGTCGCGCGGGCTGCGCGTTCGAGGACAACAGCTGATGCGTCGCAGATCCAACCGGGGTGCACCAGCGTCGACGGAGGTCGGGTCGCGGCAACCTGCCAGTCCAGGCGACCTTCGCGGCAGGCGCCGAGGTCGACGTCGCGATCGCGATCAGCAGTGACGTGATTTCGATCGCCACGACCGTTCCCCTTATCTCGGATAAAGGGAACATTCGGGGTAGAAAATGCTGGAAGCTGAGAATTGCGTATGGATTCAGGGTCGAGCCCGGGTTCGCCGGTAAGCTCACTGACGTGGGCGGAGTGTTCGGTGTCCCTCATCCACCGAAGGCTCCGCCTCTCCTTGCGTCCAGTGCGTAGAGCTGTCCCTCGGCCGGGCGGATCCCGCCCCGCAGCGGGTTCGTCGTCGATCGCCGAGAGCGGCTCCGGCGGTGCCGAGCGGTGTCGTCCGCATCAGATCCCGGCCGGTACTGTGACGTATTCGTCACCGGAACGGATGACCCCGAGTAGATAGGTGTCGACCGACGCGAAGTGCGTGGATCGTCGCGCTTTAGAATCGCGGGGTGACCAGCGCAGCCCCTGACAACACGCGTAATCGTGCCGATGCCCTCCCCAAGAGCTGGACGCCCAGCGAGGTGGAAGCCGAGATGTACGAGCGCTGGGTAGCCGCTGGCTATTTCACGGCGAGCATCACCGGCGGCAAGCCCGCGTACTCGATCGTGCTGCCGCCACCCAACGTCACCGGCACACTGCACATGGGGCACGCGCTCGACCACACTCTGATGGATACGTTGTCCCGCCGCAAGCGCATGCAGGGCTACGAAGTGCTCTGGCTGCCCGGTATGGACCACGCGGGGATCGCCACCCAGACCGTGGTGGAGAAGCAGCTGGCGGTCGACGGTAAGACCAAGGAAGACTTCGGCCGCGAGCTGTTCGTCGAGAAGGTGTGGGACTGGAAGCGCGAGTCCGGCGGCGCCATCCAGTGGCAGATGCGCGCGCTCGGCGACGGTGTCGACTGGAGCCGCGACCGCTTCACCATGGACGAGGGTCTGTCGCGCGCCGTGCAGACCATCTTCAAGCGGCTCTACGACGCGGGTCTGATCTACCGTGCCGAGCGGCTGGTGAACTGGTCGCCGGAATTGCGCACCGCAATCTCCGACATCGAGGTCAAGTACGAGGATGTGCAGGGCGAGCTGGTCTCGCTGCGCTACGGTTCGCTCGACGACGACGAACCGCATGTGATCGTGGCCACCACCCGGGTGGAGACCATGCTCGGTGACACCGCCGTCGCGGTGCACCCCGAGGACGCGCGCTACCAGGCGCTGCTCGGCACCACGCTGGAGCACCCGATCACGGGGCGGCAGATCCCGATCATCGCCGATGATTACGTCGATCCGGAATTCGGATCCGGCGCGGTGAAGATCACCCCGGCACACGACCCCAACGACTTCGAACTGGGTCTGCGGCACGGCCTTTCGATGCCGACCATCATGGACGAGCGCGGCCGGATCACCGGAACCGGGACCGAATTCGATGGCATGGATCGTTTCGAGGCGCGCGTCAAGGTGCGTGAGCGGCTCGCCGAGGAAGGCCGGGTCGTCGCGGAGAAGCGGCCGTACCTGCACAGCGTCGGGCACTCCGAGCGCACCGGTGAGCCGATCGAGCCTCGCCTTTCCATGCAGTGGTGGGTCAAGGTCGAATCGCTCGCCGAGGCCGCCGGTGACGCGGTGCGCAATGGCGACACGGTGATCCATCCGAAGAGCCAAGAGCCGCGCTGGTTCGAGTGGGTCGACGACATGCACGACTGGTGTATCTCGCGCCAGCTGTGGTGGGGTCACCGCATCCCGATCTGGTACGGCCCCGAGGGCGAAGTGGTCTGCGTCGGCCCCGACGAGCAAGCACCCGAGGGGTGGGTGCAGGACCCGGACGTGCTCGACACCTGGTTCTCCTCCGGCCTGTGGCCGTTCTCGACCATGGGTTGGCCGCATGCCACCGCCGAACTCGAGAAGTTCTATCCCACCAGCGTTCTCGTCACCGGCTACGACATCCTCTTCTTCTGGGTGGCGCGGATGATGATGTTCGGCACCTACGTGGCCGACGACGCCGTGCTGACCACGGGCAAGGGAACCGCGCGTCAGGTGCCGTTCAAGGACGTGTTCCTGCACGGCCTGATCCGCGACCAGTACGGCAAGAAGATGTCCAAGTCGCGTGGCAACGGGATCGACCCGCTGGACTGGATCAACGCCTACGGCGCCGACGCCCTGCGGTTCACCCTCGCGCGCGGCGCGCAGCCGGGCGGTGACCTGTCGGTCGGCGAGCCGCAGGCGCTCGCCGCGCGCAGCTTCGTGACCAAGCTGTTCAACGCGACCAAATTCGCGCTGATGAACGGTGCGCGGGTCGGTGACCTGCCCGATCGCGCGCAGCTCACCGATGCCGACCGCTGGATCACCGATCGGCTGGAAGCGGTACGCGCCGAAGTGGATTCGGCGTTCGACGGCTACGAGTTCGGCAAGGCGTGCGAGGCGCTCTACCACTTCGCCTGGGACGAGCTGTGCGACTGGTACCTGGAATTGGCCAAGGTCCAGTTCGCTGCCGAGGGTGCGCGCGCCGAGGCGACCCAAGTGGTGTTGGGCACCGTTCTCGACGCGGTCCTACGGCTGCTGCATCCGGTTATCCCGTTCGTCACCGAGTCGCTGTGGCAGGCGCTGACCGGCGGTGAATCGGTGGTCATCGCGCCGTGGCCGCAGCCCTCCGGTGTTCCCGTGGATCACACCGCCGCGCAACGCATCGCGGACGCCCAGCGGTTGATCACCGAGATCCGCCGGTTCCGCAGCGACCAGGGCCTCGCCGACAAGCAGAAGGTGACGGCCAAGCTGGTCGGTGTGGACGCGGCGGGACTGAGCACGCTGGAGGAGTCGGTGGCGAACCTGGCCAGGCTCACCGAGCCGGGCCCCGTTTTCGCCGCGACCGCGTCGGTGGAGGTGCGCTTGAGCGGGGCGACGGTCACCGTGGAATTGGACACTTCCGGCACGGTCGACCTGGACGCCGAACGCCGCCGCCTGGCCAAGGACCTGGCGGCCGCGGAGAAGGAACTCCAGGGCACCGCTGCCAAACTCGGCAACGAGGCGTTCCTGGCCAAAGCGCCCGAGCAGGTGGTCGACAAGATCAAGAACAGGCAACAGATCGCCGCCGCCGAAGTCGCGCGCATCAGCGCCCGCCTCACCGAGCTGAGCGGCAAGTGAACGCCGAACCGGAACCGCAGTACGGCGACGACGAGCACCGCGGCGGCGCGGCCCGGCTGCACTCCGGCCCGTCGCCGGTGGAGCTGGCCGAAATGGCGCTGGTCGAGGCCGAACTCGACCAGCGCTGGCCGGAGACCAAGATCGAACCGTCGTTGACGCGGATCGCCACGCTGATGGACCTGCTCGGCGCCCCGCAGCAGAGCTATCCGGCGATCCATGTCGCGGGCACCAACGGCAAAACCTCGGTGACCAGGATGATCGATGCACTGCTCACCGCGCTGCATCGGCGGACCGGCCGGATCACCAGTCCACACCTGCAGCTGGCCACCGAGCGGATCAGCATCGACAACGCGCCGATCTCCCCGGCCGAGTACGTGGCGACCTACCGCGAGCTGCTGCCATACGTCGAGATGATCGACAAGCAGTCGGCCGCCGCGGGCGGGCCCGCCATGAGCAAGTTCGAGGTGCTCACCGGTATGGCCTTCGCGGCCTTCGCCGAGGCGCCGGTCGACGTCGCGGTGGTGGAGACCGGCATGGGTGGTACCTGGGACGCCACCAACGTCGTCGACGGACAGGTGGCGGTGATCACGCCGATCGGTCTGGACCACACCGACTACCTCGGGACCGACCTGGCGTCCATCGCGGGGGAGAAGGCCGGGATCATCAAGCGTGCGCCGGAGAGTCTGGTCCCGCGCGACAACGTCGCGGTCATCGCGGAGCAGGAGCCGGAGGCGATGGAGGTGCTGCTGCGCCGCGCTGTCGAGGTGGACGCAGCGGTGGCGCGTGAGGGCGCCGAATTCCGGGTGCTCGCCCGACAGATCGCGGTCGGCGGTCAGCAGCTCGAATTGCAAGGTCTCGGCGGGGTGTACGACGAGATCTTCCTGCCGCTGCACGGCGAACACCAGGCGCGCAATGCGGTGCTCGCGCTCGCCGCGGTCGAGGCGTTCTTCGGCGCGGGCGCTCAGCGGCAGCTCGACATCGACGCGGTGCGCGCCGGTTTCGCGAGTGTGACCAGTCCGGGCCGGCTGGAGCGCATCCGAAGCGCCCCGACCATCTTCATCGACGCCGCGCACAACCCAGCCGGCGCGCGTGCGCTGGCCGCGACCCTCACCTCGGAGTTCGACTTCCGCAAGTTGGTCGGCGTGGTCGCGGTACTCGGTGACAAGGACGCCGAGGGCATCCTCGCCGCACTGGAGCCGGTATTCGACGAGATCGTCGTCACCAGCAACGGTTCGCCGCGTGCGATGGACGTGGAGACCCTGGCCGATCTCGCGGTGCAGCGTTTCGGCGACGAGCGGGTAGTCACCGCGACGACTCTGCCGGACGCGCTCGAGACCGCGATCGCGCTCGCCGAGGAGATCGGCGGGCAGGGCGAAATGGTGTCCGGTGCGGGTGTCGTGGTGACCGGCTCGGTGGTGACGGCAGGCGCGACCCGCGCACTGTTCGGTAAGGACCCGGCATGAGCGTCAGGCCCGGAGGCGGCAGCTTGTGTGACCACGGAGGGCCCGCGTGTGCCGAGGAGGGTGCAGCATGAGCGTCAGGCCCGGAGGCGGCAGCTTGTGTGACCACGGAGGGCCCGCGTGTGCCGAGGAGGGTGCGGCATGAGCGTCAGGCCCGGAGGCGGCAGCTTGTGTGACCACGGAGGGCCCGTGTGTGCCGAGGAGGGTGCAGCATGACCGAATCTGCCGACCAGGGTGAGCGGCCGGTGCCGCCGCCCGCGGCCGATCCGTGGAAGGGCTTGCGCGGCGTGATGGCGGGCACCTTGGTGCTCGAGGCGATCGTCGTGCTGCTCGCGCTGCCGGTGGTCGCCGACGTCGGCGGCGGGGTGACCTGGCTGTCGGGCACCTACTTGGTCGTGCTCGCGGTGGTGATGTTCCTCGGCGCGGGGGTGCAACGGCGTTCCTTCGCGCTGCCGTTCAACCTGGGCCTGCAGGTGCTCGTCCTGCTCGGCGCGGTCATCCACCCCTCGATCGGCGTCATCGGCATTGTTTTCGCGATCGTCTGGGGTTTCATCCTGGTGCTGCGCGCCGATGTCCGCGGCCGTATGGCGAAGGGGTTGCTGCCGAGCCAGCGGGCCCCACGCTCCTAGCCGCGGCCGGTGCGCCGAGATCGATGTGGATTCGGTCACACGGCGTCCAGCGACACCCGTCCCGGTGTTGGTGCGGTATCGCGGGGTGCCCGGAGAGGTTGCCTGGCCGACCGCTGGTTCGGTGCCCGGACGGATGCCCGTTAGGCTGTGCGCCGTGACTGAGCAGACGTTGGTACTCATCAAGCCGGACGGCGTGGGCCGTGGCCTTGTCGGCGAGGTGCTGGCACGGATCGAGCGCAAGGGCCTGAAGATCGTCGCCCTCGAACTGAAGCATGTGACCGAGGAGCTGGCCAGGGGCCACTACGCCGAGCACGCCGAGAAGCCTTTCTTCGATTCGCTGATCGAGTTCATCACCTCCGGGCCGGTCGTGGCGGCCATTCTGGAGGGCCCGCGCGCGATCGCGGCATTCCGGCAGATCGCGGGCGGCACCGACCCGGTCGAGAAGGCCGTGCCGGGCAGCATCCGCGGAGATTTCGCGCTGGAGACCCAGGAGAACTTGGTGCACGGGTCCGACTCGCCGGAGTCGGCCAAGCGTGAGATCACCCTCTGGTTCCCCGCGTTCCCGGTCTGATCGGAGTCCTGATCGCCGTGCCCGCGCCGGCCGGATGCTGGGAGAATGCGCTCCGGGCACGGCGTAGCCGAGCGCCGATGGCGAGCGCCCGGCGGCCGGTGTGGGATACTGGCATCGGCTGCACTCGACGCCGACTGTTCGCGCAGATGCGTGTACGAGAGGTGGCGATCGTAGCCGGGTGATACCACGGTTCGATGCCGATCATCGCTGCCATGGACAAACAGCCCGTTGCTGGGGTTCGCTGTTCGCGTCGGCACGCTGGATGAGCGCTCGATCCGCGGAGTTCAGCCATACAGCCAGGCGCCGCGTGACCAGTTAGCCCGAACAACAAACGACATGGAGATAACCGGGCATGCGGGGCGAGACCACTTGACCTCGCGTCTTTGCGCGCGAGTCGAATAGACAGCGCCCCCGCGTCGGCCGCGTCACTCCCACCAGGAGGGACGCGCCCGGGGGTCCCGAGGAGACTTTCGTGGCCGATCAAGAGCCGCTGGAACCAACATCACAGGATGCCGAACAATTGCCGGAGCGAATCCGAGTTCACGCACTTGCCAAACTGCTGGGGGTAACGAGCAAGCGCATCCTGGCGAAGTTAACCGAGCTGGGGGCGGACGCGCGCAGCGCGCAATCGAACGTCGACCGCGTTGTCGCCGAGTCGGTGCGCGATGCCCTGGGTGCGGGAGAGGAAGCAGCCCCTGCGGGCGAGCCCACCTCCGTGCAGAAGGGCACCGCTGAGCAGGCTGGTGGCATCGTGCGGCCGAGCGATACCGAACCGGTGTCCGCGTCGCCCGAGCAACAGGAACCCGCGTGGCAACCGCGGGCCGAGGGCTCCGTCGGCGGTCCCGGTGTCATCTTCTCCGCACTGGACGCGCCCAGCCCTGGGCACCCGATGGAGGTGTCGAGCGCCCCGGCGCACCAGCCGTCGTCGCTGTTCACGCACCCGGTGCGGCAGAACCCGGAGGTTGCCGCTCCGGCGGCGTTCGAATCCGCCGCCGTGGTGCAGACGCCGCTGTTCCTCCCGCCGGACGCTCAAGCCGCCGAGCAGGCGCGCAAGCAACGTCGCGCGGAACGCGAGGCGCGTCGCGCCGAGCAGCCGACACCGGAGCCGGTCGAGGAGGACGTGGCCGAGGTCACCGAGGACGACGGCGAGTCGCTCGACCAACAGGGTGATGCCGATGGCCAGCCGCGCCGCAGGCGTCGTGGCCGCCGTGGCCGTGGCCGCGGCCGCGGCGAGCAGTCCTCGGAGGGTGAGGGTGACGAGACCGACACCGAATCCGAGACCGAGGACGAGCAGGCCGCCGAGAGCGCCGAGCCCGCCGAAGTCGCGGAATCCGGCGAGACCGCCACTTCCGAGTCCGACGACGAGGACGGTGGCCCGGAGGGGTCGACTCGTCGCCGCCGCCGCAGGCGTCGCCGCAAGGTGGCGGGCGATTCCGGCGAGAACGAGCAAGCCGATGACGATCCGCCGAACACGGTCGTGCACGAGCGTGAACCACGCAACAAGAGCCGTAGCCGCGCCGCCGCTGTCGACGAGGTGCAGGGCATCACCGGTTCCACCAGGTTGGAAGCCAAGCGCCAGCGTCGCCGCGACGGTCGCGAGGCAGGCCGTCGCCGGCCGCCGATCCTGACCGAGTCGGAGTTCCTGGCGCGCCGTGAGGCGGTGGACCGGGTCATGGTCGTGCGGGAGAAGTCCTTCCCGGATCACCCCTCCGCCACCCAGGTCGCGGTGCTCGAGGACAACATTCTGGTCGAGCACTTCGTCACGAGCACCGGCTCCGCGTCCATGGTCGGCAACGTCTACCTCGGCAAGGTGCAGAACGTCCTGCCCAGCATGGAGGCGGCGTTCGTCGACATCGGCCGTGGTCGTAACGGCGTGCTCTATGCCGGTGAGGTGAACTGGGAGGCTGCCGGGCTCGGCGGCCGCGAGCGCAAGATCGAACAGGCGCTCAAGCCGGGTGACCAGGTGCTGGTTCAGGTCAGCAAGGACCCGGTCGGCCACAAGGGCGCCCGCCTCACCACCCAGATCAGTCTGGCCGGACGTTTCCTGGTCTATGTGCCGGGTGGTACGTCCACCGGGATCAGCCGCAAATTGCCCGACACGGAGCGCAAGCGGCTCAAGGACATCTTGCGCGACATCGTGCCCGCCGATGCCGGTGTGATCATCCGCACGGCGTCCGAGGGTGTCAGCGAGGCCGAGTTGGCCCGCGACGTGGAACGGCTGCAAGCGACCTGGCGCACGATCGCTGGGCAGGCGGGCAAGGACAGTGGCGCGCCGAAGACCCTCTACGAGGAGCCGGACCTCCTGGTCAAGGTCATCCGCGACCTGTTCAACGAGGACTTCTCCAAGCTGGTCATCGAAGGTGACCGGGCTTGGAGCACGGTGGAGAAGTACATCGGCACCGTCGCGCCGGATCTGCTCGCCCGGGTATCGCGGCACGAGAACAACGGTGTCGACGTGTTCGAGACCTACCGGATCGACGAACAGCTGGCCAAGGCGCTCGATCGCAAGGTGTGGTTGCCCTCCGGCGGCACCCTGGTGATCGACCGCACCGAGGCCATGACGGTGATCGACGTCAACACCGGCAAGTTCACCGGCTCCGGCGGTAGCAACCTGGAAGAAACGGTCACCAGGAACAACCTGGAGGCGGCCGAGGAGATCGTCCGCCAGATGCGGCTGCGTGACATCGGCGGCATGATCGTCGTCGACTTCATCGACATGGTGCTCGAATCCAACCGGGATCTGGTGCTGCGTCGCCTCACCGAGGCGTTGGGCCGCGACCGGACCCGCCATCAGGTCTCCGAGGTCACTTCGCTCGGTTTGGTGCAGATGACCCGCAAGAAGCTGGGCACCGGGCTGGTCGAGGCGTTCTCGACTACCTGTGAGCACTGCCACGGTCGTGGCATCCTCGTGCACACCTATCCGGTGGAACTCGGCGGCGACGAGAGCGCGGGGCGGCCCCGGGAGAGCGGCTCGCGCAGGCGCCGTGGACGGGACAAGGGCGCCGCGAGCACCGCGCCCGCCCAGGCCGCGAACGGCGCCACCCCTGCGCCGGACAGCGGCGACGAGGACGCCGCTGTCAAACGGGCGCACCCGGTCGCGCTGGCGATGGCAGGTCATCATCCGGAGGACGTCGAGCAGCTGACCAAGGCGGAGGCGGTATCGTCGCCGGTCGCCGAGCCGCAAGCCGAGTCTGCCGGTCGTGTGGTCGCTCGGGCGGACTCGGTCGACGAACCCGATGCGGTCGCCCATGCCGCGGCGATCGAGACCGATGACGTGGAGCCGGTCCAGGCCACGGTGGCGGTGCCCGTCGACGAGGCGGCGACCGAGCCCACCGAGGCCGTAAAGGTGGTCGGGAAGGCGCAGCCCGGATCCGAGCCGCCCGCTGCGGTCAGGGCCAACGGCGTGTCCGACCCAGCGGCGGCACGTCCGGCCCGTCGTCGCAGGGTTGCGCGTTCGGCGGCCGCGCCCGCTGCGGACAGCTCCGGCGCGGTGTTCGTGTTACCCACCGGAGAGCAGGCGCCGACACCCGCGATCGACTACTCCGAGCCGGAGCCGGTCGAGGTGCCCCGGCGCGCGCGACCGCGCCGGCGTGCGGTCGGCCGCCCGGCGGGTGCACCGGACACGTCGAACTGACACCCGTCGCTCACCGTCCACGTGGCCCCCGTCGGTGTGACCGGCGGGGGCCACGTGCGTGTGCCGCAGCGAACTCGCAGCGTCGGCGGAGTGCAGGCTCGGGCACCGGTTTGGTTGTGGCGGTGCGCGTCCTGTAATCTTGGACAGTCGCTGCCCGGTGACAGCGTGTTCTGTCTTCGTGGCCCGGTTCTCGACAGTTCGATACCGAGAGCCACCAGGCACCGAGGCGGCGGCGATTACCAGACCATTGTGTGGCGGTCTCCGGTGGCATTCTTCGGCCGGAGCAGCTGCCGCGTGAGCAAGTGTCGAGCACTATGAGTGCCGAGCACTACAGGAAAGAAGGGCAGCCGACCGATGGCAACGTACGCGATCGTCAAGACCGGCGGAAAGCAGTACAAGGTCGCGGTCGGTGACCTGGTGAAGGTCGAGAAGATCGAGGGCGCGCCGGGCACCGCTGTGGCGCTGAACCCGGTTCTCGTCGTCGATGGCGCCGAGCTCACCACCGACGCGGCGAAGCTGGCGAAGGTCTCCGTGGCGGCCGAGGTCGTCGAGCAGACCAAGGGCCCGAAGATCCGCATCCACAAGTTCAAGAACAAGACCGGCTACCACAAGCGCCAGGGTCACCGTCAGCCACTGACGGTCCTGAAGGTCACCGGCATCAAGTAAGACATCCCGAGGAGATTCAGCTATGGCACACAAGAAGGGTGCGTCCAGTTCCAGGAACGGACGCGATTCCAACGCCCAGCGACTCGGCGTCAAGCGCTTCGGCGGCCAGACGGTCAAGGCGGGCGAGATCCTGGTGCGTCAGCGTGGCACCCACTTCCACCCCGGCGTGAACGTTGGCCGTGGTGGTGACGACACGCTGTTCGCCCTTGCGACCGGTGCGGTCGAGTTCGGCACCAAGCGTGGACGCAAGACCGTCAACATCATCGTCCCGGAGCCGGTCCAGGCCTGACCGCAGCACGGCGCGGCCGGGCGGAGTCCTGCCGAGTCGAGCCAGGCGAGGCAGCCGCCCAACCACTTCCGGACAACAGCGAGCGGGTCAGGGTCTGATGAACCCTGGCCCGTTTTCGTGTTCCGATAAGACCAGCCCGAAGTACGACCAGTCCCGAAGGAGGATGATTCGGCCTATGTCCAAGTTCATCGACCGTGTCGTACTGCATGTGCGAGCCGGTAAGGGCGGCCACGGCTGCGCCTCGGTGCACCGTGAGAAGTTCAAGCCGCTCGGCGGACCCGACGGCGGCAACGGCGGCAACGGCGGCGACGTGATTCTCGAGGTCGACGCCAATGTGCACACGCTGTTGGACTTCCACTTCCACCCACACGCCAAGGCAGGCAGCGGGAAGCCGGGGGAGGGCGGCAACCGCGACGGCAAGCAGGGCGTCGATCTGGTGCTGAAGGTGCCCGACGGCACCGTGGTGCTCGACGACGACGGCAAGGTGCTCGTCGACCTGGTCGGCGCGGGCAACCGCTTCATCGTGGCCCGGGGTGGCCGCGGCGGACTCGGCAACGCCGCGCTCGCTTCGAAGGCGCGCAAGGCCCCCGGTTTCGCGCTGCTCGGTGAGGAGGGCGAAGAGAGCGACCTGGTGCTCGAGCTGAAGTCGGTGGCCGATGTCGGCCTGGTCGGCTTCCCCTCGGCAGGCAAGTCGTCACTGGTTTCGGTGCTCTCCGCGGCGAAGCCGAAGATCGCGGACTATCCGTTCACCACGCTGGTTCCCAACCTCGGCGTGGTCGCCAGCGGCGAGACCACCTTCACGGTCGCGGACGTGCCCGGTCTGATCCCCGGTGCCAGCGAGGGCCGTGGCCTCGGGCTGGACTTCCTGCGGCACCTGGAGCGCTGCGCGGTGCTCGCCCATGTGGTGGACTGCGCCACCCTGGAACCGGGTCGCGACCCGGTGTCGGATGTGGACGCGTTGGAAGCCGAGTTGGCCGCCTACAAGCCCGCGCTGAGCGCCGACGCCGGTCTCGGCGACCTGGCCGACCGTCCGCGAGTGGTGATCTTGAACAAGATCGACGTGCCGGACGCCGCCGAACTGGCCGAGATGGTGACCACGGAGTTCGCCGAGCGAGGCTGGCCGGTGTTCGAAATCTCGGCGGTGAGCCGGGCGGGTCTGCGCCCCTTGACCTTTGCTCTCGCCGACCTGGTGCACCAGTACCGCCAGCAGCATCCGAAGGCCGCGCCGAAGCGTCCGGTCATCCGCCCGATCGCGCTGGACGAGACCGGATTCAGCGTGCTCGCCGACCCGGAGGAGCCCGGCGGCTTCATCGTGCGCGGTACCCGGCCCGAGCGGTGGGTCCGCCAGACCCAATTCGACAACGACGAGGCCGTCGGTTACCTGGCCGACCGGCTCGCCCGTCTCGGCGTCGAAGACGAGCTGGTGAAGAGGGGGGCCGAGCCGGGGGCTCCGGTCACCATCGGCGACGTGACGTTCGAGTGGGAGCCGCAGATCTCGGCCGGCATCGACATGGTGCCCACGGGTCGTGGCACCGACATCCGGTTGGAGCAATCCGACCGGGTGAGCGCGGCCGAGCGCAAGCACGCGTCCCGCGTGCGGCGTGGGCTGGTGGACGAAGACAAGGAGTAGGACCATGGACGACGGTCGGGTCATCGCCTGGTCGCGGTGTGGGTCGCGTGCGGCGGACTCGACCGGGCACGGCGCTGCTCGGGTCCGGGTATTCGCCAGGGCTGTCGTCAATTCGATTGTGGTGCAAGGGGTGCAGCTGCGATGCAGGTGAGTTCCGATACCGCCGAGGCAGATTCGGCGTCGGGTACGAGTGCGGCCCGGCTGGCGATCGGATCGGCGCGCCGGGTGGTGGTGAAGATCGGTTCGTCCGCACTGACCAGTCTGGAGGGCGGGCTGGACACCACGCGGCTGGATCGGCTCGCGGACGCGGTCGAGGCGCGGATGCGCGCGGGATCCGACGTGGTCGTGGTGTCCTCGGGCGCCATCGGTGCGGGAATCGCACCGCTCGGGCTGAGTAGCCGTCCCCGTGACCTGGCCACCAAACAGGCCGCCGCGAGCGTTGGGCAGCTGGCACTGGCGCACGCCTGGGGAACATCGTTCGCGCGTTACGGCCGTACGGTCGGCCAGGTACTACTGAGCGCCAACGATTTCGGCCGCCGTGAGCACTACCGCAACGCGCAGCGCACGCTGGATCGCCTTCGCTCCCTCGGCGCCGTCGCGGTGGTGAACGAAAACGACACCGTCGCCACGGAAGAGATCCGATTCGGCGACAATGACCGGCTCGCCGCGCTGGTCGCCCACTTGGTCGGCGCGGACGCACTCGTGTTGCTGTCCGACGTCGACGGCCTCTACGACGGCGATCCACGCAAAGGCGCGGCAACCCTCGTTCCCGAGGTCCGCGGCAGCGCCGATCTGGACGGTGTCATCGCGGGCAGCGGTGGTGCGCTCGGTACCGGTGGCATGGCGTCCAAGCTGTCGGCTGCCCGCCTTGCCGCTGATGCGGGAGTGCCTGTTCTCTTGGCCGCCGCGTCCTCGGCGGCCACCGCCCTGACCACCGGTGCGGTGGGCACTGCCTTCGCCGCCCGTCCGGTTCGCCTGTCCGCCCGCAAGTTCTGGGTCCGGCACGCGGCCGACAGCCGCGGCGCGCTGCTCATCGACGACGGCGCGGTACAGGCGGTGGCCCATCGGCGCCGTTCGCTGCTGGCCGCAGGTATCACCGGCGTCCGCGGTCGATTCGCCGGCGGCGACGTGGTCGACCTGGTGGCGCCCGACACTCGCGTCGTTGCCCGCGGCGTCGTCGAATACGACAGCACCGAACTCGCCGGCATGCTCGGCCGCTCGACCGCTGAACTGCCGGACACTATGCGGCGTCCGGTCATTCACGCCGACGACCTGGTCAAGGTGTAGTCCGCGCGGTCACCTTCGGGGTAGCTGCGTCGCGGCGGGACTGTTGCCGCATCGGGGTATGTCGCGGATCCGGATCCAGTGCAGGTAAAAGGCTCGCCCATGGGGCGGGGACGGCTGTACGCTCTGCGGATGCTTCGCAAGACTTCCCAGGAGAAGAAGCGGCTGAGCTATGCCAAGGATCGCCGCAACAACTACGGCGAGAACGACAAATCCTCGCGCAAGAACATTCCGCTACGTAAGCGCCTGGTCAATCGGGCCAACCGCCGTCTCGCCGAAGTCATGCTGATGGGTGCGACCGGTATCGCAGACCCGGTCGGCGCCGATTCGGTCGAGCAGGACTTCCTTGGTCGGCGTCCGAAGCGATGGAAGAAGTCGCCCGACATCCCGCTGGGGATTCATGCCGCGGGCAAACGAGAGCGCGGCAATTGATCGGTCTCACGGCGCGGTGAGGGCACCCGTCAGGACGGGACGACGCCGGGTTGGTTCGTGGTGGGTACCTGGTTCTGGTTGCCTTGCACCGGGCCGGTGACGCCGGGCTGGCCGCCGGGATCGGGCAGCGGGACCGGGGGTTCGGCCGGGCTGGGGATCGGCGGCTGTACCGGTCGCGCGGGTTCCGGTATCGCAGGTGCCGGAGGAGGGCTCGGCGGCGGCTGCGTCGATGCTGGCGGAGGGGACGGCGCCTGCTGTGTCTGCGGGGTCGGTTCGGGTGCGGGCTGAGGCGTGGGTGCGGGCTGGGTGGAAGGGGCTCGCTCGGACGGCGACGATTGCTGAGACGGTGGCATCGATGGGCTCGGCTGAGGGGCGGGCAGCGGCTGGACTCCCGGTGCCGAATCATGCGATGGTGCCGGCGATTTCGGTGCGGGGTCGGGTCGCGGGGTGTCCGGCGCCGATTGGCTGTCCGGGCCTGCCTGTTCGGGCGTCCTGTACTTCGGCGTGTTCGGCGCCGAAGCCTCGGGCGTGGCCCGGCCCGATCGCACGTCCGGCGGCGCGGGCGGGTCGGGCAGCGCGGGTACCGCTGTACCCGCCGCGGAGTAGGCGGGCTTGTAGACCATGTTCATCGCGAGCACGGCCTCCTGCCGCAGCGCCTCCTGAGCCATCTGCGCATCGATGACGTGGGCGGCTTCCAGAAGTTTCGCCACGGTGCCGACCGGTCCGGAGTTGCCGGGCGGCACCGCCGCGAGCTTCACCGCCTCGGCAGCCGTAGCGACGCCGCCGAGCCGGGCGCCGACCTCGCCCATCACCGCGGCCAACTCGTCCACCGAGGCGGCGAAGCTACGCGCGCTGGCATACGCGGCGTCGGCGGTGGCGCCCTGCCACTGCATCGAGTTCAGCACGCGATCCACGCTGCCCTGGGTGAGCGGAAACGAGGTCGCGAGCGCACCGGCCACCTCCAGCCACGTCGCCGAGGCGCGCAACACCTGCGTGGCGTCGATCTGTTGTGCCTTGGCATAGATCTCTTCGTGCCGCATCGACTCGAAGTGCTCCATCGAAGTGATGTAGTCCGGGTCGTAGCCGGTCATCTGGGCGACCTCGAGTCGACGGCGCGCAGAGCGGCGGCGTTCGCGGCGTCGGCCTCTTCGAGCAGTCCGCCGCTGATCAGGAAGGCCTCCCTCATCCGGTAGGCGGCCTCGATGTAGTGATCGAGTAGCGCAGCCGCGTCGCGGGCCTTGTGGCCGAAACCGTCCCGCAGTTGCTGCGCGGAGTCGAATCCGCCGAATCCGCCCAGCTCCGCGGCGGACTCGAGGCGCTGCCGCAGGTGGATCAACCGATCGGCCTGCCGGTCATACTGTTCGGCGCACTGCCGCGCTGCCGCCGGATCGAACTGTACGGTTCCCGCCCGCGCCGCTTGCTTGAATCGGGCGATATCGGCCCGGCTGGTTTCGATCGTCATCGCGCACCCCCTGAGATCGTTCGGTACGCCTCAGACTAACCGGAAGCCGGGTAGCGGGTCCGTAGTAACCACCGGTCGGCTGACGATGGCCTACGCGGGAATTCGCCTTTGCAGTTGTGCGGCGATCTGCTCGGGCGAAGCGGGGGCGATATGCACCTCGACTCCCGCTTTGATCAGGTAACGCCCGTCGTCGCGGACATCGATCCAGGTGTAGTGGGTCGGTGTCGGTGGGGTGGGCCGGTCGAGCCGGGACTCGATCCGAATGTGTCCCTCGGCGGTATGTGGCTCGAGTAAGAGCTTGCGGATCCGTGGCGCGGCAGGCTGCCGTGCCGGCGCCGCGTCCTCGTCGCGCACGGCGTCGGCCGAAGCAGCCCGGGCGGGGTGCTTGCCCGGGGGGATCTTCGGCAGCAGCGCCGCGATCCGCGCTCCCAGTTTGGCGCTGTGCCCGATCGAGATTCGCACGCGGCCACCGAAATCCGGCACCGGTCCGGGCTCCTGTACCGCGAGCACGGCACGGTCGTAGATCGTCGCGGCCAGCAGCCGCAGTTCGGTGCCGGGCTGGTGCGCGCCACCGATCGCCACGATCCGGGTGTGCGGCATCGCCAGAATACGCAGGCAGGCGGACAGATCGGGGTCGGAGCCGAGCGGCATCCGCTCGGCGAGGGCGATCCGTAGCTTCTCGGCCTCGGTCTCGGTCCGCGGCGTCTCCAGGATGCGGAGGGGATAGGGGTGGCGATCCAGATCGGTCTCGCGCCAGATGTGGGCGAACTCGTCTGGAGTGAAGGTCCATTCCATGGCCGAATCACATCCTTACCGAACCGCCAATGCTGCTCGTAGCCTAGCGGTCTCGCGCAAGGAGCGGAGAGGTCACGATCGACGACCTGGGTATGGTGGGGCTAACGCGGCGACGAATTCTCGGATATACAAGCAACCACCCGGTTGTACTCGGCTCGGTCGTTCCGAGATGCCGTGCTCCGCAACGGGGATCGGGGTGGATGGGAGTATGTCGTGCAGATTCTCGGACCGTGGAGCGATATCGCCACGATATCCGCGCTCGGCGGGGGTAAGGCCCGTGGGTTGCATCGCCTGCATCAGGGCGGGTTGCGAGTTCCGGACTGGACTGTGCTCGGCACGGATGTCTGTACCCGGTTCCTCGCGCCGACCGCGTCGGTGAACGTGATCGATATCACGGACGCCACGGATCTCGACGCGGCGCTGACTGCGGCCGAGGCGATGCGGGCCGCGATCGGCACGACGCCCATTCCCCCCGAGGTCGGTGCGCTGATCGCCGAGGCGTACGACCGGCTCGGCGCGGGCGCGATCGCGGTGCGCTCCTCGGTCGTGGCCGAGGACGGCGCGGAACGGTCCTACGCGGGCCAGTTCGACACCTTCCTGAACGTCAACGGTCTGGACATGGTGCTCGATCGGGTGCGTGACTGCTGGGCTTCGGCCTTCTCCGAGCGGTCGGTCCGATATGCCTTCGCCGGCGGGAAGCCGAACGCGCTCGCGACCGCGGTTGTGCTGCAACGGTTGATCGTGGCGCGGGCCAGCGGCGTGGCGTTCACCGCGAACCCGATCAGCGGCGCCGCCGACGAACTCGTGATCAGCGCCGTATACGGGCTCGGCGAGGGCCTGGTGTCCGGCGCGGTCGACGCTGACACGGTGGTTGTGGAGAAATCGTCCGGCAGGGTCCTGGAGACGGTGGTGGGGGACAAGGACCGGTTGTACGCGCCGGCGGACGAACAGGGCCTCGGGATGATCGAGGTCGACGAGTCGCGGCGCGGCAGGCTGACACTGTCCGATGCCGAGATCGCCGACGTGGTCGCTCTGGGGCGCACGGTAGCGGCGTCCTTGGGCGCGCCGCAGGACATCGAGTGGGCGATCGACGACGACGGCCTCTGGGTGCTGCAATCGCGGCCGATCACGACCGAGATCGGTGTGCCGGACGGTGTGTTCCTCCGCGGGGCGGGCGAGGACGTTCCGGACGGCGAACTGCGAATCTGGGACAACTCCAACATCATCGAGAGTTTCAACGGCATCACCTCCCCGCTCACCTACACGACCGCCGCCGACATCTACGGCCGGGTGTACCAGGGCTACGCGGAGTCGCTACGAGTGCCGCGCGAGCAGCGGCGCCAGACCGGAAGCTGGACTCCGGTTCTGCTGGGCTGTTTTCACGGCCGCGTCTACTACAACCTGCTGCATTGGTATCGCATGGTGGGTATCGCGCCCGGCTATCGGCTCAACCGCAAGGTGTTGGAGGCGGCGCTCGGCGTGGACGAGCCGCTCGCCGATGAGGTCGCAAAGACATTGCGTCCATTCACGTTTCGCACACCATTTGGTCGGGCGTGTTCGCGTGTGATCACCTCGGTGACCTATGTGCGCAGGCTGCTGGGTATCGACCGGCTGGTCGAGCGGTTCATGGTCGACTTCTATCACGTGTACGCCGAATACGACTCGGTCGACTACACCGCGCTCTCCGGCGAGCAGGCCTATATCGCTTACCGCAGGGTGGACCGCGATCTGGTGGAGCGCTGGGGCCCGCTCATGGTGCTGGATGCGATCCTGCTGACCTGCACGGGGTTGCTGTATCTGCTGACCAAGCTGTTCCTGCCGGCGGCACCCGAGTGGTTCTTCTACGCGGTGGTGGGCCCCGGGGCCGACGTGGAATCGGCCGAACCGGCGCGGGCGATGAAGTCCCTCGCCGGACTGGTGCGCGCGGATCCGGAACTGACCGCGCTGGTGAACACGACCTCGCCGGACCAGATCTACCCCGGACTGGCCGACCATCCCGAATTCCGGGTTCGTGTCGACGAATACATCGATCGCTACGGCTACCGCAGTCTCGACGAGCTCAAACTCGAGGCTCCCGACCTGCGAGAGGACCCGGCGAGCCTGTTCATCATGCTGCGCAGCGCTGTGCCGGACGCGCCGCTCGGCCGCCGCGACGAGGCCGAGGCGTATCTCGACGCGCATCTCGGCGGACTCCGGCGCCGGATGTACGAACGGTTGCGCGGAAAAGTGTCCCGGTGCTCAGCGCACCGGGAGCGGCTGCGGTTCTGCCGCACCAGAGCGTTCGGCATGGTCAAGCGCATGATCCGGGCGATGGGAAGGGATTTGGCCGAGCGCGGCGTGATCGAGGAGTTCTCCGACGTGTTCTACCTGACGGTGCAGGAACTGCGCGGCAGTTACGAGGGGGCGGATACCGACGGCCTGCGCGAGCTGGTCGCAGCGCGGAAGGTACAGCGGGTCAGAGACTCCGGCCTGGTCGCGCCGGCCCGCTTCGTGACGGTCGGCTCGGCCTTCGGTCGTGCGGAATTGGCGAGGCAGGGGTGGGGCCCGGTCACCGACATACCGGCGGCCGAAGCGGGAACGATCCTCGCGGGGACGCCCTCGAGCGCGGGCGTAGTCGAGGGAGATGCTGTCGTGGTCGACGAACCGCGCGATGTCGCGGGCGGCATCCTGGTCGCCTACCGCACCGACCCCGGCTGGGTGGCCGCGCTGCCGTCGGCCGCAGCACTGGTGATCGAGCGCGGCAGTCCGCTCACCCACGTCGCCATCGTGGCGCGGGAGCTGGGTGTGCCGACCGTGGTCCAGGTCAAGGACGTCACCAAAAAGATACGGACCGGCGCGAGAATTCGGGTAGACGGCACCAACGGAGCGGTTACTGTGCTGTCCGGAGGAGATCACCGCGATGCTGACTGACAAAGACGTTGCGGCAGTGCGACATTGGCTGGTCGATCCGGCGGAGTCGACCGGTATCCACCTGGCTGACGAGGTCGACGGGTGGACCTACCGCAGTTATGCCGAACTCGCCGAGCAGGCTTGGTCCATCGCGGCACTGATGCGTGCGCACGGTGTGGGCAGCGGCGACGGCGTCTGCGTGATCATGCCGACCGGGTTCTCCTGTGTCGCCGCGTTCTATGCCGTGTGGGCCTGCGGCGGGGTCTGCACACCCGTTGCCCCGCCGATGTTCGGCGATCTGGGGCAGATCGTCGCGCACATCGCGGCGATTCTGCACCAGGCGGGGCCCCGGCTGGTGGTGACCTCCCCGGAGTTCGAGCAGTGGGTGCGGCAGGCGGCCGAGGCGGCGGGCCGCACCGACGAACCACTCGTGGTCGATGCCGCTCCGCTGTCCGCCCCGCTCGCGGCCCGTGCGTTCGGCGATCCGGGGGAATGCGCACTGCTGCAGTTCACCTCGGGCTCCACCAGCGCACCGCGCGGTGTGCGGGTCAGTTGGCGCAACCTGGCCAACAACATCGCCATGATCTCGGCGCTGATCGATTGGCGCGATGGTGAGGCGATGGTCTCCTGGTTACCGCTGTATCACGACATGGGCCTGGTCGGTGCATTCCTGACCACAGTGACCAACCAGGGCGAGTTGTATCTGATGCGCCCCGATCAGTTCGTCCGTGATCCGGCGCGGTGGTTGCGCGCGATGGCGCATGCCCAGCATTCGCCCTCGCCGTCGTTCGCCCTCGGCTATGTCGCCCATCGGGTGCGCCAGGCGGAGATCGCCGATCTCGACCTGTCCGGCTGGCGCACGCTCGCGGTCGGCTCCGAACCGGTCGAGGTGGCCGATCTGCAATCCTTCGCGGAACTCACCGGATGCCAAGGCTTTTCGACAAAGGCATACACACTGGCCTACGGTCTCGCGGAGGCCACGCTGATGGTCACCTCGTCGGCACGCGACCGGCCGATCACCGCGCTGCGTCTCGACAACGCGAGCTTGCGGTTCGGTGCGCCGGTGCTCATCCTCGCCGAGGAACGGCTCGACGACACCCAGCGCGTCGACGGCACGGGCTGGATCACCGGACTCGGCTATTCGACGCCCGAATCGACGGTGCGGGTCGTCGACGAGGAAGGGCGAGAACTGCCCGACGGAGTGCTGGGCGAAATGGTGGTGGTCGGCGATTGCGTGGCGCTGGGCTACTCGGACGATTCGGCCACCGCGTCCACCCGGATCGCGGACGGCACACTGTACAGCGGTGACGCCGGATTTTTGCACCACGGCGAGGTTTTCGTCCTCGGCCGGCTGGGGTCGAGCCTCAAGGTGCGCGGGCGCTCGGTGTTCATGGAGGATCTCGAATCGCGGGTATCCGGAGAAACCGGGATCGTCAAGGGCAAGCTCGCGGCGGTCGCGATCACCGATCCCGGTGCGCAAGGCGTCGCACTGTTCGTGGAGTCGCCGCCCGGGGAGTGGATCATGGCGGCGCGCAGGGTCATGCGCGGCGAACTCGGTCCCGCGCAGACGGTCACCATCGTCACCGGGCCGCGCGGCACCATCCGGCGGACCTCCAGTGGCAAACCGCGCCGCCGACACATCTGGCAGCAGTTCCGCGACGGCGGACTGGTGGGAGCGGTCGTGCACGAGACCGACGGCGCGACCGTGACCTCGCCCGCCGAAGGCGCGGGCGAGGTGATCGCTCGCACCGGGACCGGACTCGTCGCGGCGAGTCCGGAGACGGCCGCCGCGGACCGCGCACCGCGACCCACGCTGCCCATCGCTCGGGTGACGCAGCTGCTGGACCGCGCCATGGACAGCGTCGCGGTTCCGGCGAACTCGGCCGTCCTGTTCGAGGGCTCGCTCGCCGAAGGCTTCGGCAACGCGGGTTCCGACGTGGATTTTCTGGTTCTCGCCCCCGGGGCCGAGGAGTTGCCGACCTTGCCGACGGTGCTGTTCGTCGACGGCCGCCGGGTGGAGATCCGTACCCGTTCGGTAGCGCAGCTGCGTCGTCAACTCGAGCAGGTGGCCGCCGCGGTGACCACCGATGACCTGGCCGAGGACGTGCTCAATCGCTGCCAGCGGTTCCTGCGCGCCACCGTGGTGCGCGCTACGCCGGATGCTCCGGACGTTACCGGACTGCGGGCGGCGCTGCCGCACTCCGTCCTCGCCGACATCCTCGCCGACTGGTGGTTCGGCCGCGCCCGCCACGCGCTGCGCTACGCCGTGGCGCTGCGCGCGCTGAAGGTTCCCGACGAGGCGGTGGGCTGGGCACGCGACGGACTGCTCCAGGCGATGAAAGGGTGGGCGGCCCGTCGCGGCGAAACCTACTTGGAGACCAAGTGGCTCCCCGGGCAGCTCGATCGGCTCGGCGGCGACGACCTGATCAACCGCTACCGCGACCTGAACGACCCGGCGGCGTGGCCGGGTGACGACGAATCGCGTGCCTTGGGCGACACCCCGACCGATGTGCTCGGCGTCGCGAAAGCCCAGGCGGCTCCCGAAGAATCCGTATGGGAACAACTGCGGGAGCTGGCCGCGGACCTGGGCCTCGATGCACCGGTCGACGATCCGCAACGAATCCGGTTCGCCAGGGTACCCGGGGTGACCACGTGGCCGATCGGTCCGCGCCTCCACGTGCTGCGCGGCGATCGCGACGTCTTCGTGCTCTCCGACAGCGGTGCGCGAGCGTGGCGATCGGTGGTGTTCGGCCACTCGGTCGCCGACGTGCTGGGGCGTGCGCACCATGACATCACCGCCGAACTCGCCGAATTCCTGCGCCTCGGATTGGTGGGATTGCGCTGGTGCGATGGTGAACTCATCACCCCGGCGCTCGCGATGTGCGCACCCGTACGGCCCTATACCCCGGTGCCGTCGACAATCGTTCCCGCGCTCGGCCTGATGGGAGCGGCCCGCACGGACGCGGTCGCGACCTTCGCGCCACTGCCCGCGCGACACTTCACCGAATGCGCGCTGAACCTGGTGTGGTCGAACATTGTGCTGGAGAACGCACGTGAGGACTTGGCGGGCGCGGTGAAGGACGCCCAGGGCTCGGTCGCCGATATCGCGGCGCATCGGTTGATCGCCATGTGCGTGCGGGTGTTGTTGTCGGCCTTCGGTCTGCATCCGTTGCCCGCCGATGTCGCGCCCGTCGCGACACTGCGCCGGAGTTTGCCCCGGCAGGCCGCACATCGAACGGACCTGCTGGCACAGGTCGAATCGGCGCAACGCGTGCGTTTCTCGGCGATCATCGCCGAGGGCGGCGACATCGCGGCGGGGGTTTCGGTGCTCGATGATTTCGTCACGCTGGTGCGCCGGGTCGCCGCCGGAACCGACCCGGTGGCAGGTGCCGATGGCTTTCCGGCGTCGTTCGATTCGCGCGAGCAATGGCGGCGCACGCTGGCGATCGGGTATGACTGGCTGCGCATCGCGGGGTATCTGGACACCGAACTACCCCTCGACGAGGCGCGCGACTTGCTGGCCTCGGGCGGACAGCAACCCCACCTGCGGACGAAGGAGTCGACATGACCGCCGCCGATGCAGCGCAGGCCGAACGGGTACGGGGACTGGTCCGCGCGATGGCGCCCGATCAGGCGACTCCCACGGACGACGACCAGCGGCTCGTGGAGGATCTCGGCTTCGATTCGCTGCGGTTGATGGAGCTCACCGTGGTACTCGAACGGGCCTTCGATCTGCCGCGTTATCGGCCGACCGACCTGGTCGGCGTTCGACGGGTGGGCGAGGTGGTCGCCTTGGTCGAGCGCAGCGTGGCGGAAGCGGCGGGGGAGCGTCGGCGAGCGCACGGCGGGCCCAGCGCACAGGCGTGCGCGACGGAGCCGAGCCTCGGTGAGGCGCTGACGTGAGCGGCGCGGACACGGTGCTGATCACCGGCGCCACCGGGCTGGTCGGCGCCGAGGTGGTCGCCCGGCTCGCCGCCGCGAGCAGGCCGGTCGCCGCCGTGCTGCACAACACGGCAGCCATTCTCCGCAACGACGGCACGGAGATCGGCGCGGGCACGTCGGTCGCGGGTGACATCCGTACACCCGGATTCGGTCTGTCCGACCGCGACCGGGACGATCTCGCCGAGCGGGTGGGAATCGTCGTGCACTGCGCTGCGACAACGGCTTTCGACGCGTCTCTGGTCGAGTATGACGAGCTCAATGTACGCGGAGCGGCGAACGCGATCGCTCTCGCCCGGCAGTGGGACGTGCCGCTGGTGTACGTCAGCACCGCGTATGTGTGCGGCATGCGGGGCGGCGCCGTCACCGAGGACGAACTCGACCTCGGCCAGTCGTTCGGAAACGGGTACGAGTGCAGCAAGTTTCGCGCCGAGCAGCTGGTGCGGGCCGCGAGTGAACGCGGGCTGCGCTCGGCGGTCGTGCGGCCGGGCATCGTGACCGGGGCGAGTGACTCCGGCATGATTCGGGAATACAAGAACCTCTACACCGTCCTGAAGCTGATGGTCGAGGGCAAGTTGCGCTCGCTGCCCGGCCGCTACGACGCGACGTTGTCGCTGGCGCCGGTCGACCACGTCGCCGATGTGGTCGCGGCGGCAGTTCTCGATTTCGACTCGGCGCAGGGGCGCACGCTGCACGCGCTCGGCCGCGACACACTGTCGCTACGCGAAGTCTCCGACGTGTTGGCCGAGTACCCGTCATTCGAGGTCGCCACATTCGTGCCCGAGGCGACTTTCAGTGAGCGCGATCTCGACGCGATCGAACGCGAGTACTACCAGCGCATCGGATCGCTCTACACCAGCTACTTCCGGCGCCGTCTGGTGTTCGACACCGCGCGGGCCGAGGTGCTGCTCGGCAGGCGGAGCCCGGCTACCGGCCAGGACTATCTGCGGTTGCTGCTGGACCACTGCCTGGAGTCCGGCTATCTCGGTGTCCCGCTGCCTGGTATCGAGGAAGTGCTGGCGAGCAACGACGTCCGCGGAGCGGGCCGGTGAGCGCGCCGCTGCGCGAGCTGCTCGCCGCGCTGACACCACAACCCGAGAAGGTGAACGCTTACCTGGCCGATACCTACCTGCAGGAGACCGTCGATCAGTTCGACCGCCTCGGCATCGATGCGGAGACCTTCGCCAGGGAGCACTCGCTGCTGCTGCTCAAGCCGGACGCTATCGTCGCGAGGGCGGTCGAACCTACTTTGAAATGGTTAAGAGACAACGGGTTTCGCGTCGTGGCCGCCTTTCGTCGTCCGGTGGACCGACACCTGGCCCGCGCACTGTGGTATTTCGCGTGGAACATCTCCTCGCCCGAGCGCAGGCGTCTCGCCGATCTGCTGGTGGGCATCGCGGACGTGCTGGTGCTGGTGGTCTGGGCCGAGGACGGCGAACTGCCGGTTCCGGTCCGGCTCGCCGAGGCGAAAGGCGCGACCGATCCGCGGCGTCGCAAGCCGGGCGAACTGCGCTACCTGCTCGGCCGGCACAGCTATCTGCTGAACCTGGTGCACTCGCCCGACGATCCCGCCGACGTGCTGCGGGAGCTCGCCATCTACCTCGACGAGCGAAGCAGGGCGTCGCTGCTGGCGCTGGCGGCGACCGGCGCCGACCGCTCGTCCGATGCCGTCGCGATCGCCCGCGACCTCTACGCGTACACGCCGTCTCGTAGTTTCGATCGGGCCGACGCGCTGGAGCACATCCTGCGTGATCTCGAGCGGGCGGGGGCAGCGGTCCCGCCCGAGTTCGATCCGGCGGCGGACGCGGACTGTGCGCGCCTGCTGTATGCCGCGTGGGCCGACGATCGGGCCCTCGATCCCTGGTCGGTGATCGTGCTCGGGTCCTACGTACTTCCCATGCGAACCGGCGCGCAGCCGCAGACACTGCCGCCGGTGTCCGCGAAAGAGTGGTTGGAGGCACGACCGTGACCATCGAGATGGTGAAGACAGCGACCCATCACCGGACGATTTCCCGCGAGCTCGCGCACCGGTGTGCGGTGTCGGAGGTGTTCGTCACCTCGCTGGATTCGCTCGGGGCGGACGAGTTCGTAGTCGGCGCACAGCTGCCCAGGATGCATGCCTACTACGGTGACCATGCCGGGCACCTCGGTGTGCGCTACGACCCGCTGCTGGTGATGGAGGCGGCACGGCAGGCCGCCCTCGCGCTCACCCACGAGTTCTATGGCGTGCCGCCGGAGGTGGCTTTCATCGTGCGCACCTTCAATGGCACCGGCGGGGACACGGCTGCCTGGCAGATCGACACGGCGCCCGCGAATCTGGTGATGAAAGTGCGGGTACCGCGCCGCCACCACAGTGGCGAGACGTTGATCGGTTTGGACATGGTGCTGGAAATCGATGGCGCTGCCGAGTCGATGATGACGGTCGATGGCTCGTTCTCCTGGACGACGCCGCAGCGGTGGTCGGCGCTGCGCTCCGCTTTCCGGGAGAGCCTCGGCCTCGGCCGGGTCGTCGGCGCCACCGCGCGCACCGAGCGCGCTCCGTGCGCCGCGGTGGGCAGGGAGAACTGGCGCAATGTGGTGATCGGCTCGCCGCGGCTGGCGGGCGGTACCGCTCATGCGCTGCTCACGCCCGATCTCGGCCACCCCGTGTTGTTCGATCATCAGCTCGATCACGTGCCGGGCAGCCTGCTGATCGAGGCGTGCAGACAGACCGCGCTGGCGATGGTGGTGCGGCCGTTGCCCCGGCTGGAGTGTGTCGCCAGCTCGTTCGAGCGGTTCGTCGAACTGGATCGTCCTGCCGAATGCGTCGCGGAGATCACCGGCAGTCAGGCCGACCGGACCGTCGTGCATTGCGAGATCCGGCAGTGCGGCGAGGTGGCGGCCCAGGTGGACCTCGAATTCGCCGAGAACGAGTTGGTCGCGGACCCGCCGCGGGCAGGCGCGAAGCTCGGCATGGATGGCGTCTGATGGGTATCGAACTGCTCACCACCACCCGCGCTTTCCGCCGCAGGCTCGACCTGACCCGTCCGGTGGCGCGCGAGGATCTGCTGGACTGCGTGCGGATCGCGGTCCAGGCGCCGAGCGGTAGCAATCGCCAGCCGTGGCGATTCCTCATCGTGCAAGACCCCGAGACGAAGCAGCGGATCGCGGAATACTATCGAAAAGCATTCGCCGCCAACCTCACCGGCCGCGTCATCCGGCCCGACCAGCTCGCCGACCTGTCCTCCGGCCGCTACCTGGCCGAGCATGTGCACCAGGTGCCCGCGCTGGTCCTGGTCTGTTCGATCGGCCGCCTACCCGAGCCTGCCGCGCCACCGCGACTCGCGAGTTTCTATGGTTCGATCTATCCGGCGGTGTGGAACTTCATGCTTGCGCTGCACGAGCGTGGCCTCGGCTCCTGCCTCACCACCGCGCATCTTGCCTACGAGCGTGAGATCGCACAGCTGCTCGGCATCCCGTTCGATGAGGTGACGCAGATGGCAATGGTCCCGGTGGCAGCACTGCGGCCGGGGGCGTCCGCGTCCGGCCGCCGTGCCCCCGCCGCCGAGGTGACCATGTGGGACCGGTGGGGCGGCGCATGAGCGTGCCGGCCGCCGCGGCGCGGATCGCGCGCTTCACGGTGCTGATGTACAAACCGCACTACCTGCTCTACGGCATCCTGTGGGTGCTCGCGCTGGAAGGCACCGCAGCGCTGGTGACCGACCTGGGCTGGCATCCGACCGCCGCCACCGTCGTGCGCATCGTGGTCGTCGCGATCGTCCTGCTGTTTCTGCGGATGGTCGACGAGCAGAAGGATCTCGAATACGACCGTGTGCACAACCCCGATCGACCGCTGGTCACCGGTGCGGTGCGAGCTACCGACCTGCGCGTCGCCATGGGCTTCATCGCCATCGTTTCCGTCGCCGCGAGTCTCGCGCTCTCGGTCGGTTCGGCGGTAATGATCGCCGCCGCGCTGGGGTACGGGCTCGCGCTGTGGGGGATGGAGCCTCTGTTCCTGACGGTCCGCACGAACATCCTGATCAACCTGGTCGTCACCTATCCGGTACAGCTGCTGGTCACCGCGTACGTTGTCGTTTCGGCGATCGATACCGGCGCGGTCGGCGCGAGGTGGCGCGCGGCAGCCGTCGCCGTGATCTTCGCCGGGGCATTCCTGCACTTCGAGTTCGCCAGGAAGACCACGCGGACATTCCGCCCCGGCGCGATGATGTACTCGAATATTCTGGGCGCCAATGGGAGTGCCGCGGCAGCGCTGCTGTGCGCGATGGTGGCGGTGGTCGGCGATGTCGTGCTCGTCCGACCATGGGCGCAGGTCGGGCCGGCAGCGCTGATCGCCTGGATTCCCTTGCCGTTACTGCTGATTCCTGCTTTCGGTTTCTGGCGTTTCGGCGCACAGGGTCGGTCGGACCATCCGGTGCTTCCCGCGGTCTTCTTCATCCTCGCGCTGTATCTCGTCCTGATCGCGCAGGCATCGGTGGCGTCCTGAACGGCGCGGTTCATCGAGTGGCACCGCACTCGACCGGTGCGCCCGATTCTGGTGGAATGTCGCTGGAGGGTCGAGGACTCACGCATGGTGCGTGGCCGGGCCCCGGATGCGGGCAGGCCCGGTCTGCCGAGGAAGGGTTGCGATGCACACCATGATGCGGCGACTGAGCGGAGGCGGCGGCCTGCTGATCCTGGCGGGTGGTCTGGTTTTTGCGGGCTCCGGGCCGGCCGCAGCCGCGCCCACCGGTTGTTTCGTCGACCGCGGACTCACCGATGCGGCCGCGCTCTGTCACGGCGGTGAGGGCGCGTCGGTATTGGAGGCCGAGTGCCTCGGCTTCTTCGTGCCCCAGGGGGAATCCGCGCCCGTGTTCGGACGCTACAGCGGCTTCGAGTCGCAGCGGACGCCGGTCGGCCGGGCAATGCGGGTCACCTGCATTTCCGACCATGCGTTGGGTATCGCGACCACGGCGTTCGTCATACCCGCGGCGCCGTAGCGCCGGGCTGTCCGGAGTTCAACTCGGTACGGCCACCAGCACATTGTCGGGGGAGATGGTTGGGACCAGCCTGGTCAACGTGAACCCGTGGCGGGCCAGGAGGTCACGGTACTCGGACTCGGTTCGTTCCCGTCCACCTACGTTGACCAGCATCTCCAGGTCGATGAACTTGCTCGGGTGCGGGGCCGTGTGCTCGGGGACGACCAGTTCGATGATCAGCAATCGTGCGTCGGGCGCCATGGCCGCGCGCACGGTGCGCAGGATTCGGCTCGCTTCCGGTTCGGCCCAGTCGTGCACGATGTGTTTGAGAATATAGGCGTCGCCGCCCTGCGGGACGGTGTCGAAGAACGATCCGCCTTCGACGGTGCAGCGGTCGGCGAGGCCGAGTTCGGTGAATCGGGTGGGCGCGGACGCCACCACCTCGGGCAGATCGAACAGGATCCCGTGTGAGTGCGGTGCGCGGCGCAGGATTTCGGTGAGCAGCGCGCCCTCGCCGCCGCCCACGTCGACAATGGTCGCGTGGCGGCCGAAGTCGTAGGCGGCCAACAACGGTTCCATCGCGAGGGTATTGATACTGGTCATCGCACGGTCGAACAGTTCGCCCAGTTCGCGATCGTGCCGCACGTAGTCGAAGAACGACATGCCGTAGAGCTTCTCGCCGACGGGTCGGCCGGTGCGGACGGCGTCGACGAGGTGTGACCAGTGGTTGCGGTGGCCCGTCGAACCGAAGAACAGCATCGCGTCGCGCAGCGAGACCTCGGCATCACGGCGCAGCGCCTGCGCCATCGGCGTCAGCGCGTACCTGCCGTCGGCGCGCTGGGTGAAGATGCCGTAGCTGATCAGCAACCGCAGCAGCCGTCGCAGGGCATCCTGGTCGGCGCCGACCGCGGCGGCGAGTTCCGCGTTCGTCCGAGGTCCCGCCGCGAGCTCATCGGCTATCTGGAGCGACGCCGCGGCATGGATCGCCTGTGAGATCCATCCGGCGGCCATCAACTCCATCAGGGCGATGTGCCCGGGCACCAGTTTGCGGAACACCACCGCCAGCACCGCGCGGACCGACTCGATGGCGCGCACCAGTGGTCGCGGTGGGATTCTCGGTCGGTCGGATGCCATGGCGACTCCATCCGTCGAAGGTCGGCACTGTGCGCGTGTTCTTGGAGCGTACGTCGTGGGAGCGCTGGCCCGGGGTCGCACACGCGAATACGGACCCCGGAACGGCGGCGTGCCGTGGAGGCCGTGACTTCGCCGATCGACCGGGCTCTACACACCTGACAACGGTTCCAACGGCCAGGCCAGGGCAGCTGTGTTGGATGCCGAACGTACGCCGATTGTCAAGCGTCCGAACGTGATCGGTTCTGCCACGGATCTCGATCGGCCGCCGAGGAGAGGTCGTCGCCGAATTCACGCCGCGGGATACCGACTCCTGGAAAACGTCGCGATCCGCGGTTTTCGCTCGGTGTGCATCGGTACGACGAATCGCAAGGTCCGATGCCGACGCGTCGGGCATGGCCGGCTGCGCGGAGGCTCACTGCCCGAGTCGTCACGCCGACGCGCGGCCGTACTGCCGCCGCGGCATCTTCGTCCTCAGTACCCGCGTTCGGGATCGATCGGAGCGATCAGCTCGCGTCCCGCGACGAACCGCATGACGTTCTCCCCGACATGATCGGCGAACGCCGCGAACCGCAGCTGTGGCGGATTCGAATCATGCGGCGTGACAATGGCATTGGGAAGCACCCAGAGCGGATGTCCGTCCGGGAGCGGTTCGGGGTCGGTGACGTCGAGGCCGGCGCCACCGATCGCGCCCGAGGCCAACGCGGTCACCAAGGCGTCGGTATCGACCAGACTGCCGCGGGCGACATTGATGATCCAGGACGACGGCTTGAGCCGGGCGAGCTCGTCGGCGCCGACGAGGTGCCGGGTATCCGGGGTGGCGGGCGCCGCGATGACCACATGGTCTGTCCGTGGCCAGATTCTGCCGAGATGCTCGGTGGCCAGGGTCTCGACGGTCTCCGGGATGCCAGGACCGGTGACGGGGCGCCCGCTGCGGTTGATGGCGATCACGTGCGCGCCGAGTGGGATCAGCATCGGGATCAGCGCGCGGCCGATGCCGCCCGCGCCGACGATGGTCACCGTCTTGCCGCGCAGCGTGTCGACGTGCGGAAAGAAGTCCTGCTGACGCCAGCGGGCGGCGCGCAGGTGCTCGGGCAGATAGCGGACACCCGCGAGCAGCAGCATGAGCGCGTGCTCGGCCACGCTGGCCGCGAAAGCTCCTGCGGCGGAAGTGAATCGGACAGCGGGATACTTGGCGAATATGCCCGCGGTGAACCAGTCTTCGATGCCCGCGGCAGGCAACTGCACCCATTCGACGGTCGCGGGCAGCTCGTCCGGGAACTCGCCGGGACCACCGGCCCAGATCAGGGCGCGAGCATCGTCGAGTTCGGACACGGCGGCGCCCGCCTCGACCACCGCCTTCTCCAGCAACGCGGGGGGAGGTTCGGCGGGGCCGATCGCGATCGGAACTGCCGGCCGGCTCATGGATGGACCTCCTTCGGTGCAGTACGGCTCGGGCGCCTGTGGTGCAACGGGTGGACAACCCGAGGTCGCCGCAGCGACGGTAGCACCGTCGCGCGGGCGCTGGGTGGCGGAGTGTCGGACAGCACCTGCGCGTCGGGTAGGGCGCTAGTTGTCGTCCGGTTCGGTGTGCGCATCCAGTTCGGTGTCGACCTTGTCCCGTGCGGCCCACTCGAGCAGCCGATCCAGGTGGAATACCGCGTCGTCGATGCCCGCGTGCAGGTCGCCGAGTTCGGCGAAGCGGGCGGGGACGGTGGCGATGGTGAAGTCGCGCGGATCGATGTCGGGGATCTCGTCCCAGCGCACCGGGGTGGAGACCGTGGCGGCGGGGACGCCGCGCACCGAGTACGCCGCGGCGATCGTGTGGTCGCGCGCGTTCTGGTTGTAGTCGACGAACAGCAGCTTCGGGTCGCGATCGCGGCGCCACCAGGTGGTGGTCACCTTGTCGGGCGCTCGCCGCTGGACTTCGCGGGCGAAGGCGAGCGCGGCCCGGCGCACGTCGTGGAATCCCCACTCCGGCGCGATCCGGACGTAGACGTGCAGCCCCTTGCCGCCGGAGGTCTTCGGCCAACCGACGGCGCCGAGCTCGTCGAGCACCTCGTGCACGACATCGGCCACCCGCTGCACCCGCGACCATGGACACTGCGGCATCGGGTCCAGATCGATACGCCACTCGTCGGGGCTCTCGACGTCGGCGGCGCGGGAGTTCCACGGATGGAACTCGACAGTCGACATCTGCACCGCCCAGATGACATCGGCCGGTTCGGTGACGCACAATTCGTCGGCGTATCTGTCATAGCGCGGGAAGTGCACCCGCACTGTCCGAATCCAGTCCGGCGCGCTCGCGGGCAGTCGCTTCTGGTGCACTTTCGCGCCCGCCAGTCCTTTGGGGAACCTGTGCAGCATGCACGGCCGGTCGCGCAGTGCGTTGACGATGCCGTCCCCGACACTCAGGTAGTACTGGACCAGGTCGAGTTTGGTCGCGCCGGTTTCCGGAAAGTAGACCCGGTCCGGATTGGTGATGCGTATCGTGCGGCCGCCGACCTCGAGTTCGAGCGTCGGCGCCGCAGATTTGCCGGCCACGCGTTCGACCCTAGCCGATGCGGGGTGGATCAGGTTTCGAGTGCTACATCGTTCTGGTATGCATACAGGTATGAGTAAGGCGACGCGCGTGACGGTCACGTTGGATCCGCAAGTGGCCGAATGGGCCAGAGAGGCCGCCGAACGCCAGAACCGCAGCCTTTCCTCGGTGATCAACGCGGCGCTGCGCACCACGCTCGTGCACGACAGCCTGACCGCGCTGGTCGTCGACGAGGAGGCCGAGCAGGCCGCCGCGTACGACGACGTGCAACTCACGCAGGCTGCCGAGAACGACGCCCGCGGCGCGGCATGAGGCGCGGCGAGGTCTGGCGTTACGCTCCCGCGCTGCGCGACGGCACTCCGTTGCCGCGGCGGGTGACCGTCGTGCTGGTGTCGGACTCGGCGGTGATCACGTCGCGCTACCGGTGGCTGAACGTCGTTCCCTTGCGCGACGCGGACCCGGGCCATGTGCTGGCCACCAAGACCGAGCACGGATGGGCGGACACCCTGGAACTGCACCGTGCCTACCGGCCGTGGCTTTCCGAGCACCTCGGTGTCCTTACATCGGCGGAGACCGAATCCCTCGACGCCAGGTTGCGGGCCACGCTCAGCCTGTGAGCGTGCTCGGTGGCCGCGTGGTCCGCCCGTTCGGATAGCGCGAATGTCGTGGATGGCGCAAGCCGCGCACCGCCCGGATGGGATCGCCTGCGACCCGAAACCGCCATGTTGGTCTCCAGCTCGCGCTGCGAAGATCGCGGTTGGGCGAGGACTCGGCTGCCCTTGCCCCGGCGTCCGTATCGACAGCAAGCGAAATGCGTTGCGGCAATGGGAGTTCGAACTACAGGGCGTCCCCGTTCGGTCACATGACGACGGTGATCATCGGACAGCTGCGGTACCCGACCCGAACGGTGTATCACTCCGGTGGGACGACCTGCGCCGTAGGAGCCGCCAAGAACTCCAAGAGATCCACACGGTCACCCAGGAGCCGGGTCATGCGCTGGCGTAGATCGTCGTCGGAGGGGCATGGGGGCAAATGGAGTTGCTCTCGAAACGTGCGGTATGTCTCGGCTAGCACAAGAATCGCGAGTGCATAGAACACATTCATTTCCATCTTGTAGCTCTTACGCTGTGCCTTCGACGCCATGGACCAACCCTGAATTTTCCCGCGATGGCGTTTGAGTAAGAACCAATGTGGCACGAAGTACGCCCAGAGCGGCTTCGTCAAGCGCATTGCGTGGATTTTGTCGATCCCGAAATACCCGGCTACCACCGCGGCCATAGGATCGATATCCATCAGAGTGTGCAAGTCGTAGTCATCGATAGCGCAAGGGTGGTAGATCTTGTTGACGATCTGATAGATCCCCCCGGCCAGGTCGCGCAGAACCTGTATGCCCTGGACATCACTCGGGAGTTCCTGGAGTTCGCGCGTCGAATCGAGATCGGTCAGGTAGACGGTTCCAGTGCGGTGATCGAGATAGAAATTGTCCCAGCCCGCGGAATAGCGATAGAGCCCGGCCTGCGCCAATTCGCGGAGTCTCATTCCGATCTGCCGCCCGACCACTGCCCGCACCGACAGAGCCGACACCCCGTCGCGTTGGTGCGGCGGGTAGCCGAGCGTCTCACGCACACCGGCGGCGTGGGCTCTCTCTTCAGCAGTTGCGGCGGGGTTCTCCACCCGCAGAAGGTCCAGTGAGTATGGGCTCTCGTCCCATGTCAACGAAATGACCACGCCGAGCGGGAGGTCATTGAACAACTTGCCATCATCGTATCGAAGGACAGCTAGCGGAACGATGGAGGGAGCGCCTGCGCGATACAGCGTCGCGGCGTTGTCGAACTCACGTTGCGCGCGCGGTAGCGTCATTCCGCCGTATGGTGCCGGCTGGCTGAAAACCGACGCGAAACAGCCGTTTTCATCCAGCCCGAAATGAGGATTACGTGTGGTTTCCTCATATGCGCTGTTCGATGGAGGTGTGGGCTCGCCAGCGTCGCTATGAGTCGGCGTTGGTGCGACGCGGGGGTGCCAGGCGCCGACCCCCTTGATCTTCGCGGCGACGAGCGTGCGCGACGTCTTGGGATCGATGACCGGCTCGGAAAGGACATACCAAGCGGTTCGACCGGGCACGGCGAAGGATGGCTGCCGGTCCCAGGACACGATCTGCATCAGCGTCCGCTGATCTCGGGGGGATAGCTCGAACCCCGGCATCTCGTCAACGATGGTGTATTTCAGTGGCATGCGGTATTACTCCGGTGGACGCGTCCGGGAGCATGCTTACCGCTCCCGGTATATGGGGATCGAGGAGGTACGTCGCAATGACGATGCGCTGCCACATCGTGATCTTTACCTGATATTTCTCGGCGAGTTCGAATAGTTGGCGCCAGTCGCGAGACTCGCCCGCGCGGATCCGTGTTATCACGCGTGCCAACTCCGGAGCCGGATCGGGCACCCTCGTGGGTTCGACATGGTTTGCGGCGACGGCGATCTCGTCAAGGGTACGGCCCAGGTCGAGATCTACCTCGGGTGCTGTGTTCTGGACGCGGTCGACAAGAGCGTATGCCGCCGCGGTGCCATCTACATCGGCTACGGCTGCCGAAAAGAGTCTCAGGCGCTGATCGTGGTCGCACAGGATGCCGAGTTCACGCAACAGGTCGGCTGGCTCGTCGGCGCCATGGACCAGATTCAGCTGGTAGTTGAAGCTGCCCACCGCGTAACGCAGGTGGTGCGGACGGCAATTCTCGGGTTCGGCTGGGCCCTTCGCCCGACTCAGGATGGCGGTTGCCGACTCGGCCTGTCCCGCTTGTGCCAGAAGCAGGAGAACGCACTCGCCGGCTGTCATGTAGAGGTCGGCGGTGTCTCGTCGGTCGCGACTGGCGGCGTTCAACCCGTACTGCCATAACGCTCGCACGGTATGGCGCGTAAACATCACCGGGACGGCGCCGACGATCGAGAAACCATGATCGGTCACCCACCGGAGCACCGCGGGGGCGCGGCGGGAAACAATTGCGTCCGGCTTCAGCAACAACAGCGTGTGATCGCGACAGAATCGCCTGAAAGAATCTCCGGCGACTGCGGCAAGGTCCTCGATGCTGTCGAGAAAGTATGAATCGGTTGAATAGAGGGAGCGTTTTATCGGGAGGGTCGACAAGAAATTCGGCACGAGACGACCGGACCCGGATCCCGCACCGTCCACCGGGTTGTGTTTTTCGGACCCGCTGCCAGGAATCGCTGGAGTGGATTTACCGCTATACACGTCCGAAACGTACTGCAACGGCGCCTCCTCGTCAAGATCCGATGGCCCCGCTCGGCACGGTATCGAGATTCTCGTAAATCGACTGCCTGGCTTCATGATTCGCGCACATCACCCGGATGTTCGGCGCGGCCCCGGCGCGTGAGATCGTGGTTGCTGGATCTCGATCATTCGAAGCTCTTGGCATGAAGTGTGATCCCGTTCATGTATTCTCCCTGAAATTGTTGCCGCACAGCCGATTTAACGGGAATGCGGCGCGAAGAGCGCGCGGCTGTGGTCGCAGGCTCTCTCGAGTCGTCACTCGTACCCGACTCGGTGCACGCCGGATGGTCGCCATAACCCCTATGTCTGAGGGTATTCGAGCGCCCGGCTCCGTCGGCAATCTCTGCGTCGCGGGGAACGCCGGCACCCGATCGACGTCGGACGCGCTGCCGTGGCGGTGAATACCTGTGCTGGTCGGTGATCATACCGTGGGTGGACCAGGTGGTATGGTACGGATACGGTGGACTGCGCTGCGAATCCTCTGTAGCAGAAAGAGTTTGCCGGACGACGATCCGTGCCGCGATACACCGCGCTCGGCCGGAGTGGAGGAGAGCATCGGGCCTCATGACCTGGATTGCCAGTGCGGGCGGCACCACCGCGCGACTCGCTGGTTGTCACCCGGCGTCGCTGGTCCGCCACGCCCCGAACGCTGTGGGATCGGCTTATCGCGCGGCCCACGACGACTTGGAGGGTGTCGGAGCCAAGGGCTCGAGTAGTAGAGCCCGTACGCAGAACCGGGGATACGGACGTGTGCGTATTCATGGCGCCGAGGGAGCCTTGTGTGTGAACCCCGGTTCGAAAGATAGACGACTGTGCTGCGGCGATACCGGGCACGCCGCCGAGCGCGGGGTACCGCTCGCGATCACCGTGCTTCTTTCCGTATCAGTAGAGAAAGGAGGGTGATCCGATGACCAAGTATGTCAAGCCGGCGACCACGCAAGTGACCAGCAACATGGTTCTCGGCGGCAGCATCTGAGTCGAGTGAACGTGGGTGGCTGCTGGGCGAAGTGGCCACCCATGACCACGGTGCGCAATCGGCTCTCGAAGGGATTACGGTGATGTGCTCGCGGGTCCGGGGCAATCGGCTCGGCGGTGATTTCGAGCGCTTACTGGCGGCGAGTGCGATCAGCGCCGCCGGTACCGCGGTGACTACGGTCGCGTTGCCTATCGTCGCGCTGGTGACATTGCGGGCCAACACGTTCGAGGTCGGGGTGATCTCCGCGGCCGGGCTGGGGGCATGGCTGCTGTTCGGCCTGTCCGCAGGCGTGTGGGTAGAGCGCATGAGGCGCCGACCGTTGATGATCATCTGCGATCTGGCACGTGCGGTAGCGTTGGCGTCCATCCCGCTGGCGTCCGTTCTGCACCTCCTGACTGTCGCTCAGGTCGTGATCGCTGCTCTGGTGGTGGGGATCTGCTCGGTATTCTTCGACATCGCCGGCCAGTCCTACGTGCCTTCCATCGTCGCGCCGTCGCAATTGCTCGCCGGCAACGGCAGGATGCAAGTCAGCCACGCCGCAGCAGGGACCGCAGGCCCCGCATTGGGTGGCGCACTTGTCCAATCGCTGGGCGCTTCGTTGTCTTTGTTGGCCGACGTGCTGAGCTATGTGGTTTCCGCGGTGTTGCTGGCGAGGGTGGGCAAGCGCGAGGCGCCGGCGGTGCGAAGCGGCCCCCGACGAATGCTGCCGCAGGTCAAGGAGGGCCTCGGCTATGTCTGGCGCGACCCGGTGTTTCGCCCACTCATGGTGGTCGCGGCGATCTCGAACCTCTTCGGCGCGGCCTTCGACACGCTCGTCGTGCCATTTCTCCTTCGCGACGTCGGCGTATCCGCGGTGGCGATCGGTGTATTGCTTGCCATCGGCGGAGTAGGCGGGCTGTTGGGGGCGGCGGTGGGCCCATCGCTGGCGGACAAGGTCGGAGGTGCGCGGGTGTTGGTGGTCGCGGCCATCGCGGGTCCGCTGCTCGGGCTCCTGGTGCCCACCTCGCGGGCTGGGGTCGGGCTGGTGGCATTCGTAGTCGGCCTGCTCGGCCGAGAGGTCGGCATCGCGATCGTCAGTCTGTTGGCGCGGACGATCCGGCAGTTGACCGCGCCGCCCGAATTGCTGGCCAGGATCACGGCAACGGTCCGGTTCGTTTCCTGGGGCGTGTTGCCGATCGGTGCGCTCATCGGCGGATCGCTCGGCCAGCTGATGGGTCCTCGCGTGGCGTTGTCCGTGGTGTCCGGCCTGATGCTGCTGAGCGCGTTGCCGATCGCGTTCATGTCGCCGCGCGCTCTGCAGGCCCTGATGGACGATGCGACGGCCGCGCTGCCGCGGCCGGTAGGAAGCGGTTGATGTCGATCTCGTACCAGGACGACAGATTCAGGGATAGGAACAACAGATGTGCGGACTAGCAGGCATCGCCGCTCTCGGCGAGGACAATCTCCCTGCCGGCGTCGGCACGATCCTGGCGGGCATGTCCCGGGCAGTGGGCCACCGGGGCCCGGACGCCGAACAGGTGTATATGGATGGCCCGGTGGGTCTGGGTTTCCGGCGGCTCGCGCTGGTCGGCCCAGAAAGCGGTGACCAGCCGTTGTTCAGCGAGGACGGGAAGGTGGTCCTCATCGCCAACGGCGAAGTCTACAACCACAGACAACTCGTGACCGGGTCCCTCACCGGCGTGCGGACGCGCACCAACTCCGACTGTGAGGTGCTGGCACACCTCTATGCCCGCGACGGCCTGCGGTTCCTCGACGACGTCGTGGGCATGTTCGCCATCGCGCTCTGGGACCGGATGCGACATCGGCTCGTGCTCGCCCGCGACCGGTTCGGCATCAAGCCCTTGTACTACACGCGAGTCGACGGCGCCGTACTGTTCGCCTCGGAGATCAAGGCACTGTTCGCGCATCCTGGATGCCGCCGAGAGTTGGACTGGGAAGGCGCGTTGGCCGACCAGTCCTTGACGATGTCCCCGTATCTGACCGATGCGCCGGTCAACACCTGGTTCCGGGGAATCGAGATCGTCCCTGCGGGTTCCATCGTCTCCATCGACCTACGCGACGGGGAGGTCGACCGGCACCAGTATTGGAACCTGCCGAGTTTCGAAGGCGATGCGGGCATCTCGGATGAGGAGTTCGTTCGCACCTATCGTGACCTGCTCACCGGCGCGGTGCGCGACGCGGCGACCGCCGACGCCGAGTTGGGCTTGTTCCTCAGCGGTGGCATCGACTCCACAGCTGTCGCCGCGCTGGCCGGCGCCACGGGAAGTCCCATTCATACCTTCACCGTGCTCAGCGGCGGCACCCTGGTGACCGGGGATTCCGAGTTCGGCCATCGCGCCGCGTCGACACTGGGTATGCCAAACCATCAACTGGTCTTCGACGCGAAGACCGTGCCGGCGGTTGACGAGTGGAAGCGGTTGCTGTGGCTGCTGGAGACGCCGCTGTGCGGCCCCGAGCAGTACTACAAGTACGAGCTGTATCGGTATGCGAAGCAGGCGCGTCCACAGTTGCGGGGCATGCTGCTCGGTGCCGGAGCCGACGAGTACAACGGCGGGTTCTCCACCGTGTTCAACGTGGGTGCGGATTGGGCAGGATTCGAGTCGGGCATCCGGCAGATGGCCAGGGCGGCCGCCCTGCACAAAACGCCCGCTCTAGCCCCCTGGTGGGAATGTCGGGAGAGTCCGCTACTCGAGGGCGCCTTGCTCGGGAGTTCTGCGACCAGCCCCCTTGTCGACCCGTACCCAGCCTACGTCGCTTCGCGTCATCGCTATCTACAGCAGTACAACTGCTGGCACGACGATCGCACCGCAGCAGGCAACGGAATCGAGGCCAGGGTGCCCTTCCTCGACCATCGGATTATCGAGCTGCTCATGAGGATCCCCACGCGCCAGCGTGCCGGATTGCTCTGGGACAAGAAGATTCTGCGCGAGGCGGTGCGCGACATCGTTCCCAGCGAGATCGCCGCCAGACCGAAGGGTGCGTTCATCTGGGGTGAGGGGGCCGGCTTCACCCACCGCATGGTTGTCCGTCTGCTCAGCCAACAAGACTGCGCGTTGCTGGAGGAGGCGCTCGCCTCGCCGGGCGCGCGCCAGGTGCTGTGCCCGGACGCGGCGCGCGCCATGCTGGGCAGATTGCGCTCCGAACGGCAGCCCGCGGATGCGCGGTTACTGCTCAGCCTCGTCAACCTCGGTCTCCTCGACGAAATGACACGTCAGCTTCCCGCTGTGCCCCTGGATGCGCCGCCGCGTGATGTGCTGACGGCTATTTCGATAGGAGACTGGGACTGCGAGGCGCCGGCGATTGCCGAGCGGGTCAGGGACCATAGCGTGCCATCGCTGCACGACGTGGTGGCCTTCCCCGAAAATGTCCTGCTGGTGCAGGCGCGTCAGTCCCCAAGCCGCCTGTATCTGGTCGTGGACGGCGCATTCGAGTACGTCGTCGATGCCGATCTCGACGCAGCGTGGTTCGCCTTTTTACAGACGGTCGACGGCGAACGCACGCTTGGCGAGCTGCTCGACCTCTGCGGCCAGCCGTATGTGTCCGTCGAACAGACGCTTCTCGCCAGCATCGATGCTGGCCTACTGCAAGGAATTCCGGCATGACCATCGAGAATCTGCCCGATCTGGTCGACGTCCTGCGTCAACGTGGCCTGATCCCACCCGGTGAACTGGCCGTATTCCTCGTCGGGTCGAGGGCGCGCGGCTGGGCCCACGCCACCAGCGACATCGACTTGGTTCTGGTGTCCACCGAGCGCTTCACCGATGATCGGGCAATGGAGTTGAATGTCCCGCTCGCCCCGGGCACAGTGCAGACGGTGACCTTCCACCACGAGGGCCGGCGCTGGGAACTCAAGTACTGGCTGGACAGACAAGTGGACGAGCTTTTCGGCAAGGTCACCTGGGCGGCATTCGACAACGACGGTAAGGTCGGCGCGCGGCTTACCGTGGATGAGAGCCTCTTCCTCAGCCGGCTACGTACCTGTGTCCCCCTCGGCGACGACAGTTGGGTTCAGCGGCGGCGGCAACAGCTCGAGGACAGCGCTTTCTGGTCATTCCTCACCCTTCAGTTCCTCAATGATGCCGATGGTGCGGCAGAGGACGCGGTCGGCCTACTCGCCGTCGGTCGAACCGAGGGCGCCGTGCTGTCGGCGCGGCAGGCTTTCGGCTTCGCCATCGATGCCATGCTGATCGGACGTCGGGAACACGACGCGGGGGTCAAGTGGCGTCCGCACAAGCTTCAGCACCTCGCCTCTTTACCGCTGTCGTTCGAGGACTACTGGTCCATCGAGACCATGCGCGACTACGACCCCCGCCAGTCGGCCGAATGGGTGCATCGTGTGGTGTCCCTCTGCAAGAAAATCAGCATGGAGGTGGAAATTTGAGCCCGATCACCCCGCATGCCACACCGCGACTACGGCTCACTGCCCGCATGCGGAAGTTTCGAGGCAGGCTGTTGGTCGCCAGCCAGGAACACAATCTCGAGCTGAGCGAGTCGGCGGAGTTCATTTTCCGCAGTATCGACGGCATGCGGACAGTCAGCCAGATCGGCGCAATGGTTGCCGAGAGGTACGACATTCCCGCGGATATGGCAACGGATGATGTAGCCGACCTTATCGACGAACTCGTCGAGGCATGTGTCGTCGACGTGGACTCGTGATCGCAACCATGTCGGTGGATGAGGCGTACCGCCAGTACTGCTGGCGATGGGAGTCGGACCGGGAACTGACGCGCCGCTCGTGAGCCACCACCAGGAGACTCTTAGAGCTCACCGGGTCGGTCGTTGTCCGCGACGTCGACGGCGCCGGACCGATCAATGGCACCGGTGAATTTCTGGATCGAGAAGTGTGGTGTCGCCACCGACGGAGCCATCGAAGACACGCAGGAGCAGGTGAATCATGGGATCGGCCAATTCTTCCGACGGTCTCGGAAAAGGTGTGGGGAGCATGTCGGGCTCGTACGACAGTAAATTCGGCAACTGGGAGAGGCGGGCAAGTGTAAGGAACAAGTCCCGTCGAACGATGGACATGGAAGAGCCCCGCTCGTTGTTCTTTCCGCCCGAGTTCGTACCGGCTGTGTCGCATCCCCTCGTCGAGGATCGAGGTCCAGAAGTCAGGCACCGCGTCCTCGTGCATTCGCTGTACCAGTACCTTCATTTCACGACAGTGCTGGAACAGGTCGCCATTGTGCCGGTGACAGCACGGATATCGAGCAATCGCAGCGGAGTAGAGGCGCCGAAGGCGATGCTCGCGGACGCATTCAAGATAACGACCGACGAGGCCTGGCATGCGCAGTTCTCCTATGACTTCATCGAGGAGGTCGAGCGCTGCAGCGGAGTCACCGCGACAGCCATGGTCGAGCCGAATTTCGTGTGTCTGCTCGACAGCATCCGCGAGGTGTACACACCCGGGACTGGACGTGCCCTCGATCTGGTCGCCGCCACGGTGAGCGAGACGCTCGTCTCCTCTCTCTTATCGGAGATCCCCAACGACGCAAGGCTTCCGGGGCCCGTTCGTGCGCTGGTCGCCGATCATGCGGCTGATGAGGGGCGCCACCACGCCTACTTCCGAAACTTCTTGCGGTATCTGTGGCCGCAATTGCCGAAACGTGAACAGCGGACCATCGGGCCCCGAATCCCCGAACTCGTGAGTGCGTTCCTGCGCCCCGATCTCCGGGCGGTCGCCGCGACACTTTCGGCTTCGGGTTTCACACAGCCCGAAACAGCCGAGATCCTCGGCGACTGTTACCCGGCGCGATCCGACGCCCACGGCATCAGACATGCCGCCCGCTCGACGGTGCGCAGTTTCCGAGAGGTCGGCGCTCTCGACGATCTCGCGACCAATGAGGCGTTCCTCGCCGCTGGCCTCCTGGCAGAGCCGGAAGCCTCGCTCGGCGGATGCGCCGCCGATGCCGGTCCACCGGGATCACGCCGAGCGAACGGCTGAGTCCTATCAAGCCCTCATCATCCGCCGGAGGAAATACAGCGATGGACGAGTCCACACTGCCGAACTCGATACAAGAGGCTCTCATCACCAGGACGGCAGGCGCGTCCGGCGTGGCACGCCTGGTGATCGACGGCTTGTTGGAGATGAGCCACGACCAGGAGCTACTCGCGCAGGCCGGCACATGGCTCAGTCGACGACTCCCGGGTTACGCGCCGATGTGGCACATCGCGAATGCCGCCCGCGGTGACCAACCGATTGATGCGCTGAGAGCCATCCGCCTCGAGTTGGACCGTTCGATCGAGAAGAGTGTGGAAGCAGCGGTGGCATGGTTGTCGTCGTATCCCGGGCCGGTCGAGTCCGCGCCGAGTAGTTCGATCGTCAGCCAAGTGCTGGCGCGACTCGGCGGCCGGGCCACGGGCGGCCCGGCATGTGTCGCTGTCGCCGGGGCTGACGCTATCGGCCCGACGACCGTGTTGAACATCCAGGGAACTCGGCCTTTGGCAGCACGTCTCCCGACGGTAGTTGTCACCACATCTCTGAAACTCGTGCCAGAAGCAGTGTTTTCCACGTTGGGCACACCGTCGTTCGAGCGCATCCCGTTGACGGAGTTCGCTGGAGTCGTCCTGGACGGCGAGGTCCTCGATCATGCCGAGGTCGGTCGCCGAGCCGCCGCTGTCCGCGGATGATCCGGTGGCAAGCCATCTCGGTTCGCGTGGCGAACCCGGCGATTCGTGTGATGTCGCCGATCGGCGGTACTCCGTGCGATGGGCATATTTCCCGTGCGGCATCCGGGGATAGCTCATGTCCGTCGGCGAGAGATGAACCCGGTTCACCATCTGGAAAGCGAACATGGCGTCGATAAACATCACTATGAATGGCTTCACACGCTACCGGCACGACCAGGACTTCATCCGAGGATTCGCCGCGGCGAAGCACGCGCTTGGTGGCGACGAGACAGCCGTCGCGAACTCGGTTGCGATGTTGCTGTTCTCGCCACTTGCGCTCCGCGCGGCGCGAGTGCATACCGGGCTGGCATGGCTCACCGCTAATGGATTCACTGTCGGATATGTTCGCCATGTCCGTCTCGATCGAGGGCAAGTCCGACGGATCTGGAAGTACCAACCCGTCGAATACGACGCAGAGCGGGTGCGCATCGTCTGTGACCTGCTGACCAGCGGGCCGTGCCTGCTGGTCGTCGTCACCGGGCCGGAACAAGATGGCCTGCCCCTCGCGTCCCGGCTTCGAACGCGCAAAGGGCCTTCGGATCCGCGCCGCTGCTGTCCCGAACACCTCAGAACCCACCTGGGTGCGGCGAACATGTTCAACAATCTCGTGCACACCTCGGATGGGCCCGTCGAGGTGATGCGGGAATGCGCAGTGATGCTGACCGATACCGAGTTGGCGACCTTGTGGCGATGCGTATCCGACTCACTGTCCGGCTCTTCCCCGTCAGGTCTCGATGAGGCATTGGCCGGGATTCCGACGGTTGCCATTCCCGGCGGAATATCGCTGGCCCATGTGACGATCGCGTTGCGCGCCGCACTGTTGCAGGACATCCGCCCGATGTCGGCGCGAACCGGTCGGCTCGGTGCGGCCCAGCACATGCTTGCCGCGGAGATGGAATGGGCACAGCGACAGGATCCAGCCCGACCCGTCCAAGCACTGCACGCGTTCCGTGCGCATTTCAGCCCGGTTCACCCGTTGCTTCACGAGGCATCTCTTGGTCGGGATCGGAGTTCTCTCTCCCTTTTCGAGAATGTTGAGCACGCGCTATTCGGCATGCCATTCCGTCTCGATTCCTTGAATCGGTCGGCTTCGGCAGCGAATATCACTCTGGACGTCCGAGACCGGCTTGTGTTGGAGACGGAATGGCTTTCGCTGAGGTTTTCCCAGCAGGGCCCCCGTAGTGCGCCGTTGTCCTGACGCTGGTCGAGGCGGAACCTCGATGCCGGGTCGCGCGAGCTACGCTCAGCCTGTGACCACGCGGGTGTCATTGTGCGTCAACTGGTTCGACGCAGCAGTGCGCTGTGCCCCGGGGGCACCCCGCACACCGAGTCGATACCGTGCCCGCAGGCACCCGGTCGCGAGGCGGACGCCCGAGCGGGCCGCACCGCGCTACGTCGCTCGCTGATCTCCGAATGATGCGCGTCAACATCGCGGTGGTTACTGGACGGCGCTCCGAGCGACAGGTTTCCAGGTCAGCAGTGTGCGTAGTCGTTGTGCCCAGCCCAGGTCGCTGAGCCTGCCGAGCACGCGGCCGGTCTCGGCGCCGCCGGTGATCTTGCTGGATAACCGACTCGTCCTGTCACGCCTCGATGTTCGAGGTCGCCATCCTGCGTTCTTACCCGCGGGGGTCCTCGACCAGGTCGGTTCGGGGGGTCGTAGCCGGTGCCGCGGCGGGGACGCCTCCGTGGCGGACGGCTGCGTGTGCGGCGCGGCGGGACGGCACAAGGGTGGCTGCGAGGGCGGCCGCGGTGAGGAGCGCGGCGATGAAAACAAAGCCGTGGGTGTAGCCGGAGTCGTAGGGCAGGCCGGAGGGCTGCGGTCTGCTGGTGATCAGCAGACTGGTGAGTGCGGTGCCCAGAGCGCCGCCGATGGTGCGGAGATTGGCGTTCATGCCGGTCGCGGCACCGGTCTGCTCGGTCGGCACGCTGCGGACGATGAGGTTGGCCATCGCCGAGAAGGCCAGGCCGATGCCGAAGCCGAACAAACCGGCGACGAGCCCGACCTGCCACGGCCGTTCATGCCAGAGTGCGAGGATGCCACAGGCGATGGCGCCGAAGACGGCACCACCCACCAGCAGTCGCTTGGCCCCGACGATCGGCTCCACGCGGCCGCTGAGGATGCCGGAGACGAACATGGCGACCAGCATCGGCATCATGAGCAGTCCGGAGGCCGTGACGCTTGCGCCGAAGCCGTAGCCGGCGGCGCTGGGGGTTTGTACGAAACCGGGCAGGAATGACCAGATCGCGAACATGCCGGCGCCGAACAGCAGACCGGCGGTGTTGGTCGTCCAGACCGTCGGCAGTCGCATGATGCGTAGGTCGATCAGCGGATTCTCGGCGCGTGCCTCGGCGAACATCCATAGCCCGCAGATCACGACGGCCGCGGCGAAGAGCCCGATGACACGGCCGGAACTCCAACCCCAGTGGTTGCCCTGGGTGAGTGGTAGCAGCAGTGCGACCAGCCAGCCGGACAGGAGCACACCGCCGGTCCAGTTCACCGATCCGGCGTCGCGGCGGGATGATTCGGGCACATAGCGCACGGCCAGCACGGTCGTGACAGCGACGACGACGACCGGGATCCAGAACAGCCAGCGGTAGTCCAGTGCCGAGACCGTGGGCCCCGCGGCGACGATGCCGACGCCGCCGCCGGCGGCGATCACGGCGGACAGGTTGCTGATGCTGCCGCTGACCCTGTTACTCGCGAATTCGTCACGAATGATGCCGAAGGAGAGCGGAAACAGCGCACCGCCGACGCCCTGGATGATCCGGGCGATGATCAACACGCCGATGTTCGGGGCCGACGCGGCGAGCAGGCAGCCGGCCAGGACAGCCAGCAGGACGGCGACGAGCGTGCGCTTCTTACCGGCCAGGTCCCCGACTCGGCCGAGGATCGGAGTGCAGACCGAGGCGGACAGCAGGTACGCGGTCATCACCCAGGTGACAGTGGACTGGGAGGTGTGCATGGCGTGTTGAACAGTCGGCAGGGCCGGCGCGATCAAGGACTGCAGCATGGCGAACACGCCCGCACCGCCGGCAAGGATTGCGAAGGTGAGGCGGGTGGACTTGCGGGGCATGGAGTGACTTCCTGGATCAGGGCGACCGCCGTCGGGTCCGGCCGCTGTGGTCGCTGGGGTTGTGGTCAGACGAGGGGGTAGTCCGTGGAGCGGCTGACCGCGGCCCAGTCGTTGGCCTCGGCGAGGCGACCCTCCTCTGAGTTGATGGCGATCTGCAAGGCGTCACTGCCGAGCAGCAGCCGCCGTGGCGGTCGTTGTTCGGCTACCGCACCGATGATGGCGTGGGCCATACGGTCCGGGTCGCCGGGCTCGTTGCCGGCGTACTCGGCGAACTCGGCCAGCCACGCGCCGACCGTCTGCTCGTAGTCGGGGGTGATCGGGCCGGACGCCTCCGCGGCGCCCGCGGCCCAGCCTGTGCGGATGCCGCCGGGCTCGACGATGGTGACTTCGATGCCGAACGGGGCGACTTCGTTCGCCAGGACCTCGGAGAATCCTTCGACGGCGAATTTCGCGGTCTGGTAGGCGCTCAGGCCCGGTGTGCCGCCCACGCGGCCGCCGATGGAAGAGATCTGCACGAAGTGCCCGGACCGCTGCCGGCGCATGATCGGCAGGGCAGCCCTGGTCACGTTGACGACGCCGTAGAGATTGGCGTCGATCTGTGCGCGGAACTCCACTTCGGGGAAATCTTCGATCGAGCCACTGGTGGCGTATCCGGCGTTGTTGACGACAACGTCGACCGAACCGAACCGTTCGACCGTCGCGGCGACCACGTCCCGGGTCTGGGACGCGGAGGTGATGTCCAGCGCGGCTGTCTCCAGCCGCTCCGGGTGCTCAGCCTTCAGGTAGGCCAGCGCTTCCGGCTTGCGGGAGGTCGCCATGACCCGGTCGCCGGCCGCCAGAGCTGCGAGCACCAAAGCTCTACCCAGGCCTTGCGACCCGCCGGTGATCAGCCAAGTTCGTGACATTGTGCGTTCCTCATCTCGTCGTTTCGTTCGCCGCCCGATAAGACAGCAACTCATCTGTAGACCATTCAGCAATAAATGCTACATACAAGTCGCATAAAATGAGAGTGCTAAATCTCTCTAGAAACTGTTAAGCATGTAAGTGAAGCTGACAGTTAAGATCACTGGATCATGAGAGCTGACGCCGAACGCAATCTGACCGCGGTCCTTCGTGCTGGGGCTCGTCTGCTGGCCGAGGACCCGAGTACCTCCATGGCGGCCATCGCCACCGCCGCAGGCGTGGACCGCACCACAGTCCACCGCCGATTCGCCACCCGTGAGGCCCTGCTCGGCGCAGTCTTTCAGGCCAAACTCGATTCGGCCCAACGCGTCCTGGACGAGGCTCGCCTTACCGAGGCCCCCGTCCCGGTCGCCTTGCACCGCTACCTCGAAGGGATCATCCTCGTCAGCCGTGAATGGGCTGTCGACATCCGCCGCATGATGCAGAAGGACCCCGCCGCTCGCGCCCGTCGCCGACGGGAGGGCGCGCGAGTCGACTCCTTCATTCGCCGTGCCATCGACGAGGGCTACCTCCGGGCCGATACCGACGCGGCCTGGGCACGGGCGGTCCTGGACGAACTCGTCAACACCATCGCCCACCAGTTCCCCGCCGTCGAGCCGCCACAGGCCGCCGACCTCGTCGCCGCTACCTTTCTGAGTGGTTTCGGCGCGACTTGACGCGCGGCACCGGACGGAAACCAGATCAGCCTCACCGCGACCGCCGTCGCGAGGCGGGGCCCGAGCAGTGCTCTGTGCGCGCCCTACGTCGGTGTTGCCAGCGCGAAGGGCAGGATGGCGTCTGCTCCGGCGGCGCGTAGCGCGTGTGCGGCAACGGTGAATGTCCAGCCGGTGTCGGTGAGGGTGTTCACCAGCAGGATGGGGCCGGTGATGGTGGTGAGGTCGGGGATGTCCCACGAGTCGCGCAGTCCGGCTACGCGGTGTGCGGAGTTCGCTGCGGAGACCGGTGGCCGGTCTGGTCGGGTTCGCAGCGTTCCGAGATCGCGTAGGCGGCCGACCTCGGCGAGCCGAGCGGCGAGGGTCGCGGTCAGGACCGGATAGCGCGGGGATTCCAGCGCCAGCACCGCAGTGGGGCGTGCCGCCCAATCCCATTCGCGCAGTATCGCGATGCATGCGTCGAAGACTGTGTCGGGCACCGGATCGTCCGGTTTGTCGAGCAGCGTCCGCAGCCGCTGTCCCCAGCCCAGGTCGCTGAGCCTGCCGAGCACCCGGCCGGTCTCGGCGCCACCGGTGATCTTGCCGGACAAGGGGATTCCGAGTTTCGCCATGCCGGTCGGCCACTGCTTGCGCGGGGCGAGGTCGATGCCGGGACGATCGAGGCGAGCCCTGGTCGCGGCGAGCGCGTCGGCGATCACGCTGCGGTCGGGACGCGTGCCGGTGCAGTTGTCGCAGCGTCCGCAGCCGGGCGAACCCGGCTGATTCGCGGGAAGTCCCGGGTCGTCGAGTTGACGGCGGAGGAACTCCATCCGGCAGTCGGAGGTCGACTGGTAGTCGATCATCGCCTGCTGTTCGCGCTCGCGGGCGACAGCGAGGCGTTCGTAGCGTTCGGCGTCGTAGGTCCACGGCTGACCGGTGCGGATCCAGCCGCCGCGCACCCGGCGCACCGCGCCGTCCACGTCGAGCACCTTCAACACCATCTCCAGCCGGGAGCGGTTGAGTTCCACCAGCGGCTCCAGCGCCGCGGTGGACAGTGCCCGGTCGGAATCCAGCGCGTCGAGCACCGCGTGCACGAGGTGTTCGCGCGGAAAGGCGACCGACGCGAAGTAGCTCCAGATCCGCGTGTCCTCCGGGCCGGGCAGCAGGACCACCTCGGCGCGTTCGGTGCCGCGACCAGCGCGCCCGACCTGCTGGTAGTAAGCGATGGGGGAGGAAGGCGCGCCGACGTGCACCACGAAGCCGAGGTCGGGCTTGTCGAATCCCATGCCCAGTGCGGAGGTCGCGATGAGCGCCTTCACCTCGTTGTTCAGCAGCGCGGCCTCCAGCGCCTCACGTTCGGCCGGGTCGGTCTGCCCGGTGTAGGCGGCGACCGTGTGGCCGTGCGAGTTCAGCACGTCGGCCAGATCATGCGCGGCGGCGACGGTCAGTGTGTAGACGATCCCGGAGCCGGGCAGCCGGTGCAGCCGGCCGCTGAGCCAGGCGGTGCGTTCCACCGCGTCGTCGAAACCGATCACCGACAGATGCAGCGACTCGCGGTCCAGCGTGCCACGCAGCACCAAGGTGTCGGTGCCGATCTGGGTGGCGACGTCCGTGACCACCCGGTCGTTGGCGGTCGCGGTGGTCGCCAGAACAGGTACGTCCGAACCGAGATCGGCGATCAGGGTGCGGATGCGCCGATAGTCCGGCCGGAAATCATGGCCCCAGTCCGATACGCAGTGCGCCTCGTCGATCACGACCAACCCGGCGTCCGCCGCGAGTCTGGGCAGCACCTGGTCACGAAAGTCCGGATTGTTCAGCCGTTCCGGGCTGACCAGCAGCACGTCGACCGTGCCCGCGGCGACCTGCGCGTGGATCTCGTCCCATTCGGTGACGTTGCCCGAGTTGATGGTCGCGGCGACCACCCCGGCACGCTGGGCGGCCGCTACCTGGTTGCGCATGAGGGCCAGCAGCGGCGAGACGATCACCGTCGGCCCGCGACCGGCCCGCCGCAAGAGCTTGGCCGCGATGAAGTAGACCGCGGACTTACCCCACCCGGTGCGCTGCACGACCAGCGCCCTACGCCGCCGAACGACCAGCGCCTCGATCGCCGTCCACTGGTCTTCCCGCAGCCGCGCGCCGGACCCGGCCAATTCGCGCAGCAGATGCTCCGCGCGCTCGCGGAGGTCAGGCGCGGTGAGGTCGATCTCAGGGACATCGGTCGCCGTGGTCATGCGCTTCATCGTGCCCGACGCTACCGACACCGCCGAACGAACCGACGCGAAGGCAGCGCGCCGCGACCGCGCGCCGTGGCCGGGCACTTCGCCTAGCGCGCGTGCCGGCGTCCGACCGGGGCGCAACGTCACGGCGGCGGTGGCCGTCGCGGGAAAGCGAAACGGGATCCGCATACGCGCCGGTCACCACGGCTCGCGGCCGAGTGCGACCATACGGCGCGAGCCGTTGGGGGTGCACGCCGTCGTATCCCCGGCGCGGTAGGCACCTTGTGGGCGTCGCTCGGTTGCCGAAGCGACAGCGCAGGTCAATCGGGCCTGGTCGTCGCTGCCAATTCGACTAATCGGGCGCGGACCAGATCGGGCCGTTCCTCGGCGATGAAGTGGCCACAGTCCTCGACCAGTTCAAGGCGGTAGTCGTCGGCCCGCGCTGTTTCCTCGGCGGCGAGCGACGGGTGGATCGCCGCGTCCTCGACACCGAACAGGGCGCGGATCGGAACGGTCGCGTGGCGTCGTTCGCCATGCCCCGCGGCCCGGGGCACTTCGTGCAGCAGGAAGGTGCGGTAAGTATCCGTCGCGGTTCGCGCGCAGTCCGGGTCACGGAAGCGCTCGGCGTAGCTGCGAACCACGTCGGGGCCGAACTCTTCGCGATTGCGCACTCCCCGGGTGAAGACCAGATCTTCCAGGAACCTCGTCCGTTGATGCAGGTACTCCCCGAACGCCGCGACCGGCGGTTGATAGACCAGGAACCGCCACGCGTGCGGGAGGAAAACGCGCGGTGTCTGCCACGGATGGGCGATGTTCAGCGCGAGCAGCGCGTCGAACCGCTCCGGCGCCCGCAGCACGAGCAGGTGACTGATGTAGCCGCCCCAGTCGTGTCCGACCAGCAGGACGCGATCGAGACCGAGGGCGTCCAGCAACGCCAGGACGTCCGATACGACGTCTTCCTTCGCCCATCGGTGTGGAGCGGGACCCGACCAGCCGTATCCCGGCAGATCCGGTGCGATGATTCGCAGTCCGTCCGGCGGATCCGCGAGCAGATGGCGGTAGGCGTAGTGATGCTGTGGCCAGCCGTGCAGTGCGAGCACCGGACGTCCGTCGACGGGGCCCGACTCGGTGATGTGGAAACGGACGCCCCGCGCGGTCACGAACGATCGCCGTACGCCGCGGATGTGCGGCGGACCGGCTCCCGGGTCCGAATCCGCCGGGGGCGATAAGAAGGACGGCCACCAGGGCATAGTCGGATGGTATCGGGTCGAGCGACGGCTTCGCGCGTCATCGGACGGGCTGGTGATCGCAGCCGGCATCAGGGCTGTTCTGCGCAGGCGCGCAACACCCGCGGGTCTCGCGCCAGGCGAGTCCCGCTCACCCGGCGCAAGATCTCGCGCGTATTCATCCCTTCACGCACAGCACCTGACGCAGCGTCGCCACGACATCGACCAGATCGCGCTGCGCGGCGATCACCTCATCGATGTCTTTGTAGGCCGCGGGGATTTCGTCCACGACGCCCGCGTCCTTCCGTGACTCGACGCCCTCGGTCTGGGCGATGAGATCGGCGACGGTGAACTGCTTCTTGGCCGCGTTGCGACTCATCCGCCGCCCCGCACCGTGCGAGGCCGACTGGAACGAGGCCGGATTACCCTTGCCGCGCACCACATACGAACGGGTGCCCATGGAGCCGGGGATCAACGCCAGATCACCGTCGCCCGCGCGCACGGCGCCCTTGCGGGTCACCAGCATCGGTATGCCGTCGACCAGTTCCTCCGCGACATAGTTGTGATGGCACGATATCGGCTGTTCGAAACGCACCTCGCGCTCGGCGAATTCGTCGCGCACCGCGCGACACACCAGGGCGAGCATCACCGCGCGGTTGCGTGCGGCGTACTCCTGCGCCCAGCCGAGGTCGCGCCGATATGCCGCCATTTCCGGTGTTCCGGTGACGAATACCGCCAGATCGCGGTCTGGCAGGTCGACGTTGTGCGGTAGCGTCCGCGCGATCGCCATGTGTCGCTCGGCGAGTTCCTTCCCGATGTTGCGGCTACCGGAGTGCAACAGGATCCACACCCGGTCGTCCTGATCGAGGCAGACCTCGATGAAGTGGTTACCGCCGCCGAGCGTGCCCATCTGCTTGTGTGCCTTGGACTCTCGTGCCTGAACGCGGTCGTCGAGTGCGGCGAACGAACCCCAGAACCGATCCCAGCCGGTGCGCAGCGTCGCGGTGCTCGCGCCGAGCGCGGCCACCTCGGCGCCGAGCTTCGTCACGCTGACGGCGTGCCGGTGTGCCTGGAAGCCGACCGGCACCGCCGCCTCGATCCGGGACCGCAGCGAATGCAGGTTGTCCGGCAGGTCGGCGGCCGTCAGATCGGTGCGCACGCTCTCCATGCCGCACCCGATGTCGACGCCTACCGCGGCGGGTGACACCGCGTCCTTCATCGCGATCACCGAACCCACCGTGGCGCCCTTGCCGAGGTGAACGTCCGGCATCACCCGGACGCCGTGGACCCACTTCAGCGCGGCGATATTGCGCAGCTGCTGGAGCGCGGCCTGGCCGACGTCCTCCTCGTCGGCCCACATCAGTGTCTGCGCCCTGGTACCGCGCAGCTCGACGGGAAACATGGTCTCGATCCTCTCGTTGTCTTCGTCACCAACGGTAGGCATCGAGGGCACGCGTCGCACCCGAATATCGAGCGCCCGGAAACTGCTGCCTCAGTCGGTGCCGGACGGGTAGAGCGCCGCGCGGTAGGCGCGCTCGGCGTTCCCGTGTGCGACCGCGAGAACCAAGCTTTCGGCGTCGGCAGCGGTGATCGCGTCGGCGGCGATCCACTCGTCGACCAGCGCGCCGAGCCCGCGCCGCCAGAGCAGGGCGCCCAGGTAGTGCAGTTCCGGCAACCCGTAGCCGTCCGAGGAGTAGCACAGCGCGCGGAACGGAGCGAGTTCCAGCGTCTCGGCGAGCACGGCACCGGCACGGTGCCCCACGTACGGGATGGTGAGGCCGAGATCGAGGTGGACGTGCTCGAAGACGTGCGCGAGATAGGCGGCATGACGGTGGTAGGGCCAGCAGTGCAGCAGCAGCACCGAGAGCCCGGTCCCGGCGGTTCTGCGCAGAAAGTCGGTGAGCAGCAACGGGTCGGACCGGTGCAGTCGAAGATCCGGGTCACCGAATCCGGTGTGGAATTGCAGCGGGAGGCCGAGTTCGGCTCCGATACGTGCGGCGAGACCGACCAGCCAGCCGAGCAGGTGTGGATCGGTGAGCCTGCGTTCGGGCGCGAAGCTCGTCGGCGGCCGATCGCGCAGCGGAAAGTCGAGACCGCACCGGTAGGCCACGATCGTCTTCAGCCCCACGGCGTTTCGCGCTCGCGCCCACAGCTCCGCCTCGATCATGTCGTAGACGCCCGATACCGGGCCGACTTGGGCGACGACTTGTTCGGCCACGTCTTCCACCCGCACGATCTCGCGGACCGTGCCGTTCACCAGCCGGGCGAAATTTTCGGTGTCACCACCGATACCGGTATCCAGGAACCAGCGGGTGACGCCGGTCGCGCGCAGCAACCGCGCGGCGACCTCGGGTCCGCCCAGCCCGGCGCGGTGCCGCAAGTAGACATCCGCGCCGACATGCGCGGGCAGGTCGAGGGCGGGCGCGCACCAGCGCCGCACCGCGAGCCCGATCGCGGAATCGAAACTGCCTCGGGCGCCTTCACCGAGCAGTCGTTCGAAACGGGGCCGATCCAGGGTGTCGGTGACCACACCGTGGCAGTGCTGGTCGGTGAGCTGAACACCGTCGGTGAGCACGCTAGAACCGCCAACGGGTCAGGGCGACGAGCTCGTCGGCGCTCGCGGCGCCGTAGCGCTCGGCCTCGGCGCGGCGCACGGTGCGCAGCGCGTCGTGTAATTGCACGCCCATGGCGGTGGCGAGCACCCCCGATTCGTCGAGTCGGTCGGCGGCTTCGGTCGGGGTGGTCGGCAATCGGCGCACACCCGACATCATGCGGGCTTCCGCATCGAAAGTCACGGGATCCCCGGTGATTTCGGCGGGCAGGCGAAGTCCGTCGGCGACGCCGGACAGGCCGGCCGCGACAACCGATCCGACGATCAGGTACGGATTTCCGGTCGCATCGAAACACTTGATCTCGGCGTTGGCCGCCCACTGCTCGGTTCCGCGGACACCGGTGATGAAACGGAGCGCCGCCTCCCTGGTCTCTCGGCCCCAGCACTGCCACACGCCCGCCCAGCGCGAGGGCACCAGCCGCAGGAAGCTCGCCGGATTGCCCGCGCCGACCGCGACCAGCGCCGGCAGTTCCCGCAACACTCCAGCCAGAAAAGCTTCGCCGGCCCGCCGCATGCCGTACCGCCCGTCGCCACCGGAGAACAGCGGACCCTCGTCGTCGTGTACCGACAGGTGCAGGTGCGCACCGGAACCGGAACCGCTCGGCTCGAGGCACGGCGCCAGCGACGCGCGCCACCCATGCCGCGCGCTCACCTGGCGGATCGTGTGCCGGACCAGCACCACTTCGTCGGCGGCGGTGACCGGGTCAGACGGCTCGATCGACAGTTCCAGCTGCGCGAGCGCGTATTCGGGGTGGAACTGGTCGACCGTGATGCCCTGCTCGGTCAGCGCCGCGACCAGGTCTTTGCCGTAGTCGGCCACCTGGCCGAGCCGGACCATGCCATAGGCGGGGCCGTGCACAGCCGGGGTGAAGCCGTCCGTGTCGGTATCCCGGCCGATCGACCATTCGGTCTCGAAGGACATCGACAACCGCAGCCCGGTCGCGCGCGCCGCCTCGGTTTGCCGCGCCGCGAAATGGCGCTGGCAGGCGACGAAGCGGGCGCCGTCCTGGGCGAACTTGTCGGTGGGCGCCCACGCCCAGCCCGGCTGACAGGCCAGCTCGGTCAGCATCGACAGGTCCGGGACGAGCCGCAGATCGCCGTCGGGACCACCGAGGTATCGGCCGACCATCATCAGGTCGTCGAAGGCGAAGGTCTCGAAGCACGGGGACACACCGACGCCGAATCGGGCCGCATGCGTGAGCCGCTGCGCGGGCACCGCCTTCGCCCGGGTGATACCCGCGTTGTCGACGAAACTCAGCGCGACCATGGACGCGTCCAACCCGCCGATCACCGTGTCGGTGTCGCCGTCGACGGGAATGCGATCCGGCGTCGGGGCCATGCGCACCACGATAAGCGCGGACCAGTGCGCCGCGGGTCGTTACTCGGCGGCCACCGCGGCGGCGATCTCGGCTGCGGTCGGGATCGCGGTGCTCGCGCCGAGCTTGGTCGTCGCGAGGGCGCCGGCCGCGCAGGCCCAGCGCAGCGCCCATTCCGGGCCGCGGTGCCAGGTGGCGGCGAGTGCGCCGGTGAAGGCGTCGCCCGCGCCGGTGGTGTCGCGGACCGTCACCTCCGGGCTGGGTTGGGATCGGAGCGTGCCGTCGGGCCCGCGATAGGTGGCGCCGGCCGCGCCGCGGGTGACGACCACGTGCGGCACCAGGGTGAGGTCGGGGCGAAGCTGGTCGTATTCACCCGAATTGAGCACGGCCACATCGACATTCGCCGAAAGATCGGCCGGTAGTCGACGGGCCGGTGAGGGGTTCAGCACGACCGTCGTCCGGTTCGCGCGAGCGTGACCCGCGGCCGCGGTCACCGTGTCTATCGGAAGCTCCAACTGGCACAGCAGGATGTCGGCAGCCGCTATCGCCGCCAGGTCGTCGCCGTCGAGTTCGGTCATCCGCGCGTTCGCGCCGCCGACCACGATGATGCTGTTCTCACCGGCGCGGTCGACGATGATCGTGGCAACGCCACTCGGCCCGGTGACGGTGCGCAACCGATCGACCGCCACCGCGGAATCCGTCAGCGCCCGGCGGAGTTCGGTCGCGCACACGTCGTCACCGACGGCGCCGAGGAACCGCACCGCCGCACCGGCGCGCTGCGCCGCGATGGCTTGGTTGGCGCCCTTCCCGCCCGGCACCATGACGAATTCCATGCCCACAACCGTCTCACCGGGGACGGGCCGCCGCGCGGTCGTCGTCACCAGGTCCATGTTGATACTGCCGAGTACCACGATCACCGGTGCGCCCGTTTCGGCCGTCATAGTGCCGGACGCTAGTCGCAGACCGCGCGTCTCGCACGCACCCTCGTCCTCGCGTCGTCAGCCCGCGGCCCGGTCGTGGCTGCCCAGCGGGTGAAATCGGTGGCGAACCCGGTGCGTAGGCTGATACGCATGACGGTAGGAACGACGACCGGGCCGGATGTTCGCGCGGTGGTGCACGAGGCCGCGCGCAAGGCGCGGGTCGCGTCGCGAACTCTCGCGCAGTTGACGACCGCGCAGAAGAACGACGCGCTGGATGCCGCGGCCGACGCGCTGCTGGCCGCCGCCGACCGGGTACTCGCTGCCAATGCCGACGATGTCACCGCGGCGCAGGCGGCGGGTACGGAGGGGTCGTTGCTGGATCGGCTGCGGCTGACGAAGGCGCGCATCGACGGCATCGCCTCCGGCCTGCGCCAGGTGGCCGGGCTGCCGGATCCGGTGGGCGTGGTCGTCCGGGGTTCGACCTTGCCGAACGGCCTGGAGATCAAACAGGTGCGAGTCCCGCTCGGTGTGGTCGGCATGGTGTACGAAGCCAGGCCGAACGTCACCGTCGACGCGTTCGGGCTCGCGCTCAAGTCCGGCAACGCGGCCGTGCTGCGCGGCTCCGCTTCGGCGGCTCGCTCCAATGCCGCTCTCGTCGAGGTGCTCCGGGAATCGCTTGCCGCACAGGGTATCCCGGCCGACGCGGTGCAACTGCTGCCGAGCGAGGATCGCTCCAGCGTGACCCATCTGATCCAGGCGCGCGGCCTGGTCGACGTGGTCATTCCGCGCGGCGGCGCCGGTCTGATCAACGCGGTCGTCCGGGACGCGCAGGTGCCCACCATCGAGACCGGGACCGGTAACTGCCACGTCTACGTGCATGCCGCCGCCGACCTGGACATGGCCGAGCGGATCCTGATCAACGCCAAGACCCGCCGCCCCAGCGTGTGCAACGCGGCCGAAACCGTCCTCATCGATGCTGCGATCGCCGACCGGGCGCTACCTCGCCTGACCAGCGCGCTCGAGCAGCACGGCGTCACCATCCACGGCGAGCTGCCCGGCCAGGTTCCGGCCACCGACGCCGACTGGGGCGAGGAATACCTGACGCTCGATATCGCACTCAAAGTGGTCGCCGACCTGGACGCGGCGGTGGAACACATCAACACCTGGGGTACCGGCCACACCGAGGCGATCGTCACCGGCGAACTGGCCGCGGCCCGCGAGTTCACCGGCCGCGTCGATGCCGCGGCCGTCATGGTGAATGCCTCCACCGCGTTCACCGACGGCGAGCAGTTCGGATTCGGCGCCGAGATCGGCATCTCCACGCAGAAGTTGCACGCCCGCGGTCCGATGGCTCTGCCCGAACTGACCTCGACCAAGTGGATCGTCTGGGGTGACGGCCAGATCCGGCCGGTCTAGCGTTCCGGCGCGCAGCGCCCGTGCGGCGCACACCGACATCGAGTCGGTCCGCGCTCCCGTAGCGTGAGTGGTGGTTCGGAAGGAAGGCAGCGAGTGGCATCGGAGAGTGCGGGGCAGGAACCGGTCTTCGGATCGGTGGATGACGTGATCGACCGGTTGGCGAGTACGGGATACCTCGCGGACACGGCCACCGCTACGTCGGTATTCCTTGCCGACAGGCTGGGCAAGCCACTGCTGATCGAGGGTCCGGCCGGTGTGGGCAAGACCGAGTTGGCCCGCGCGATCGCGCAGACCTCGGGCGCCGAGCTGGTCCGCCTGCAGTGCTACGAGGGCGTCGACGAGGCCCGCGCGCTCTACGAGTGGAACCACGCCAAGCAGATCCTGCGTATCCAGGCCTCGAGCGAGAACGACTGGGCGGAGACGAAGGCCGATGTCTTCACCGAAGAGTTCCTGCTCTCCCGGCCGCTGCTCACCGCGATCCGCCGTACCGATCCCACGGTGCTGCTGATCGACGAGACGGACAAAGCCGATGTGGAGATCGAGGGCCTGTTGCTCGAGGTACTCAGCGACTTCGCGGTCACCGTGCCGGAGTTGGGCACCATCACCGCCAGCCGTAAGCCGTTCGTCGTGCTCACCTCGAACGCCACCCGCGAGCTGTCCGAGGCGCTCAAGCGCCGCTGTCTCTACCTGCATCTGGACTTCCCGGATGCGGAGCTGGAGCGCCGCATCCTGGCCAGCCGGGTCCCGGAGCTGTCCGCCGCGATCGCCGCACAGCTGGTGCGGATCGTGCATGTCCTGCGCGGCATGCAACTGAAGAAGCTGCCCTCGGTCGCCGAATCGATCGATTGGGGACGCACGCTGCTCGCGCTCGGGCTGACGGATCTGGACGACACCGCCGTCCGCGCCACCCTCGGCGTCGTGCTCAAACATCGCAGTGACCATCAGCGCGCGCTGGCCGAATTGAAGCTGGCCTGAGCCATGGCGACCGGATCGGTCCCCGCGGATTTCGCGCCGCTGTCCGCGCCGAACGGACTGCCTGGGCATCTGGTCGGGTTCGTAGCGGCGCTGCGGGCGCGCGGAATTCCGGTCGGGCCCTCGGAAACGGTGGACGCGGGTCGTGTGGTGACCGTGCTCGACCTGATGGACCGGGAAGTCCTGCGCGAGGGCTTGGCCTGTGCGTTGCTGCGGCGCACCACGCACCGCGCGACCTTCGACGGAATGTTCGACCTGTGGTTTCCAGCCGCGGTAGGTGAACGCACATCGACGCCGGGCGAGGTCGATATTCCGCACACTCGCACGGGCGACGTGGACATTCCGGCGTTGCGTGAGCTGCTCGCGCAATTGCTCGGACAGGAGGCGGCCACAGCGCAGCTGGAGGCGCTGGCCGGGCAGCTGGTCGAACAGCTCGGTCAGTACCAATCTGCCCGTGGCCCTTCGTTTTCGGCGTATCAGGCATTACGTGAGGTGCAGCCGCAGACCCTGCTGGCCGAGATCGTCGCCGGGCTGGCCGCCGGATCGGACGTCAATGCTTTCGACACCGAGATCGCCCGCCGTACGGTGCGCCGGCGCATCGACCGGTTCCGCGCGACGGTGGAGGCCGAGACCAGGCGGCGCGCCGCCGAACGAATCGGCCGCGAACGCGTCGCGACCTACGGCGTCTCCCGGCAAGCCGAGGAGGTCGACTTCCTGCGTGCCTCCGAGGCCGAACTGGCCGAGCTCAAGCGGGGCACGCAGCGCCTGGCGCGCATCCTCGCGGCACGTCTCGCCGCGCGGCGCAGGCACGCTCGGCGCGGCGAGATCGACCTGCGGCGTACCCTCCGCAAATCCATGTCGACCGGTGGAGTGCCGATCGACCTGGTACACCGCAAACCGCGTCCCGGTCGCCCCGAGTTGGTGCTGCTGTGCGATGTGTCCGGGTCGGTGGCCGGGTTCAGCAACTTCACGTTGTTGCTGGTGAGCGCGCTGCGTGAACAGTTCTCCCGGGTGCGGATCTTCGCATTCGTCGACCAGGTGGACGAGGTGACCCAGTTCTTCGATCCGCACACTCGGCTCGACACGGCGATGACGAAGATTTTCACCGAGGCGAGCGTGGTCGGCGTGGATGGGCACTCGGACTACGGCGCTGCGTTGGCCGGATTCGCCAGGGACTATCCCGACGCCGTCACCAGCCGAAGTTCGCTCCTGATTCTCGGTGACGCACGCACCAATTACCGAGATCCGGAGTTGACGACGCTGCGATCGCTGGTTGATGTCGCCAAGCACGCGCACTGGCTCAATCCGGAGCCGCGCAGCCAGTGGGGTTCGGGCGATTCGGCCGCCGACAGGTACGGGCAAGTGATCGAAATGCACGAATGCCGGTCGGCGAAGCAGTTGACCGCCGTGGTGTCCCGGCTGCTGCCGGTCTGAGAGGGCGTCTGAGAACTTTGGTGGGCGTCGGCGTGTGTGCCGGGAAGTGGGCGAACTCCCGGTAGGACTGGTGGTTCTCTACGCCAACCGGTCTGCCAGGAGCTCGCGTGTCAGTGTTGCCTACCTGCCGGTGTTTGTCATGCCCAGCCCATGGTGGGCCGCTGACTACACCGGTGTCGTGTCCGTTCTACCCGTCCTCGTCGATGTCTGACTCCGAGTGGGCGCTCGTCGCGTCGTTGCTGCCACCACCGGGTAACACCGTCGGCAAAGGTGGTCGACCGGAGAAGCACCCACGCCGGGTCGTGCTGGACGCCATCTTCTACGTGGCCCGCGGCGGGATCGCCTGGCGACAGACGCCCGGCGACTTCCCGCCCGCGATGACCATCTACGACATCTTCCGCCGATGGGCCAAAACCGTTGTGTGGCAACAAGTTCACGATGCACTACGCAACCTGGTCCGCCTCCACACCGGACGTGACCCGCTGCCCACCGCCGCGAAGCCATGGGCCTGGTTCCACGGCGAGGAGCAGCCGGCCGACAATACCTCTACCCCGGTTCACTCTGGTAGGGCGAAGCCCATCTGGCGGAGCATGCGGCGAAGGTAGGCAGTCAGCTCCGTGGCCGAGCGGTCGCCGGGCGCTAGCACCAGCTGATGCAGGACGGCCCCCCACATCATGTCGATCACCATGTCGACATCCGTAGTGGCTGGCAGCACGCCGTCCCGCTTCGCGCGGTCGAGGGTCTTTCGGGCACGCTCGCGGCGGGGCTCGAGGTGGTGGCGCCAGTACGTGGAGAGCAGCTCCGGGTGGTCCGGCCCGGCGCCGATCATCCGGGCGGTCAGCGCTCGCGCGCCGGGGTCGGCCAGCAGCTCACCCCACCGAGGCAGCAGCTCCTCGATCACGTCGAGCAGCGGACCGCCGACCTTGTCGACTGCACGGACCTGCTCACGCGTGGACTCGAGCGCCTGGGCGAACAGCTTTTCCTTCGAACTCCACCGCCGGTACACGGTCACCTTCGCCACCCCGGCCCGCCGGGCGATCTGCTCGATGCTCGTCCGCTCGACACCCCGCTGGATCAGTAGCTCAACGGCGGCCCGCAGGATCGCCTCGTCCGCCTCCGGGTCGCGCGGACGGCCAGGACCGGTGCGTGCGGAAGTCACAGGCGCATTGTGCCAACGCCCGGCGGCCGCAGCATCGCTGTCAGCCGATCTTGCAGCGCGGCCGGGTCGTTGCCGTGCCAGGCGAGGTGTGCGTCCGGGCGGATGAGCAGCGCGTCTCCCTCCCCTCGCAGGCCGACCACCTCGCCCAACGCTGTGCGGGCCTCGGCCAGCAGTTCGGCCGAGCCGCCGACCAAGGCCCACTCCGGGCCAAGCTCCGCGTGCAGCCGTGTCTGGGTTCCGTCGGTGCGCTGGTATTCGCCGTCCGGGATGCGGTCACCCGGCTGCGGCGCCGGGCCGCGGCCACCGAGCGGACCGCGCCGGTAGGTGACCCACAATTGCGACGCCACCCGGGTAGCGCGGCGCTGCACGGCCGGCCTGCCGAGCAACGGAACCACCACCCGGTCTCGGAGGAACCGCGTGAGCGCCGTTTCGCCGAGCAGCAGCCGCGTGTTCGCCGTGGTGTTGCGCAGGACGTCCGCCGCCAGCGGCCGGCGTTCGGCCCCATAGGTGTCGAGCAGTTCGGGGCCGGCCAGGCCGCGGACCACCAGGCCCAGCTTCCACGCGAGGTTCTCCGCGTCGCCGATGCCCGTGTTCATGCCTTGACCGCCGATCGGGCTGTGGGTGTGCGCCGCGTCGCCGGCGAGCAGGACCCGGCCGCGGCGGTAGTCGGCCGCCAGCCGTCGGTGGATGCGGAACACCGAGGCCCACACGGTCTCGCGGATGCCGATATCCGACTGACCCGCGCGCTCCACGAGGAGCTGCCGCAGCCGGTCGACCACTTGGTCGGGGGCGAGCCGCTCGCCGTCGTGCGGTACGTCAGCCATGAGGCGCCAGAGGTCCGGCTTGCCGGGCATCGGCATGGCCAGCAGCATGCCGTCCCGGTGGTACCAGCCGGCGGAGACACTGCGGTCGCGGTCCCAGTCGGCGTGGACGTCGGCGAGCAGGAACCGCTCGGCGACCGGCACGCCGGGGAAGTCGATCCCTGCGAGTTCGCGGACCGTGCTGCGGGCACCGTCGCACCCGACCACCCAGTCGGCCGGCGGATCCTGGTCGAGGGACGTGACCTCGGTCCCCCAGTGGATGGGCACGCCCAGCTCGGTGAGCCGGCGGCGCAGCTCGGCCTCGATCGCGGCCTGCGACACGAACAGCGCCTGCGTGCGCTCCCGCCGGTCCGGCAGGAACCGCATAGTGGCGATTGGCCTGCCGCCGACGTGCATCCGCATGCCGGCGGGCTCGAGCGTCCGTTCCCGCAGGTCGCGGAGGGCACCCAGCCGGTCTAGGACCTCGACGCCGCGTGCGTGCAGGATGTTTGCCCGCGAGGTCTCGGCAGGTCCGGTGGCCCGGTCGACGAGCCGCACCTCGACGCCCTGCGCGGCCAGGCCGCACGCCAACGTCATTCCCGTCGGTCCCGCTCCCACGATCAACACGTCCATGCGCCGATCATATACGTAGTCGTAGACGTATCGAAATTACCTCTCTGAGAGGGCGTCTGAATGCTGACGTTAGTGGTCTCCGGCACGGGCGAGTCGGCGGGACATGGTCATGATCATGGCTATGTAGACCATGGCTTCGTGGTGTTCGGGCAGGGTCTCGTAGTCACGGACGCAGCGTCGGTGTTTGGTGATCCATCCGAATGTTCGTTCGACGACCCAACGCCGGGGCAGGACCAGGAACCCGCTGGTCTTGTCGGTGCGTTTGACCACCTCCAGGGTCAACGACAGGACCTTGTGGGCCCAGAGGACCAGGCGACCCGCGTAGCCTCCGTCGACCCAGAGGTGCGACACGGTGGAGAAACGGGCACGCAACGCCACCAGCAGCCGGTGGGCTCCGTCGCGGTCCTGGATGTGCGCGCCGGTGACCACGACGGCCAGGAGCAGCCCCAGGGTGTCGGTGGCGATGTGTCGTTTGCGGCCCTTGGTCTTCTTGCCCGCGTCGTAGCCGGCGCTGTCGGAGGGGACGGTGTCGGCGCCGCGTACGGTCTGGGAGTCGACGATCGCGGCGGTCGGCAGCGGGTCGCGTCCGGCGCGTACCCGGACCAGGTCACGCAGCGCGTCGTGGATCTTGTGCCACACAACGTTTTTGGTCCAACGGCGGAAGATGTCGTAGACGGTCGTCGCGGGCGGGAAGTCGTGGGGCATCTGCCGCCACGCGATCCCGCCGCGGACGACGTAGAAGATCGCGTCCAGCACGAGGCGGCGGGGGTGTTTCTCCGGTCGCCCGCCGTTGCCGGTGGTGTTGCCGGGCGGCGGGAGCAGTGGCTCCAGCACCGCCCATTGGGCGTCGGTGATCGACGAGGACGGGTACGACGAGCGCTCCGAAGGCCTGTCGGGCGACTCGCGGTGGGTCGGGCATGACAAACACTGGCAGGCAAGCGACACTGGCACACGAGCTCCTGGTCGGACCGGGTTTGGCGTGAGAACCACCAGTCCTACCGGGAGTTCACCCATTCTTCGTGCGCCACACGCCGCCCCGCCTCAGTTCTCAGACGCCCTCTGAGGCGTCGACCGTGAACGAGCCAAGGTCGTCTTGCCGGTCGCTGGAATGAGCCGGGCGGGACGACCTTTCGGATAAGAGACCGTCTCGTCTAGTCCTTGTCCTCTACCTCGAATCGACTACGTCGTCTTCGTCTTCGTCTTCATCCCATTCCGAATCGTCCGCGCATGCGATCCAATACAACGCGTAGTATCGTTCCTCCACCACCTGTGCGTCGATATGGTCCATGACTCCTTGGCAGAGGCGTAGCGCCAGATAGTAGTGAAGCTCTTCCACTATCTCCTGCCTCGGGCGGAGTGTGGCTTTCTGGATAAACGGCTGCAATGGCTCGCCCAATCCGGGCAAGTGGTCGATCACCGATGAGCCATCTATTCTTTCATCGGGCTCGATCATGCTCGGAATCGCTCCCGAAGCCCACAGGAGTACGTAGAGGGACTCGGCTCGCCAGGTCAGCAGATTCGTTTGCATTGTCTGCTGTCGCCACAGCATCTCCGCTTCGGGCAACTCGGTCAATGCGAATGCCCATTGTTCTCGCTCGGTCAGTTCATGCAGGAAATTCTCTTCCTCCATCCATTCCTTGACCTCCCGGGGGTCGCGGTGGAAAATGACCCCGAGCAATGCATGTAGCGCGATTATTCGTTTGGCTATTTCGGTGGGGGAGCGGACGTGGACGGAAAAAACCTCGTCGATTTCAGGAAGGTGTTCCGCTTTCAATCTCACGCCGTGCTGTTCCAATCGAATTCGTGTGGACAGCGTCATTGCACACCTCTCTGTCAACTCGCATCGATAATGCGTGCCGGTGGGTCTGTTGTCGGTGATCGAGGGGGTGTTCGGTGGGGTCTGATTGTGGGTTGCCGGGCGCGATGAGGCCACCTGCCACCTGTTTCGCCAGGTGGGGCGGGTTTCCAGGTCCGGTTGGTCGGTCGGGTCGAGTGGACGGTGGGGTTGGGGTCAGCTGGCCCAGTCGACGAGATCTGTTGTGGCCGAAAGTATTTCAGCTAGTCGGCATGGCGTGGAACGCGTGGCGGGGCGGATTGCGTTACCCGGCGATACTTCACCTGTGAAGTGCCTTCCAGTCAGGTTTATGGAACCGTGGAGAGCCATTATGCCTGCAGGACAAGCATTTTCGCGTCTCCCCTGCTCTGGCCAGCGAACTTCGCGGAGATTCACGGTTCGGCACTGTCACGCAACCGCCTGTCGACCACTCTGGGTTGGCTTAGGTAGGGCTCGAACGGCAGCGCTCGCTCTCCTCGGGGTGGTGAGTGCGATACGCCATTCGGCAGTCAGGTTTGGGGCCCGGACGCCGGGCAACTGGTAACCCCGGCAATGATCAGGGGCATCTACGCCAACTACTTGTCTCAAGTACGGTACTTATATATACTTTCTCCCAGTCGTTCTAGGGAGGACTCATGCAGTTACGGGCAGTCGATCTCGATCGCACCGGTTTCCGCTCGGCGCTGGGCCGCTTCGCGTCGAGCGTCAACGTGATCTCGATGTGGGACGAGGAGGGCGGGCCTATCGGCATGACCGCGACAGCCTTCTCTTCGGTCTCCGACGATCCGTTGCTGGTGCTCATCTGCGTCAATCGTGCCACCCGGACCTACGGGCACATCACACGTGGCGGCCGGTTCGGCGTCAACATTCTCGGATCGGCGGCAGTCTCCATCTCGAACCACTGCGCGCGACCGGGTTCGGACAAGGGCCTGGCCCCGGAGTGGCTGGCGACGGACGCGGGATGGTCATCCCCGGCCCTGAAGGATGCCCTTGCCTTCCTGGATTGCACGGTCGACAGCGATACCTCCGCAGGTACGCACGCAATCCTGGTGGGCAGAGTGACAGGGGTCGGCATTGCGACCCACGGCGAGCCGTTGCTCTACTTCGGTGGTCGTTACCAGCAGCTGCGCCCCGAAGTGCAGTACCGCTCGCCGCTTCCGCTTCCGATCGCCTGGGACGGCGGGGACCCGGCGGTCCTGGCGGCCGTGGCCTCCTGAGATGGGAACTGTCGGGCGACTGATCGTCGGCCTCACTGGTGCGTCCGCTCCGATCCTCGCAATCAGGACATTACAAGCGCTGCGCGCGTCTGAAATCGAGACCCATCTCGTGATCTCCCGCGGAGCGCGCCGGACCCTCGCGCTGGAAGAACCCGCATGGGGTCTGGCCGACGTCGAGGCGCTGGCCGACTTCGTGCACCGACCGGAGGACATGGCTGCGCCGATCGCCAGCGGTTCGTTTCGGGTGCGCGGCATGGTCGTCGTCCCATGCTCGATGAACACCCTCTCGCACATCGCCCACTCCGCCACGCCGGACCTGGTGGCGCGCGCCGCGGACGTGACCCTCAAGGAACGTCGCCGGCTCGTGCTGGTCCCGCGAGAGAGTCCACTGCACCTCGGCCATCTTCGCAACCTGCTGGCGGCGACTGAACTCGGCGCGATCGCGGTGCCTCCGGTCATCGGGACCTATTACAAGCCACACACCGTGCTGGACGTGGTCGACCACGTGGTGGGACGCGTCCTCGACCTCTTCGACATCGAACACGATCTCGTCAACCGCTGGAATGGGCCGCCGCAGAGCCCCGGAGGTGGTATGTGACCGGGACGCGACTGGCCGCGGAACACCTCGCCGACCTGACTGCCTCTGCTCAGCCTCGCGACCAGGCGCTGCTGCTGTTGTCGGTGGATGAAGCGGGGCCGCCGCGGGTCGCCCTGCTGAGCCGCGCCGAGGTGCACGTCGTCGCTGACGATTTGCTGCTGGTGGCGGTGTGGTCTGGTAGTCGATCGGCGACCAATATCGAGCGCTCCGGCGCGGCCACCTTGTTCTGGGTCGTGGACGGGGCCGCGGTGTCGGCCTCATTGCGGTGTACCGATAGCGGGCACCTCGCCGCGGCGCCATCGGGAGACCTGGCAGGACACGCGCTGCGCGCGCTCACTCTCCGGGTTGTGGACGTGCGTGTGGACGAGGTCCGTTATGCGGAACTGACCGCACCCCTGATGTTTGCGGTCCACGAACCCGAGGAGATAATGTCCCGCTGGGAGGATGTCGCAAGGCGCCTCGGCGCCGTCGCGCTGAGCCTCCAGGATGGTTCCGATTCGAGGGGGGGTGGCTGATGGACGACGGGGCACTGCGGGCGTACACGACCTGGTCGGACATCGGGGCGAGCCAGCGGGAGACCGAGTTCCGCTCCTACGCGTTCAACATCGCCGAAGCGCGCTACGTGATGCGTCGGGTCACCCGGATCATCAACGAGGAAGCCAAGAAACGCGGTTTCGATCCGCTGCAGCACCAAGCATTGCTGCAAACCTACGGCATTCGTGAAGGTGAGCAACTGACTATCAGTGGGCTCGGCGAGCGGCTCGATGTTCCCGCGGCCTTCGCCTCACGGCTGGTCCGTAAGCTCGAGAGCGAGGGTTACGTAACCCGCATGCATTCCGAGCGGGACAAGCGAGTCACCTTCGTCCAGGCCACAGACGCCGGCGTACGCGTGCTGCGTGACATCGACGAGCAGGTGCATCGCCACGTGGCCTACTTCCAGCATTCCCTCAGTGAACACCAGCGCATTGCGGCGCTGTCGATCTTCGCGTTCTACGTGGGGATCGACGCGGAGTCGCCGATCGCCGAGGCGCTGCGAGATGGTCGCATCCAACCGGAGAACGCCTGATTGCTGCCCTGGGCGCGAGTTCGCCCTGGTACGTGGTGTGTCGGTGTCTCTTCCGCACAGAGAGCGCGGCACAGCAACTAGCCAAAGTACTTGACTTGAGTCTAGTACTGAAGTTAGCGTCTTCTCTCATTAGTGAGGCGTGTTACACGCCCAGCATGAGGAGAGGTACGCAATGGAGCACCGAGGACCCAGTGGTCCGTTCGGCAGGCTCGCGTCGCGGGGGATCCTGACGCGGCGACGCGCTCTGGCCCTCGTGGCCGCAGCCCTGGTTCCGGCACTCGCGGCCTGTGGGAGCGGATCGTCGGGTACGTCCGGTCCATCCGACACAGTGAGAGTCGCGATCGCGCCCACCGGCACCGCGTTGCCGGTCGTCGTCGCCGACAAGCAGGGCTTCTTCAAGGCGCAGGGCCTGAAGGTCACCTTCCAGGTATCGAACGTCTCGATCTCGGACCAGCTCGCGACTCTCGGCAGACAGTTCGACGTCGCGATGGGCACGCAGCCGGCGCTGATCACCGCTGCCGCCCATCGGATCGCGCTCGCGAACATCACCGGCGGCGCGATCGATTCGAAAGCCAACCCGCAGACCGACTTCGTCACCTCGGCCGCCAGCGGTATCAAGTCCTACGCCGAGCTGGAGGGGAAGAACCTCGGGGCGCTCTCGCTCACCGGCAACATCCACTACGCGGTGCTGAACGCGGCCAAACAGGCTGGTGCGCCGTTGGACAAGGCCAATTGGGTCGTCGGTACTGTGCCGCAGTTGCCGGACACTCTTCGGGCGGGCCGGGCCGACGGCATCGAGGAGATCGAGCCGTTCGCGAGCATGACGGTCGCGAACGGCGGGGTCTCTCTCGGTTCGCCGTTTCGCTCGCTCGGCGACGAGGCGTTCCTCGGTATCTTCCTCGCGTCCAAGGGCTGGGCGGACGCCAACGAGGAGACGGTACTGAAGTTCAACACCGCGTTGTCCCAGGCCGCGGACTGGATCAAGGCGAACCAGGCCGATGCTCTGGAACTCATGGGCACCTACACGGGTGCCAGCAAGGCGGTACTCGCCAAAACCCGGATCCCGGACTATCGGTTCCAGACGACCGCGGCCGATCTCGCGTCGGTCCAGGGCGCCGACACCGAGACCTGGATCGAGTTGCTCCGGGAGTTCGGGAATTTCAAGGGTCGTGTGAGTCCCGCCGACGTCCTGCCGGGGTGGGCGAAATGACCCGGCCCGACGACGTCATCCGCAAATGGGAGGCGCACTTTCCGCGCGAGGAGCTGGAAACACTCGCGAAGGCCGGCTACGGTAACCGGCTCGGCTTCGGGGCCCGACCCGCGCTGCTGGTCGTCGACGCGACCTACAGCTTCTGTGGCGCCGAACCGCTGCCCATACTTGACGCGATCGAGGTCAACCGGCGTTCCTGCGGTGACCGGGCGTGGGCAGCGCTCGGACCGATCCGCGAGCTGCTGAACGCCGCCCGGGCCGCGGCAGTGCCGATCGTGTTCAGCACGATGCGAGATCCCGCCAGTCCCGCTTACGAGCCGGGATTATGGGGGGCCAAGAACACCCGCGGTGTCGAGGACGGTGGCACGGGCGGCGACGGCAGGGACAACGAGGTACTCGACGAGATCGCCCCGCGGGAGGGTGAACTGGTGCTTGCCAAGGACAAGCCGAGTATCTTCGCCGGCACCGGGCTCGCGGCATATCTGATCGCCCGTGGGGTCGATTCCCTGATCGTATGCGGCGGCACGTCGAGCGGCTGTGTATACGCGACCGCGGTCGACGGCTTTTCCCACAACTACCGGGTGACGGTCGCGCGGGACGCCTCGTTCGACCGGGTCGACACCCCACATTGGGCGGCCCTGCTGGATATCGACATGAAGTACGGCGACGTTGTCGACACGGGCGAGGTGCTCGAACACCTCGCCACGCTGCGGCCCGGCGCATGAGCCACGGACGAGAGGAACAACCATGGCAGACCTTGTACAGGTCCCGGACTGGCGGACGGTCTTTCCCGAAGATGAACGCCGCATCTACGAGGCCGCGCGCTTCGGCGGCCTGCTCGAGCCGGGCAGTCGGCCCGCCGTCATGGTGATCGACGTGGTCGAGTCCTTCGCCGGCCGCGCTGGCGAGAGCATCCTCGACGCTATCGAGGAATACCGGACAAGCTGTGGGCCCGCGGGCGAGGGAGCGATCGACGCGATCGCAACGCTGCTCGATCTGGCTCGCGAGACCGACGTGCCGGTCGTTTACACCAAAGGAAGTGTCGTCGACAAGTTCCACGCGGGCGACTCGGTCAAGGGCACCCGCCCGGACGAGATCGCGAGCGTCTACGGCGCCCCGATCGTCTCGCGGATCGCGCCGTCGGAGTCGGACTACGTACTGGAGAAGACCAAGGCGTCGGCGTTCTTCGGCACTCCGATGACGTCTTTCCTGCAGCGACACGGCGTGGACACTCTGCTGGTCTGCGGCACGTCGACCAGCGGGTGCGTGCGTGCGTCGGTCGTCGACGCGTTCTCACACGGCTACCGCGTGTGGGTGGTGGAGGACTGCGTTTTCGACCGCGCACCGACATCGCACGCGGTGAACCTCTACGAAATGAACCAGAAGTACGCTTCGGTCGTTACGCTGGACGACGCTCGCCAGTACCTCCGTGTGGTCGCGAAGGGGCAAGCATGAGTGCCCCGAGACACCGCGTCACCGCGGCCAATTCGACGTCGGTCGCGGATTCGGCAACCACCGGAGTGACCATTGAGTGTCGCGATGTGTGCATCGACGTCCCGACCGACACCGGTCCACGACGGATCGTCGAGGGACTGGACCTGCGGATCGAGGCGGGCGAGTTCGTGTGTGTGCTCGGTGCTTCCGGCGTCGGCAAGACGACGGTGCTGCGGGCACTCGGTGGACTGGTCGCCCCGACCGAGGGCTCGGTGCTCGAGATCGACGGCATCCCGGTGGACGGCCCGCCGTCCGCCGGCGTGATGGTGTTCCAGAACTACGCGTCATCGTTGCTGCCATGGCGGTCCGCCCTCGCCAACGTCGAGCTGCCGTTGGAGAGCACGGTCCGCGATCGTGGCGTGCGCCGGGAACGGGCGATGGAGGCGCTGCGACTCGTCGGGCTTGACGACCGGCATGGCGCTTACCCCGCACAGCTGTCGGGCGGCATGCAGCAACGGGTGCAGATCGCGCGTGCGCTGGTCGTTCGGCCGCGGGTACTGTTCATGGACGAACCCTTCGGCGCACTCGACGCCATGACCAGGGAAGGCCTGCAGGACGAGCTGCTGCGCATCCACGCGCAGACCTCGATGACGGTCGTATTCATCACCCACGACATCGAGGAGGCTGCCTACCTGGGCACCCGCCTCGTCGTGCTCGAAGGTAGGCCGTCGGCCGTGGGGCACGACCTGCGCAGCATGCTCGGGCCCGACCGGGACCAGGTCGCCACCAAGGAGTCCGCCGAGTACCTGCGACTGCGGCACAAGCTGTACGCCGCGGTGCGAGGCGAGCGGAGGGGTGAGGCACGGTGAGCGCTCAGATCGCGGTGGTCTCCTCGGCCGGGGCTGTGCCGGAGCAGCCGACTCGCCGCCATCGGCGGCGGTGGCTCAACCTGCCTGGGCTCGGGCTTTTGGTGGCGCTGGCCGTGCTGTGGGAGGTGCTGGCTCGCACGGTTCTTCGTTCGTTCGAGAACTTCGTGCCGACCTCGGAAATTGTCCGCGCGTTCGGTGAGCTTGCCAGGCAAGGCGACTTGGCCGCGCAGATCGGGCACACTCTCAGCGTCACCATGATCGGCTGGGCGGTGTCCACTGCGGTCGGTGTGGTGATCGGCGTCTGGCTGGGGCTGTCCGGAGCCGCCTGGCGCTGGTCGATGGCCAGCGTCGAGGTCCTCCGGTCGCTGCCGTCCATCGCGTTCGTGCCGATCGCGCTCCTCGTCTTCGGGTTCTCGCAGGAAATGGAGCTCATGCTGATCATGTACGTGTGCCTGTGGCCGGTGCTGATCGCCACGATCGAGGGCGTGCGCGGGGTACATCCGGGCCTCATCGACACCGCCCGCACGTTCAACCTCGGCCGGGTGCAGGTGTGGCGCAGCATCGTGCTGCCCGCGGCCGTGTCGCGGATCCTCGTCGGCGTCCGGCTGGCTCTCGCCCTCGCGGTCTCCCTCGCCGTGATCGCCGAGATGCTCGGCAACCCCGAGGGCCTGGGCTTCGGAATCGTGTTCGTACAGCGCGGTTTCCAGCCGGGGCAGGTTTTCGCCTACTTGTTCACGATCGGGCTGGTCGGCTGGGCGCTGAACGCGCTGTTCACCGGTGCGGTGCGGCTGCTGGCGCCGCGGTTTGCGGGGTCGCTGTGAGTGGCGCGGCACAGGCGCGACAGCGGCGGCGCACGTCCGGGATCCCGCCGCTTCGGGGGTTGCTGCCACTGGTGGTGCTACTCGTCCTGTGGCAGCTGCTGGTCTCGCCCGACGATCCCTACTTCCCCCCACCGAGCCGCTGGTTCGCGGCGCTCGGAGATCTCGGTACGGCGGGTGCGCTGTGGCCCTCGATATTCACCACTCTGCTGAGCTTCGTGCTCGCTCTGCTGATCTCCGTCGTGGTCGGTGCCGCGCTGGGTGTCGCCGTGGGTCGCGCTCCCGTCGCCGACCGAGTCCTCGGTCCGACCTTCGAATTCATCCGGACGATCCCGGCCGGCGCGATGGTGCCGGTCGCGGTGTTGGTCATCGGCTACACACGCTCGATGACGGTCGCCGTCGTGGTCGTGACGTCACTGTGGCCGGTGCTGTTGGCCACTCGCGCGGCTGCTCGCGAGCTCGATGGCGCTCGGCTGGAGGCGGCTCGGGTGATGCATCTGGGCCGGTTCGAGACCTTCCGCAAGATCGTGCTGCCCTCCCTGAGCTCGAGCATCGTGCTGGGCCTGCAGATCACCGCCCCGCTGGCACTGATCATCACCATCGTCGTCGAGCTGATCACCCAAGTCGATGGGATCGGCAAGCAGATCAGCCTCGCCCAGTCCCAGTTCCAGAGCGAGACGGTGTACGGGCTGGTGGCTGTCACCTGTCTGATCGGGCTCGCTGTCAACCTGGTGGCTGCGGTCGTTGCCCGTGCTACCCGTCGCTATGTCGCCTGAGCCGAGGAGGGACCGCATGACCTACCCGTACGAGGATTTCCGTGGCTACCTGAATTCACTGGAGGAGTCGGGCCTGCTCGTGCGGGTCGCCGCGCCGGTGGACAAGGACACCGAGTTGGTGCCGTTGGTCCGCCTACAGTTCCGCGGACTGCCGGAGGACAGGCGCCGGGCCTTCCTGTTCGAGAATGTGACCGATAGCCGGGGCAGGCAGTTCGACGGCGGGGTGGCGATCGCCACCTTCGCCGCGTCGCGCCGCGTCTACGCCCACGCGCTCGGTGCCGATCTGGATCGGCTCGGTGAGGTCTGGCAGCGGGCGCTGTCCGAGCCGATCGAGCCCGAGATCGTCGAGACAGGGCCGTGCAAGGAGCGGATTCTGCTCGGAGATGAGATCGTGTCCTCGGGTGGGGTCGACGCGTTTCCCCATCCCATCTCGACGCCCGGCTTCGACAACGCGCCATTCCTGACCTCGCCGTACTGGGTCACCAAGGACCCGGAGACCGGCGAGTACAACGTCGGAACCTACCGCGGCATGATCAAGGGGCCGGGTCTGGTGGGCCTGCAAATGGACACCCCGAGCCAGCACATCGCCATCCACCTTCGCAAGGCGCGGAAACTGGGGAAACCGCTCGAGGTCGCGGTGGTGCTCGGCGCCGTCCCTGCGGTCGGCCTCGCCAGCGTGCAGAAGGTGCCGTTCGGGGTAAGTGAGTACGCGGTCGCGGGCGGGTTGATGGGCCGCCCACTGGAGGTCGTACGCTGCGAGACAGTGGACCTGGAGGTTCCGGCCACGGCGGAGATCATCCTGGAGGGCCGGATCGACCCGACGCATCTGGAGCCGGAGGGCCCGTTCGGCGAAGCCAGCGGATACATGGGCCCGCGCACATTGTCGCCGGTGCTGGAGCTGACCGCGATCACGCATCGGGAGCGGCCAGTGGTGCAGGCGTTCATCAGCGAGTTTCCGCCCAGTGAGTCCACGCTGATGCGCAAGATCGGGTTCGAGAACGTCTATCGGCGGTTCTTGCAGCAGTCCTGCAATATCTCCTCGGTCGTCGACGTGACCTTCTACGAGATGGCAACCTGCAACATGTTCTTCGTCATCCGCATGAAGGACCCGTCACCGGGCCAGGCGTGGCAGGCGCTGTATGCCGCCTCGGGGTACGAGCCTTCGATGGGTAAGTACATTGTGGCAGTGGACGACGATGTCGATCCGTCCGATCTGGGGTCGGTGGTGTGGGCACTGAGTTTCCGCACGCAGCCCGCGCAGGACGTGAAGGTCCTCGGGGACAAGTTGCCCCGGCTCGACCCGTCGATGCCGCTGCCGCTCGGTGCGGATCCGGTGGCGAGCGGTTCGGCCATGCTCATCGACGCGACCCGGTCGCACCCGTTCCCGCCGACGTCACTGCCCGCTGAACCGTACATGGACGCCGCACTGCGGCGCTGGAACGACCTCGGCCTCGGACCCCTTGATCTCGCCGCCCCCGTCCACGGCTATGAACTAGGAGATTGGACGGAAGAGAATCGCGAAGAGGCGGCATTGGCCGTACTGGGCCGCTATCTGGAGACGGGTGCGAAGTTGCACGGCGCGTGAGTCCGGGCGGGGGCCGGGCGTGAGACGGCCCCAGCGCGTTCACGCCGGCGTCACCGGCGCAGCCGAACCATGGGGTTGGTGTCGCGGACCGCGCGACGACCGCCGCTGGGTCGAGGTCTGCGATGCGCCCCTCATGTTGTCCGGCGCGGGCCAGCACCCGGCTCGCCGGGTCCACGCGCCGCCGACCCTGGCTGGCGGTGTGTGGTCGGCAGCGACCAAGTAGCAGGTGTCCTCGATCGCCCGAGCCGGGCGCAAGGGTGGTCCAGTGATCCTGCCGTGGGCCGGTAGACCTGCTACGACCTGCGCTTCCCGGAAATCGGCCGGTGGCTCGTCGACGCGGGGCCGATCTGCGCGCGCCATAGGCGTCGTAGCGGTGGATCTTGCGGTGAACCAGTAGTGGGGACTGGCCAACCGTCGCGACCTGGTTGTTGGCGACGCGTTGGTCTGGGGCCGTCGTTGCCTCGACCATGCCTGCCATGAGCCGTGTTCGGCGGCCAGCGCGCAGATCGCCCGAACAAATGAACCATCGAGCATCAAGGTCAGCGTCCGGCTCGGTGGTCGGCGCGAACCGGGCGATGACGACGCGGACAGCGCGCTCCGGCTGGCATGGGAGTGCTCTTGACGACCGGGACGGCGACGATGACGAATACAGCATGACGTAGATGAAGTATCTAAACACTTGACTTAAATAAGATATTTTGGTTGCCTGTTCTTGTTGAATATTGATCTCGGGCGGGCAAGACCTGCTCATGGGACGAGGAGGGACGGGCGATGACCCGGTCTGGCAAGGACTACATCTCGGGCCTGAAGGACGGGCGTCGGGTATTCATCGACGGCGAATACGTCTCCGACGTGGCCGCGCACCCGGCTTTCGCCGGTGCCGTCGCGTCGATAGCGAACGTTTACGACAACGCCAACGCGCCCGCGAACCGCGAGGTCATGACCTACCCGTCGCCTGCCACTGGCGACCCGGTGAATCTGTCGTTCCTGATTCCGCGCAGCGAGGACGACCTGCGGCGCAGGCGGACCGCGTTGCGTCTCTCGGCCGAGACAACCGCAGGACTGATGGGCCGGGGCCCCGAGCACGTGGCGGGGTTCCTCGCCGGCTGGGCCGGGCGGGCGGACGTCTTCGCCGAGGGTGGGGATCGGTTCGCCGCGAACATCACGGCGTTCTACGAGCACGTACGTGACAACGACCTCTACTGCAGTTACGCGATCGTGCCGCCGCAAATCGACCGCAGCAAGCCCGCTCACCAGCAGGCCGATCCGCACCTCTATGCCGGTGTCAAAGAAGAGCGCGAGGATGGCATCGTGCTGGCCGGCGCACAGATGCTCGGCACCGGTGCGGCGATCTCGGACTACCTGATCCTCTCCTGCATCGTGCCGTTGCGGGAGGGGGATGAGAACTACGCGATTTCGGTCGCCATCCCGCTCGGCGCGCAGGGACTGAAAGTCTATTCGCGGCGCAGCTACGCCGAAGGCGCTACCAGCGTCTTCGATTACCCGCTGGCCAGCCAGTTCGACGAGACCGATGCGCTGATCGTGCTCGACGACGTCTTCGTGCCCTGGGAGCGGGTCTTCGTCTTCCGCAACCGCGATGTCCTTTCCGGTTCCTGGAACCGCACTCCCGCGCACCTGCTGGGCAACAACCAGGCACAGATCCGCTTTTCGGTGAAACTCGACCTGCTCACCGGGCTGGCGCAACGCGTCGCGGCGATGAATGGCTCGGACACATTCCCGCCCGTCCGCGGCACGCTCGGCCAGTTGGCCGCGCACGCGGCCATGGTGAGCGGGCTGGTCGCGGCCCAGGAGCAGGAGTGCGAGATCGATGAGCACGGCGTTGCCTGGCCCGCCCGCACGCCCAACTTCGCCGTCCAGACCCTGCAGTCGGAGTTCTACCCGAAGTTGCTGCAGATGGTCCGCGAGTTGTGCGGCGGCGGGGTCATCCAGCTACCGTCCGACATCCGCGACTACGACAACCCGGAGGCCGCGGCCGACCTGGAACGTTACGTCCAGTCACCGGGCTGGAGCAGCGTTGAGCGGGTCAAACTGCTCAAGCTGGTCTGGGACCTGGTCGGCTCGGAATTCGCGGGCCGGCACGAACAGTACGAGATGTTCTACGCCGGGGCCCCATTCCTTGTCCGCACAAGGATGGCGCAGGTCTACGATTTCGCCGCTGCGGAGGCATTGGTGGACCGGGTGATGAGTACCTACGACCGGTCCGGCCGGATCGCGTCGGACGGATCGGCAGCCTGATGGCAGGATTGCGAATCGGAGTACCAGACCTCGTCTCCCCGTCCTATTTCCCCGCGATCGCCGCGGTCGAGCTGGGCCTGCTCGCCGACGAGGGTGTCGAGGGCACGATCGAGCTGGTCTTCCCGGTCACCGATGCGGCTACGTCGCTGCGCGACGGTCGTTTGGACCTGCTGGCCGGGGCCGCGCACGCCCCGCTCTACGCGTTCCCTGGCTGGCAGAACGCCCGGCTGGTCGCCGCGATCTCCCGCAACACTTACTGGTTCCTCGTGGTGCGGTCGGATCTCGGCGTCGCGCGTGGCGACTTGAAGGCACTACGCGACCTGCGGATCGGTGCTGCTCCCGGAGTCGATGAGGGACTCCGGCAACTGCTCGTGCGCTCCGGTGTGGACTTGGCCGGGCAGGGCCTGCGGATCGGGCCGATACCGGGGGTCGCGCCGGGGACGATCTCGTTCGGCGTTGCGGCCGCCGAGGCGCTGGCCGACGGCCGGGTGGACGCCTTCTGGGCCAATGGGATGGGCGCACAGGTCGCGGAGTCGACCGGGACCGGGACAGTGGTCGTCGACGCTCGCCGCGACGGAGGCCTCGGCTCGAGGCTCACCTTCCCCGCGATCTCCACCACTCAGGACCTGATCGCCCGGGACCCGGCAGTGGTCGCCGCAGTCGTGCGCGCACTCGGCCGGGCCCAGCGGGTCCTTGCCGATGACCCGGAGCGGGCCACCGAGGTCGGCCGTCGGCTCTTCCCGCCGCGGGAGGCCGGGTTGATCGCCGAACTCGTCCGTCGGGATGCGCCGTGGTACGGGACGGAGATTTCCCCCGAAGCGGTCGCAGGCCTGAACGCTTTCGGCCGGCACGCCGGCCTGCTGGCGCATGACGTCGCGTTCGATGACGTCGTGGTCACCGATCTCGTCTCGTCCGGAACATCCCGGTGAGGCCCGACCCGACAGGAGCCGTCATGTCCGCACCACTTGTCCTCGCGATCGCGGGAACGGACGAGACGCTGGTCTTGACCGAGTTCGACCTGGTTGTCGCCGGATACACCGGGCGCGACGAGGCAGCGGTCCGCGAACACGTCGAGGAACTCGCCGCGATCGGAGTGCCCGAGCCGGACTCGGTGCCCGCTTTCTACCCGCTCGACCGCTCGCTGGCCGTCGTCGCCGACGAGATCACCGTGACCGGGGCCGGGACTTCCGGTGAGGTGGAACCGTTGCTGGTCCGGACCGGCGGCCGGCTCTATCTCGGCGTCGCGTCCGATCACACGGACCGCGAGCTGGAGCGGACGACCGTTGCCGGATCGAAGGCCGCCTGCCCCAAGCCACTCGGCCCGACGGTGCTGCCGCTGCCCGCCGACCTCGACTGGGATTCCGTCGCGGTGCGGTCCAGCGTCGACGGCCGGCCTTACCAGGACGGGTACTTGCGAGCGCTGCGCATCCCGACGGAGGTGCTCGCCCTGTACCTCGCGGCGGGAGATGACGGCCGCGACGTGGTCTTGCTCGGCGGGACTGTTCCGGTGATCGGCGGGGATTTCGTCATGGGTGCCTCCTGGGAGATGACTTTGCGGCCCGCCGGCGGGCCGGCACTCGAACTGAATTATCGCGTCGCCGTCGCCGATGTCGGCGCTGCCGAAGGAGCAAAAGCATGACCAAGCCCGAGATCGAGTTCACTCCGGTCGAGAAGACGGACTTCACGCTGTGCAGCGGGCACGTGCCCGAACTGACCGAGCGGATCCTCGCGACCGACCCGGAAACCGGGACCGCGACTCGGATCCTGCGGTTCGCGCCCAACACCGACACCACTCCGAACGGCGTGCAGGTCCACGACTTCTGGGAGGAGGTCTACATCCTGGAGGGCGAGATGACGGATCTCCGACTCGGCCAGACCTTTTCCGCCGGCCAGTACGCGTGCCGGCCCCCGGGCATGGCGCACGGGCCCTGGACGAGTGGTCCCCAGGGGTGCCTCACCTTCGAAGTCCGCTACCGGTGATTCCGCTTGCCGGGCCGCGCATCGCCGCGGACGCAGTGTTCGAACTGTGCGATGCGCGGCTGTGCGCGTGTCGGCGCGGTCGATTTCAGCGAAGACCGGCATCCCAGCACCTATAACCCTGACCGGCAGCTGCCTGAGCGGACCCGGGGAATTCGATGTCGAGACAGGGTCGTTACTCAATTTCGGGACTGGGTCCCGAAGTGCTGTGCCACGACTGACAGCTGGGAATGACTCGACTAGCCGAAGGCTGGCCGGAGCGTTCGTGAACCTTCGATGTCGAGCGGGTATGGTGCACGAAAGTGCCTGTCCTGCAAGGAATGAGGACGCGTAGAATCCCTGATGCCCGATCGGGACAGTGTCCGGTTTTACGATCGAAAGAATCCGACTGGCCGAGCTGATCTCCACCCGGGGATGGGACCGCTGACGTGCGGGCGGTGAGTGCGGCAGCCAGAATTATCGGGAACCCCGGTAACGGGGCGGTGTTGTGGTGTGCCTTCTGACCTGGATTTCAACGGGTCGCTGGGTATCGGGGAAGCGCGATCGTCTGGCCCCGGATGCTCGTGTCGGCAGCCCCGACGCCGAGCGCCAAGTCATCCTGCGCAGTCTGGGCAAGGTGTCCGATGTGGGGCTGTCGTTCACTGGTGGCGTCTGCTCCGCTTACCGCCCCGAGGGGGTCGGAACCGACCCACTAAACTCGGCAGTCATGCACGGTACAGGTCGGCGCCGCAAGCTCGGTGTGATGGGCGGTACGTTCGACCCCATCCACCATGGTCACCTGGTCGCCGCCAGCGAAGTCGCGAACCGCTTCGACCTGGACGAAGTGATCTTCGTCCCGACCGGCCAGCCGTGGCAGAAAGCGGATAAGCAGGTCAGCCCGGCCGAGGATCGATATTTGATGACCGTGATCGCGACCGCATCCAACCCGCGGTTCTCGGTCAGTCGTGCCGACATCGACCGTGGCAAGGTCACCTACACGGTCGACACCTTGCGAGAGATGCACACGCAGTGTCCCGATGACGAGCTGTACTTCATCACCGGTGCGGACGCGCTGGCCAGTATTTTGACATGGCAGGATTACACGGAACTGTTCGAACTGGCGAAGTTCGTCGGGGTGAGCCGTCCGGGCTATGAACTCAATACCGATCATCTCGAGGAGCATCTACGGGATCTTCCCGCCGATGCCGTGACCATGATCGAGATCCCGGCATTGGCGATCTCGTCGAGCGAATGCCGTCGCCGCGCCGCCGAGAATCGGCCGGTGTGGTACCTGGTCCCGGACGGCGTAGTGCAGTACATATCGAAGCGGCACCTGTATGTGCCCGGAGCAGCGGAAGGTAGCTGAGCGTGAGCGAGCGCAGCGAGGTGCGGGGATGAGTGCGTCGAGCGAGTCGGTCGAGATGGCGCAGGTCGCGGCGCGGGCGGCAGACGAGAAGTTGGCCTCCGATGTGGTGGTGCTCGATGTGTCCGAGCAGTTGGTGATCACCGATTGCTTCGTGATCGCGTCCGCGCCGAACGAGCGCCAGGTGAACGCGATCGTCGACAATGTCGAGGAGAAACTCCGTGCTGCCGGGCACAAGCCAGTTCGGCGCGAGGGCACCCGCGAAGGCCGGTGGGCGCTGCTGGACTACGTCGATATCGTGGTGCACATTCAGCACAATGATGAGCGCAATTTCTATGCGCTGGAACGTTTGTGGAAAGACTGCCCGGTCGTGCCGGTCGAGGGGATCACCGGCGCCTCGCCGGAGCCACACGCGGGTGCGGCGGCCAAGGACCACAGCCGGTGAGCGAACGAATTGTCACAGCAGCACGGTTCGGCGTGCGACCGGTCATCGGCGAGGCGAGACAGTGAACAAATACGCCGGCGTGCGCACCCTGATCCTGTTGCGTCACGGGCAAACCGAATGGAACGCCGCCGACCGGATGCAAGGGCAGATCGACACCGATCTCACCGAGCTGGGCCGCAGGCAGGCCAAAGAGGCAGCCCGCGAACTGGTCTCGCGCAACGCGATCGCGATCGTGTCCTCGGACCTGCGCCGAGCCTTCGACACCGCGTCTACGCTGGCCGACCATACCGGGCTGACCGTCGTCGCGGACGCGCGACTGCGGGAGACCAACCTCGGTGACTGGGAGGGCTTGACCCACCTCGAGGTCGATGCCGACTACCCGGGTGCGCGCGTCGCATGGCGGCTGGACGCGAGATACACCCCGCCGAACGGCGAGAGCAAACTCGAGGTCGGTGCGCGGTCGCTGCCGGTCGTGCGGGAATTGCTTGTCCAGCGGCAAGACTGGCCCGGCCGGACTATTATCCTGGTGGCGCACGGCGGGCTGATCGCTTCCCTCACGGCTGCGCTGCTCGACCTGCCGCCACAGAACTGGCCGATTCTCGGAGGACTGGCCAACACCAGTTGGGTGCAGCTCAGCAGCCACGGCCCGAGTATCGAACAGCCCGGCTGGCGTCTGGATGTGTGGAACGCAGCGGCGAAGGTAGCACCCGATGTCCTCTGAAGAACCGATCAGATCGGTCCCGGATGAACTGTTCCGGAAGGTGTCGGCGAAGGCCGAACGACACCTCCCCGACGCGTTGTTCGGCGGCCCGCCGCCGCCTCGGCGGGAGCCCGAGGCTCGGCCCGAGGTGACATCGGCGATCGCGGCGGGGGATTCGGGTGCGGCGGACCGATCGCCCGTCGCGGAATCCGACGGGACGCACGCGGAGAGTGACGCAGCGGTCGCGCAGACTGCCGCGCCGTCCGCGGAAGACGTCGGTTCCGCCGGTACGGACCGCGGGACCGCCACCGTGGCGGAGTCGGCGGTTCGTGCCGACGGCGCCGGTGTCGCGGGACCTGACGCCGGCGCGCCTGCCGATGTGGCCCACGCCGAAACTGCTGCCGACGCCGAGTCGGTCGTCGCGGAAGCCGGTGCGCAGCATGCCGTGACCGGGTCGCCGGACGATCTGTCCACGGCGATCGATTCCGATACTCCGGCAACCGGTTCCACCGCAATCGCAGGCGCCGAGGTCGGCTCGCCCACCGCGGCGGTCCGGTCCACCGATGCGGACATCGCCAGCCCCGTGCGGGCCCCTGTGGACGCCGAGTCCGCGGCCGACGTGGTTGCCGCCACTGGTGTACATGTCGACGTCGACGTCGACGTGACTGTCGACGCGGACGCCGACGTGACTGTCGTCGCGGACGCGGAGACTATCGTCGACGCGGTTGTCCCGGAAGTCGAGGCCGTCGCGGCTCGGTCCGCCGCGCCTGCGGCGGAATCGATGGTCGCGGACGAGCCCGCCGAGGTGCGGGAATCCCCGCGCCCGGTGCTGCTGGTGATCGCCGACTCGCTCGCCTATTTCGGTCCCCAGGGTGGGCTGCCCGCCGATGATCCGCGAATCTGGCCGAACCTGGTTGCCGCCGAACTGGATTGGGATGTCGAGCTGGTCGCGCGGATCGGCTGGACCTGCCGCGACGCCTACTGGGCGTTGATCGGTGATCCGCGGGTGTGGGCTGCGGTGCCGCGCGCGGGCGCGGTGGTCTTCGCGGTCGGCGGTATGGACACGCTGCCTTCGCCACTGCCGACTGCCTTGCGCGAGCTGATTCGTTACGTGCGTCCGCCCGCGCTGCGCCGCATCGTTCGCGCCACCTATCACTGGTTGCAGCCGAAACTCGCGAAACTCGGCCGCCCCGTGGCGCTTCCGCCGAAGGTGAGTGTCGCTTACCTGGAGCAGTCGCGCACCGCGGTGACGCAGCTGCGGCCAGATCTGCCGGTTGTCGCGGTGCTTCCCTCGGTGCACAACTGCGCCGCCTACGGGCGCGTGCACTCCGGACGGGAGCGTGCGGTCAAGGCAGTGCGGGCTTGGTCGGGGCGCACCTCGGTGCCGCTGGTCGATCTGGGTGAAGCGGTGCGCGACAACATCTTCTCGGGTGCGGCGAACCCGGACGGCATCCACTGGGGCTGGGACGGGCACACCGCTGTCGCCAACTCGATGGTGAAGACCCTGCAGGAGGTTCGGTAGTCCGTGGGCGTTGTGGTCGTCACCGATTCGTCGGCCAGCCTTCCTGCCGAACATCTCAATGCGCTGAACGTCGCCGTCGCGCCGCTGCATGTCCTGGTCGGTGACCGATCGATCAGGGAGGGTGTCGATTCGGTCGACATCGACTACGCCGCGGATACCGTGACCACCTCGGCGGCGTCGCCGGGCGAGCTGCGCGCGGTCTACGAGCGGGCGCTGGCCCGCAGCGGCGGCGACGGTGTCGTCGCGGTGCATCTTTCCCGGCAGCTGTCCGGAACCTGGGAGGCCGGTCGGCAGGCCGCGCGCGACCTGGACGCCGCCGACCGGGTGCGCCTGGTCGACTCGCTGGGTGCCGGGCTCGGGACCGGGCTGCCGGTTCTGGCCGCCGCGCGGCGGGCGCAGGCCGGTGCGTCGCTGGACGAGGTCTACGACACCGCGGTCGCCGCTTCCACCGGCGCCCGGTCGTTCATCCTGGTCAACCGAACCGAGCAGTTGCGTCGCGGCGGCAGGCTGCCGTCGTCGGCGGCCTTCTTCGGTACGGAGCTGGTCAGCAAGCCGCTCCTGCAGATGGTCGAGGGGCGGCTGGAGCTACGCGAGAAATTGCGTACCCGCTCCAAGGCGTACGCGAAACTCGTCGCGGCGGCGGTCGACGCGGCAGGCGAGGATGGTGCGTCGGTTGCCGTGCAGCACCTCGGCGCCGAGGAGGCGGCACACACCATCGCCACTCAACTGCGTGAACTCGTCCCCGGCGTCCGGGAACTCCTCGTCGCGGAATTCGGCCCGGCGCTGGCGGTACACCTCGGGCTCGGCGCGGTCGGCGTCGTCGTTCTGCCCGGCGTCGGCGCCTGACCAGCGGCACTGCGTCTCGTCGAGGGTTCTTGCGCGGCTGTGATGGTCGCCGCCCCGCATACGTGGTGCTGGGTGACGGCGAAGTAGCCCGCTGGGCGCCACAATCCGGGTGATCCGAACCCGGGCGCAGTGCCGAACGTGCGGCTAACGTCGCGGCATGACGAGTTCCGCGTTACCGTCGATCCGTCCCGCGCTGACGGTGTCCTCGGTCGACTGGGAGCATCCCGACGCGACGACCTTGCGCGCGGAGATGGCCGCCGAGGTGGGCCCGCGCTACCGCGATCTCGGGAACGGAGTGCACGCCGCAGCGAATGCGGTCGATCCCGCCACCGTGCACCGCACTTTCGTCGCATATTCGGACGAGCCGGTCGGCCACGCCGCGATCCGATGGAACGCCGACGATCTCGAGGTCAAGCGGATGTTCGTCCGTCCCGCGCACCGAGGTTCAGGCGCCGCGGCGTTGTTGCTCGGCGCCGCCGAGCGGGCCGCAGGCGCGGCCGGGCGTCCACGGCTCATCCTGCAGACCGGTCATCTGCAGCCGGAAGCTGTCCGCTTCTATGAACGCAATGGTTACTACCGGATTCCGATCTTTCCGCCATACGAGCCGCTGCCGCTGTCGAACTGTTTCGCCAAAGATCTGAGCTGACGCGTCGGCTCGGCGGGCCCCGCGCGCGACGCGGGGCAGGTTGCGAGTGCCTCCTCTCTTTCGGTTCGAGACAACTGGTAGGGCCCAGATCGCCCCGATCCGGCGGGTGGATGGGGCGTGCCGAAAAGTATTGATGTCCAACGATGCTGGTCGGACTTCGGAGGCGCTTCGCGACAGGTAGACCGCGACAGGCGCTCTCGACATCCCTCACCGCTCACTGTCGAGGGCCGTTCCCGATCCGATCGGCGCGCGGTGCGCCGATCGGATTCGGTCGCGGGACGGCGGCAGCCGTACGATCCCTGATTCGAATGGCATCTGTCGAGGTGCTGGTTGTCGTCGGGCTACCGCCGCCGGTGCGCCGACTACTCTTCGACGCGTTCGACGCGGCCGACCAACAGTACGTACGAGGCGATGCCGATCACCGTCACGACTGTCATGTAGAGGAACCCAGATGCGAAACTCTCGTCGGTGACGAGATAGCCGATGACAATGGGTGTCGCGATCGAGGACAGGTTGCCGATGAAATTGAACATCCCACCGGTCAACCCGATCAAGCGTTTCGGCGCGAGTGCCGAGACCAGCGACCAAGTGATCGACGCCAACCCGTTGCCGAAGAACGCGATCGAGAGAAACACGATCACCAGCGCGGTGGAGTCGATGAAATTCGCGCCCATCATCGCTGTCGTCAACAGCAGCCCGATGATGATCGGGCCTTTCCTGGCAACGCCGAGGGAGAATCCGCGACGCAACAGGAAGTCCGACAGCACCCCGGAGAAGAGCACCTCCGCAAACGAACCGTCGGTATGACGCCGCCGGCGCAGTAGGTCCGGCACGGTAGGCGATGACGTGCCGGCGTAGCTCGGGTGCGAGTTGTCCACAGTGCGGCGGTTATCAACAGGTTTATCGGATCAGCTGGTCGGGCCCATTCTTCAGCGGCGCGGCGGGACTACCGTCGCCGCCATGTCACGACAGGACGAACGCGAGCGAGTACGACGGCGGCTCGGCACGCTGACCGCCCGGATCGGTACGAGCACAGCGGCCGGCACCGCCGCCCCGGGTGACGGGTCGAGTGGCGGCGCGGCGAGTCGGCCGATCAGACCGGGGCGATGGGACCTAGAGCAATTGCCTGCCGACTCGGACCCCGGCGCGGCGGACGATCGTGTGGTCGGCGATGTGCGGTCGCCGGGCTGGCTGGATGAGCCGATTGCCGGACCGGGTTGGCGGAAACGTCTCGTGCCCGAAAGGTTTCGGGGAGTCCGCCTCGATCCGGGTCGGCGTGGTGTGCGCACGCTGGCGTTGGTCGGGCTGGCCGCGATGGTGGTCGCCGCGGTTGTCGCATTCCGCGAGCGGCCGATCGACCGATCGGTTGCTCCATTGCCCGCGATACGGTCGACGGCTGTCGCGCAAGTGCCTACGCCGGTTCCCGCGGCGAGTTCGGCCGCGGAACCCGGCGCGGCGATGGTGCACACCGATCCGGCCGTAACGACCGAGCTGGTCGTCAGCGTCGTCGGCCTGGTCCAGCGCACCGGTCTGGTCCGGCTTCCCACCGGATCGCGGGTCGCCGACGCCCTCGCCGCGGCGGGCGGCCCGAGCGACGGCGCCGACACCACCGGCTTGAACCTGGCTCAGCGCCTGTCGGACGGAGACCAAGTGCTGGTCGGCCCCGCCGGGTCGAGTCAGAGCCCGCCCCAGGTCGGCAGCACGACGGTCACCGCGGGCGACCGCCCGTTGTCCGGCTCGGCATCGGCGCCCGGCCGCACATCGAGCCCCGCGGCTAAGGTCGACCTCAACACCGCCTCCGAGTCCGACCTCGATGCCCTTCCGGGAGTCGGTCCGGTCACTGCCCGCGCCATCGTCGCCTGGCGTACCACCAACGGGCGCTTCACCTCCGTGACGCAACTCGGCGAGGTCGACGGCATCGGCCCGGCCCGCCTGGCGCGTCTGCGCGACCTGGTGCGGGTATGAGGGCCGACCGGTCGGGCGACGCGACTGACCGCACGGGCACTTCGGCTACGCACTCGGGCGAGGTCGACTCGACCGGTCGTACCGCCGGTCGCTCCCCGGCAGCCGGCGACGATCCCAGCGCCGCGCAGGTGCTCGATGCCAGACTATTGCCCGCGGCCCTGTGCTGCTGGGCCGCAACGATTGTGGCGCTGACAGCAGGCTGGCGGACCGGGGTGATGCTTGCCACCGCATTGGCGGTGTTGGCCATCGGTCTGTGGTTGTTGCTGCTGTGGGCGATCGCGCACCGGGATGAACGGTGGCGAGCCGTGGCGATCGTGGCGTTGGCAGCAGTGGTGCTCGGCGCGGGTTTCGCGGCGGCCGCGGCCTGGCGGCAGTACCGGGTGGCTATCCATCCGTTGCGGACGGCGTCGGAGCTGTCGCTGCATGTGGTGGTGTCCCCGACCGACGATCCGGAACCGCTGCGCGGCACGGGCATCGGCGGCGGACGGCAGTGGCTGGTCCGGGCGGATCTGCAGGAATACCAGCGCGGTGACACGCTTGTGCGGGCCGGTGGTGCGGTGGTGATCCTGGCGGCGGGAGAGGAGTGGGCCCAGGTGCCGCCCGGCCGGGCGATCGAGTTCCGGGCTCGGGTGGACCAGCCACGGCGAGCCGACCTCACGGTGGCGACGCTGCACGCTCAGGGGCCGCCGAAAGCCGTCGGGCGGTTGCCGTGGTGGCAGCGTATCGCGAGTTCGGTACGTGCCGATTTCACGACGGCGGCGGGACGGGCCTTGCCGGCCGATGCCGCAGGACTGCTGCCCGCGCTGGTCGTCGGTGATACCTCGGCACTGCCGGACTATGTACGCGAAGACTTCGAGATCGCGGGGCTGCAACACCTCTGCGTGGTGAGCGGGGCGAACTTCACCATTCTGCTGTCCGTCGTGTTGTTCGCCATGCGATTGCTCACGGTCGGTCCACGGACGACTGCGGCTGCCGCGGCGGCGGCGCTGCTCCTGTTCGTGGTCATCGCACGCCCGGACCCCAGTGTGCTGCGCGCCGGGGCGATGGGTGCGGTCACGGTGCTGGCTGTGATCACGGGTCGTCGGAAGCAAGCGCTGCCGGCGCTGTGCGCTGCCGTTATCGCGCTGCTTGCCCTGTCGCCTGGGCTTGCGGTCGGCGCGGGCTTCGCGTTGTCGGTGATTGCGACCGCGGGCTTGATCCTGTTGGCGCCCAGCTGGGCCGACTGGTTGCGTGCGCGGGGGTGGTGGCGTGCGCCTGCCGAGATGGTGGCTGTGTCCGCGGGGGCATTCGTGGTCACGATGCCGATCATGGTGGCGCTCACCGGGAAGATCAGCCTGGTCGCGGTGCTCGCGAATGTTGTTGTGGCACCGGTTATCGCGCCGATCACCGTCATTGGTGCGGGTGGCGCCGTGCTGTCGTGTGCCTGGGCGCCACTCGCCGACCTGGTCCTGCGTTGCGCCGCACCACCAACGTGGTGGTTGCTGCGCGTCGCCGAACACGCAGCCGGTCTCCCCGGCGCGTCTGTCACGGTAACAAGTGGTGTGACGGGCGGGCTCATCGCCGGCGTCCTCGTTGCGGTCGCGATCGCCGCCCTGCGCTCGCGGGTCGTACGCCGTTTCACTGCGGCGGTGGTGCTCGGCATGGCGGTGGTACTGATCCCGGTTCGCGTCTGGCATCCCGGTTGGCCGCCGACCGGTTGGATCCTCGCTGCCTGCGACGTCGGCCAAGGTGACGGCCTCGTCCTCGCGGTCGGTCCCGGCGCCGCCGTGGTCATCGACGTCGGGCCCGACCCGCGTCCGATCCGAACGTGTCTGGACCGCCTGCACATCTCGCAGATCCCCTTGCTCATCCTCACCCATCCGCACGCGGACCATATCGGCGGTCTCACCGGCGCCTTGCGCCACCGTGCGGTGGCGGCGATAGCCGTTGGTCTGCACGAACTCGACGGATTGCCACCAGCCTCCGCATCCGAACACGCGCCCGCGGCCGCTGAGGGCGAATCCGAATGCGCGTCGGGCGTTCCCGCAATACCGGCGGGTATTCAGCAGGGAGACAACGACGACCATGCGGGAAGCGATTCACGTCCGCTGGTACGGCCGGTCCCGGCACAGGGGCGAGTGCCCGATCCGCGCGATCATGCGATCGGGGATCGGCGAGGGCGAGTCAGCGATCGGCCAGAAGGCAGAGGTGGCCGATCCGATGGTGGGCGGGAGCGTGCGGTCGACGATGAGAGTGGGTGGGGTCGAGCCGGCGACCGGCCGACGCGCACGGCCGAGGTGATGATTGCGGGGGACCGGCGACCGACTGGGCGCGATACGTCGGTGCAGGTGCGCGGTCGGTGCCCGCTTATGGGGCCGGGATCCGGGTCGGAGGTGGGCCGAACCGGTGACGATCCGCGTGCGCCGGTGACCGGCTTGGTACAGGTGGCGGCCGTCGCCCGAAAGGCTGGGGTGCCATTACTGGAGCTGTCGGCCGGACACATGTTGAGTTTCGGTGCGGTCGAACTCGAGGTGCTGGCGCCCACCAGGAATACACCGCGGCCCATCCGCGGAGCCGAAGCGGACGACGCGAACGACCGCTCGGTGGTCGTCACCGCCCGAACCCCCGTCGGTCGCATTCTGCTCACCGGGGATATCGAAGCGCCGGCTCAGCTCGCGCTGATGCATGCCGGAATCCCTATCCAGGCCGAGATCCTCAAACTCCCACATCACGGATCACGGACAACCACAAAAGAATTTCTCACCGCCGTCGGCCCCCGCCTCGTGCTCGTCAGTGTCGGTGCCGATAACACGTTCGGTCACCCGAACCCCGCTGTCCTCGCGGATCTGTCCGCCCTCGGCGCGACGGTCGCGCGCACCGACCGTCGCGGCGACATTGCGGTCTTCGGCAATGCAGGAAGCCTGCGCATCGCGAGTTCACGGTGAGTACAGGTCGCGGAGATCGAGGATCCCAAATAGCTTTCCACTGCAAGCGCTCCGCGTCTGACCGAGGCTTAAGGCGCGCGCACCGCCACCGCTTTACTCAAGGCGTCGAGGCCGTTGCTGAAGATGCCGGTGATCAGATCGACCACCTCGGACTCGCTCACTCCGTCAGGTGCGAACCGTGCGCCCCACACCACCTCGGCGCGCTGCTCATCCTCGGGAACCGGGTACACCCGTAAGGTCGCAAGATAGCCGCGTACCGGGAAAGGCGATGCGACGATCGAGTAGGAGTAGTGGCGCTCCTGTTCGTTGAATTCCTGCAGACGTTCGACAATCGTCCCCCCTTCGCTGTTGCGTAACTCGCGGACTCTGCCCCCTTCCAGCGGGGTGCTACGGGCGACGAAAGGAAGCCAGTCCGGCAGCGCGTGGAAGCCACCGATCAGCTGCCACACCTGTTCGGGTGAAGCTGGGATGATCCGGCTTACCGAAGTCGATGCCATCTATTTCTCCTGGGCTCGTATGCCTGCGAGACGAGATCGAACCGCAGCGGTCAGACGCCGTCCGGGGTCGGGGCATTGGGGCTGATCAGTCCGGCCGCACGAAGTTCGGCCCAGAATGCCGCCGGGACATTCGCTCGCACGGCAGCTTGGTCCTCGGCGATGCGGCTGGGCCGCGACGCTCCGGGAATAGTGGCGACGGCGACCGGGTGGGCGAGCGAGAACTGTAGGGCGGCTGCTTTCACACTGACGCCGTGCCGGTCGGCGATCTCTTTGATGCGCCGGACCCGATCGACGATCTCGGCCGATGCCTTCTGGTACTCGAAATGGGCTCCGCCCGCGAGCACCCCGGAGTTGTAGGGCCCGCCGACAATCATCTCCAAGCCCTGTGCGGCGGCCATCGGCAGCAGTCGTTCCAGAGCATGTTCGTGATCCAGCAGCGTGTATCGGCCTGCCAGCAGGAAGACGTCCGGGCGCGGTTCGTCCAGGGCAATTGTCAGCTCGACCGGTTCGGTGCGGTTGGTCCCGGTGCCCCATGCCTTGATGACACCTTGATCCCGCAGCCGGTCGAGAACGCGGAAACCTCCGGTGCGGGCGACCTCGAACTGCTGCAGCCAGGCGTCGCCATGGAAGTCCTGAGCGATGTCATGCACTGTGACGATATCCAATCGGTCGACACCCAGTCGCTTCAGACTGTCCTCGATCGACCGCTCTGTGGCCTCGGAGGTGTAGGTAGTCACCATCTTGTTGGGACGACCGTGTTCGAAAAGCCCGCCCTTCTCCCCGAGATCACGCGCACTCGGGCGCTCCACCTCGTCGTAGATGACGCGCCCGACCTTTGTGGACAAGACGAAAGAATCCCTGGGCTTGGTGGACAGCAGCTCGCCGAGCCGCTGCTCGGCCAAACCCGCTCCATAGAACGGGGCGGTGTCGTAATATCGAACGCCCTGATCCCATGCGGCGTCCAGGGTCGCGGCTGCCTCATCCTCCGGGATCGCACGGTACATATTGCCCAGCGGGGCCGTGCCGAACCCGAGCGGGCTGGGAAGGAACTCACTGAAACGCATCGGCGCCTCCGTGTGACAGACCCTCTTGACCTGACCTTCGCATCGATTCTGCCCCAACCAATGTAGCTCAGCTGAGATCGCGGCAGGCCTGCTCGGCTGCCTGGCGGCGCAGTATCCGATCACATGGGTGATCGATCATGCGGTCGGCGAGGTCGCTTCGCCGCCCGAGCCCTGATCCGCTACGTCGCGCTGGTCGGGGCACTACCCGGGGTGGCCGGGGGTGTTCTCGTCCGGCCGTTCTTCGAGCGTTTCCACCAGAGCCGAGGCGAGCAGAGCCACCGCCCGATCGTCGTCGTCGGCCAGGTGCCGCAGAATGTCCAGCGCGATGGTCCCCGGCAGCTCGGCGAGCGCCTGGGTCAGTCGTCTGCGCACCGCCGAGTCGGCCGTGTGTGCGGCGAGCTCGTCGACCAGCGCACTCAGGATCCGGTCAGCCCATTGCGGATCCCGTGCCAACGTTCCCAGGAGCTCGGCCGCCTCGACATCGTTCGGGCCCTCGACCACCGTGCCGACGAGTGCCGGCACAGCCAGGGTCACCCCTCGCGCACCCAGTGCGAGACCAGCCTGTGCGCGGATTGTCGTGTCCGCGTCCTCGAGCGCGGCCGTGAGCGCCGCGGTCGCCTCGTCGCCGGGTAGCTCGGCGAGCGCCAAGACCGCGCGCCGACGGACGTCGACCTCCTCGGAGGCCAGGCCGGATGCCAAACTCGCCACAGCGTCGCCGCCGGTGCGCGCGAGCGCCCACCGCAGTGCCCCGGCAACGTTCGGGTCGGATTCGGTGAGAACCGCCTCGGCCAGCAGTTCGGCGGGCACCGGCACGTCCTCGATCGGGGTGAGGACGGTGCGCAGGCGCCGGTCGGCACTCTGCGAACCGAGTCCGTGCAGCAGCTCGACGATGCGCAGGACGTCCGGCCACCCGGAGGGCTCGGCCGCATCGACCTTGCGGAGCCGCTCGAGCAGTTCTCGCTCCCGGTTCAGTCGTTCCTCGGTCTTCCGGATGAGGTGGCCGACCAGTGCGGACGGGGTGAATTCGAGGTCGTCGAGAGCGCGTCCGACTTGGCTCAGAGACAGCCCCAACGACCGCAGCCCCTCCACATGGAAGATCCGCCGGATGTCGTCGGGGGAGTATTCCCGGTAGCCGCCCACGGTGCGGCCGGTCGGCCGCACCAGCCCGAGCGAGTCGTAGTGCCTGAGCATCCGCGCGCTGACCCCCGAACGGCGCGCCACCTCGCCGATCAGCACGCGGTTTCCTCCTCCCGGTCCGGACCGAGCGCGCGGACCCGTCTCGCCGCATCGACGGCGAGATCGAATCCGGCGTCCGGGTCGCACAGAAGTCGCTCCGTGGCGCTCGCATGCGCGCGCACCGTCGGGTCGTGACTTGCCATCGCCGTTCGCAGGACCGGCTCGACCACGGCGCCGAGCGTGACGAGGGCACGGCTCAGACTCAGCCGCACTTCCCGGTCGCCGCGGCCGAATTGCGTGGCGAGCTGCTCGGCCAGCTCTGCCTGCTCGCCGTCGGGCACGAGGACGACCGCAGCGCGCCACGCGCTGCGCGCGACCTGGTCGTCGGCGTCGTGCAGCAATGACCGGGTGATCGAGGGCCACGCGTTCGCGTCCCCGATCTTGGACAGCGTGTGCAGCGCTTGGCTGCGGGCCTGTGCACGGTCGCAACAAAGTTCCGCGCGCAGTCTCGGAACCGTGATCTGCGCCGGCAGTCGGGTCAGCGCCCACGTGAGCATGTCGCGCACGAAGAAGTCCGGCTCGATCGCGCACCGTTCTACCAGCACATCGACGAAATCGGGCTCGGGACGCGTGCCGACTGCCAGGGCGGCCGCGAGTCGAGTCGATGAGTTCTCTGCGGCCAATGCGTCGAGTAGTCGCGTGTTCTGTGGGTTCCGGTGTATCGCGTTGATGGGTACCACCTCCGACCGCCAGTGAACGCCTTGTCACAGTGACAATGTCAAGATCGCGAGCGAGCCGCCGTCGACATCGCGGTATTCACGATCGCACGGCGACCTGGCCCGTCGAATGCAGGCGTGTTCGCGTATCGCGCGTAACGATGGTGGAACGTCTCCTCCCTTCGAGGTGGAAGTTGCCCGGCCACGTTCCGGCAGGCGGCGGCGCTGCGTGCCCTGTCGGCTGGGCTTGCGGTCAGCGTGGGCTTCGCGTTGTCGGTGGTCGCGACCGCGGGCCTGATCCTGTTGGCCACCCATTTGGGCCGACTGATTGCGCAAGGGGTGGTGGCCGAGATCGTGGCGGTTTCCGCAGGGGCGTTCGTGGTCACGCTTGCCGATCATGGCGGCGCGCACCGCGATGATCAGCTTCGTGGCGGTGCGGTCGTGGTAGACAGCGGTGTTCACGGCACGCTCGCGAATGTCCCTGTTACATCGGCGCTGTCGTGTACCTGGTCATCCGGCGGCCCCGTAATATCGCACCCGCGCCATATCGCACCCGCGCCGAATTTCCCTCGTAACCATGTCCGCAACCGACCTTTCGGCGTCGGTGCTCGCGTCGGAATCCGCATCGCCCTCGTCGTTGTCCTCTGCGCGCCGATGACGAAGTCTCAAAATGCCACGCCATCACCGATATTCATCGCGAAAACCGGGCGCATCGCGGCATCGGTGCGCCGGATCGCCACGACAATGCGGCCGAGTCGGTCGACGGTGGGAGCGGTCCACGAGGCATTGTGTTCGACCGGTCGGCAACATACGATGCAGAACGCCGAACACGGAGGCATGTGATCGTCGCTGTCAGCCGAGTTCGGTCTTTCCGCAGTTTTCGACCTCGATGAGGTGCTATGAATTTCCGCCGCGTGGCCGTTATGGCTGCTGCTGTGTTCGCATCCACTTTTCTCGTAACGGCGGCCCCGGCATCGGCGGCGAGCGACAAGCCCGGTACTTGCCGGGAGGTTGCTGTTCCCGTTGCGCTGTCCGATGGTGGGCCGCAGGACAATACCGTCGCCGCGACACTCTGTACGCCGAGCGTGTGGGCTCCCGGCGAGCATCGAATCGACGTGCTCGTAGCCGGCGCCACCTACAACCGGACGTATTGGGATTGGCCGCAAGACCCGCAGGCGGATTCGTATGTCGACCTCACCTTGGCGGCCGGTCGGGCGACGTTCGATTTCGACCGGCTCGGCACCGGATCGAGCAGCCGTCCGGCGAGTTCGGCGCTCACGGTATCCAGCGACGCCTATGTGCTGCACCAGTTGATCGGCTGGGTTCGCGGTCAGGGCTATTCGCAGGTGAACGGTGCGGGGCATTCGCTGGGCTCGGTCACACTCACGAACGAGGCGTCGCGCTGGCACGATCTGGACCGACTTGTCGTGACCGGAATAATTCATCTGCCTGCCGTGGGTCTGACTTCCACCGCGTTCTTCGCCAGCCTGTATCCGGCGGCGCTCGATCCCAAGTTCGCCGGAAAGGGCCTCGACCCCGGATATCTCACCACGGTGCCCAGTCGGCGTGGCCCGGCCTTCTACGATCCGAAAACCGCCGATTCCGCGGTGATCGCCTATGACGAGAGCAACAAGGATCTGGCCACTGTCGGTGAAGTGGCCGAATCGGCTACCGCGCTGTTGGCGCCGGTGGCACTCAGCTCGGCCCGCTCGATCACCGCACCGGTCTTGATCGTCATGGGCGCGAACGACGACATCTTCTGCAACTTGGTGGTGAGTTGTCAGACAGCGGATTCGATTCTGGCGAATGAGGCTCCTTATTACAGCGGCGCCGCGGATTTCGACGCCCTCGTCGTACCGGGTACCGCGCATAACCTCCCGCTGCACCCGTCGGCGCCATCGTCCTTCCAGAAAATAAACAACTGGATCGAGACCGGCACCGCGTAACAGCGTGTAGCCGCGCCGAGGTCCTGCCCATCGTTCGCCGACGCACGCGTGTCGCGTGCGCTGGGTGCCCGGCGCAGGGTGTCGGTCGGGGATCGTAGGATCGGGCCGTGAGCGAGCGCTGCGAGCGAACCATCCAGGCAAGGCCCTCGGACGCGATGCCGTCGGGGACGTCGGGGACGTCGGGTTTCGGAAAGGCGCCGTCGTGAGCGCGCGGCCGGCACAACTCCACCTGCTGCTCGGGGAAGAAGAGCTGCTGATCGAGCGGGCACTGGGGGAGGTGACCGCGCAGGTGCGTGCGTCGGCTCCGGACGCTGACGCGGTACCGGTGGACCGACTGCGTGCGGGGGACGCGAGTACCGCCGAACTGGCTGAACTACTGAGCCCCTCACTGTTTGCCGAGGACCGGGTGATCGTGCTCGAGTCAGCGGCCGAGGCGGGCAAAGACGCGGTCGCGGTGATCACCGGGGCCGCACAGGACCCGCCCGATGGTGTGGTGCTGGTTGTCCTGCACTCCGGCGGCGGACGGGCCAAGGCTCTTGTGCCCGCGCTGCACAAGGCCGGGGCGGTCACCCACGAATGCGCCAAGGTGACCAAGGCCACCGAGCGGGTCGAGTTCGTTCGCGGTGAGTTCCGCCGTGCCGGGGTCCGGGTGTCCGGCGAGGTCGTGCAGGTCGTGCTGGAGACGGTGGGCTCGGAGCTGCGTGAGCTGGCGGCCGCGTGCGCGCAGCTGGCCGCCGACACCGGCGGTAAGGTCGATGTCGCGGCCGTGCGCCGCTACTACTCGGGTAAGGCCGAAGTGTCCGGGTTCGACGTCGCCGAGCTGGCCGTGGCGGGGGATCGTCCCGGTGCGATGGAGGCCCTGCGCTGGGCGAACGACCGTGGCGTGCCGCATGTCCTGCTCGCCGACGCACTCGCCGATTCGGTACACACCATCGCGCGGGTCGGCTCGGCCGGCCGTGGTGACCCGTTCGCACTGGCCCAGCAACTCGGCATGCCGCCGTGGAAAGTGAAAAAGGCCCAGGCCCAGGCCCGCGGCTGGACCTCCGCGACCATCGGTTCGGCCCTCCAAGTGGTCGCTGCGCTCAACGCCGACGTCAAAGGCGGCGCCGCCGACGCCGGTTATGCCCTCGAACGTGCCCTCACTCGGATCCTGGACCTGCACGGCGCCGGCTGATCCGGATAGCGAAAACCGCGACGCGATGGCCGGGTTCGCCTGGTCAACTGTCGGATCGGGTGATGGTCATCGAATCGCGTGGCGTTCGGCCTTGCTCGATTATCGTCCGCTTTGATCGATCCGGTCGGTTGGTCATGGGGCACGGTTCTGTCGATGCGTCCCGGGTTCGGTGGAACGGTCAGAGCGCGTCGGCGATTCGCTCCGCACCCGCCCCCGTCACCCCGGCGAGCCCAGCCGCGCGCCCGGTCGCGACGAGCAGCAGATCACTCAGCGACCCGCGAATCTCCTCCGATCCGTCGCCAGCCGACCAGTCCGTGTCGGTGGCCACCAGTCGCACGCCGCGCAGGCGTGTCCTGGCGCCGTAGAACCTGCTCCGCAGGACATGTTCCAGTGCGACCACTGCCGGTTCGCTCGGCATCGCCCGCCACCGCCCGAGCGGCCGGGCGATGTCTTGACCGTGGATCATGATGTCCACCAGCGGATCCAGTGGACCGGCGCCCGGCGCCAGCCGCGCCGACCCGGCATTCTCGCGTAGTTGCGCGATCAGTTCGGTCGGCCGGTAGCGGGCTGCCCAATCGCGTGCCCTCCGCTCGGTCATCCGATTCCAGTTCCCCCGGGCCCGAATCACGCCCGCGATCGTCGCCCGGAAGGTGTCCACCACTGTGACGTGGGCCAGCACGTCGTGCACGGTCCAGCCGGGGCACAAGGAATCGGCACTCCACTCGTGCTGGTCGAGGCCGTCGAGGAAATCGGCGAGCCCGAGTCGTTCGGTGCGGGTCCATGCCATGATCTCGTTCAGGTCCATCGTCACTCTCCGTAGTCGGCGCCAGCACCGATGCAGACGGTTCGCAGCGCCCGAACTCATCGGTCGGACCACCGGCTCGGCGGTGACGCTACGCATCAGGGCAGTAGCCGCAGCGTCGGGAACGCGATGGGCCCGGACACGACCCTTACGGCGGTTTGTGCCTGTGGCACCGCGCCCGGGACAGCGGCCGTCGGTGATGCAAGTCCGGCTCGCACCGCCGCACGGGTCCGAGTACTATTCGCGCCCTTCGATGTTCAGGTCGCCGAAGGTGACACTGCGGGTCATCGGCCGGGTCAGGACTCGTGCGGGAAGCCGAGGTCGACGGCGCTGGCCTGTTCCAGTCGGGCCAGCTGGGCCGTGTCGAATTCGACGTCGAGCGCGCCGAGGTTGTCCTCGAGCTGAGCGGCGGTGCGCGCGCCGATGATCGGCGCGGTGACACCTGGCTTGCGCAGGGTCCAGGCCAGTGCGACTTGCGCAGGAGTTCTGCCGATATCGGCAGCGACTTCCTTCACCACATCCGCGATCGCGAGGCCGCGTTCGGTGAGTGATCCGTTGGCGGCGGCCACGTTCTTGCGATTCCCCTCCGGCGAACCCTCCGCCTCGTGCTCCAGGTCCGCGCGGCTGTACTTTCCGGTGAGCACGCCGCTGGCCAGTGGCGACCACGGGACCACCCCGAGCCCGAGCTCACGCGCCACCGGGATGAGCTCACGTTCCACGGTCCGCTCGATCAGGCTGTATTCGATCTGCAGTGCGATCAGCGGCGAGACCAGCCACGCAGGTCGGCGATGGTCTGCATCCGGGAGACCTGCCAGGCCGGAGCGTCCGAGATCCCGACGTAGAGCACCTTGCCCGAGCACACCAGATCGTCCATGCCGCGCAGAATTTCCTCGACCGGGGTCAGGAAGTCCCAGGCGTGCAGGTAGAGCAGATCGATGTAGTCGGTGTTCAGCCTACGCAGACTGGCCTCGACCGAGGCGAACATGCTTTTGCGGTGTTTTCCTCCGGAGTTCGGGTCGCCCGCGCGCCGCAGCATGGTGTATTTGGTTGCCAGCACCAGGCTTTCGCGGTTGTCCGCGGTTGAATTCGCCGAGAAGTTGCTCGGAGGTGCTGTTGGTGTATTGGCTCGCCGTATCGATGAAGTTGCCGCCGCGGTCGAGATCGCGACGGGACGAGGTCGCCGAGCTGGCGGGGGTGAGCACGGACTACATCGTGCGACTGGAACAAGGGCGCGGCCTGCGTCCGTCGGCGGCGGTGCTCGAGGCGTTGTCGCAGGCGTTGCGGCTGGACGCCGACGAGCGCACCTACCTGTTCGACCTGGCGCAACAGCGGCTGCCGAACAACGGTAAACCGAGTACGGTGCCGGCGCCCGCACTCGCGAGGCTGGTCGACGACCTGTCGCCGCTGCCAGCGATGCTGGTGAACCATCGCTACGACATCCTGGCCTGGAACGGAGTGATGGCGCGGCTGACCACCGTTTCGGGGCCCTACCCACACGACAGCGCAACACCATGTGGCTGTGTCTGCTGGACCCGGGCGTGCGGGACTTCTACGTCGAGCGCGAACGGATCATCCGGGAGGGCATCGCGGATCTGCGGGCCGCGCGGGCCGCGCATCCGGACGATCAGATGCTCGCGGACCTGATCATCGAGTTCACGACACACAGCCCCGAGTTCGCACAGGCGTGGGCCCGCCACGACGTCCGAGTGCAGGGGCGGGGGAACAAACCGCTGCGCCATCCGGTGGTCGGCCCGCTGACGGTCAGCTATGAGGTGCTGATTCCGGTGCAGGACCCCGATCAGCGGATCATCATCTACCGCGCGGCAGATGACGAGTCCCACACGGCGCTCGCTCGACTGGCCGCCGATCCGTGAGCGCCGTGACCTGGGACTATTCCACCGAGGTGAGCGTCAGTTCCTCGTCGTCCTCGGTGTCCTCGTAGCGGCCTTCCCACTCCTCGTAGGCGGGCACGTCCTCGTCTCGCGTGACGATCCACTCCAAGGAGTAACCGCCGTCGTCGTCGGGAACCAGCACATTCTCGATCTTCAAGCCGAATCCGAGCACTTCCGCCGCCCGGATCACATCCGGCAGGTCCTCGCTGCGGACGACAGTCTGATTGGCATACACGGTTACCATGCGCCGAATGGTAGCTGGACCGTCGCCCTGGCGCGGGATGATCCAGAATCCCCGGGAGAGTGCCAGGTGAGCGAGTCGAGCGACTCGACGGGTGGTCTGGGCACGACAAAAGCCGCCTTGGTCATCGAGGCCATGGCGGCTGCGTCAAAAACGGGAACGATACCGGCGGGCGGTACCGCTGGGTCAGAGCTTGTTGAGAGCCAGTGCCAGGGCTGACTTCTTGTTGGCGGCCTGGTTGGCGTGGATGACGCCCTTCGAGGCGGCCTTGTCCAGCTTGCGGCCGACGAACTGCAGGCGCTCGGTGGCCTTTTCCTTGTCACCGGCGGCCGCGGCCTCGCGGAAGCTACGGATGGCGGTGCGCAGCGCGGACTTGACCGACTGGTTGCGCTTGCGCGCTTCCTCGTTGGTGCGGATCCGCTTCATCTGGGACTTGATGTTGGCCACGCGTGTTTCCTCGTGTTCCTGTCTGGTGGGTGTCCTGGAAAGTTCGGGAGCGCGCGACACACCCGGGAGTGAACGGGTAACGCAGCGCCGAAGGTCGAGGTTACCAGTCGGCGTTCAGCACAGGAAATCGGCGCCCGTCCGGCCTGGTCGAAGCCCGAACGACCGGTCCGTCCGGTGGCCGGAGATTCACCCATGGAATAGGAGTGATGCAAGAAATTTATCTGCATCACACCCAGTGTTGGTGACGGAATGCTGCACGATTTTCCCATGACCTCCGCCTCCCCGCCACGACCCGCCGGGTCCCCGCCGGTTCGTGCCGGGCGTGCGGCGGGCGATGGGATGAGGAGGCAGACGGGACTGTTCGAGGGATATACACCGGGCCGCTACGCCGAAGCCTTCGATGAAATGTTCGACCGCTCCGGTCGGGTGCACCCGCCGTACAACGGGATCTTCGCCGCGCTCGCGCCGATCGACGTCGCTGATCTCGCCGCGCGCTCGGAGGCGCTGGATCGCGCGTTCATCGATCAGGGCATCACCTTCTCGCTGTCCGGTCAAGAGCGCCCGTTTCCGCTCGATCTGGTGCCGCGGGTGATCGCTGCGGCCGAGTGGGGAAAACTCGAGCGCGGCATCGAACAGCGCGTGATCGCGCTGGAACTGTTCCTCGCGGACGTGTACGGCGAACAGAACATCCTGCGCGACCAGGTGATCCCCAAGCGCCTGGTCACCTCGTGCCACCACTTCCACCGAGAGGCCGCGGGCCTGGTGCCGCCGAACGGGGTGCGCATCCACGTCGCGGGCATCGACCTGATCCGCGACGAGCACGGCGATTTCCGTGTGCTGGAAGATAATCTGCGCTCCCCGTCAGGCGTCTCCTACGTGATGGAGAACCGCCGAACAATGGCGCGGGTCTTCCCGGACCTGTTCTCCTCGCACCGGGTGCGCGCGGTCGGCGATTATCCGAGTTATCTGCTCGCGGCGCTGCGCGCCGCGGCCGCGTCGAACGAAGCCGATCCCACCGTCGTGGTACTCACTCCCGGCGTGCACAATGCCGCGTACTTCGAGCATTCGCTGCTGGCCAGGCAGATGGGCGTGGAGTTGGTGGAAGGCCGTGACCTGTTGTGCCGCGACAACGTCGTCTACATGCGCACGACGGCGGGCGAGCGGCAAGTCGACGTGATCTACCGACGCATCGACGACGCCTTCCTCGATCCCATGCATTTCCTGCCGGATTCGGTGCTCGGCGTGGCCGGCGTCCTGAACGCGGCGCGGGCGGGCAACGTCGTCATCGCCAGCGCGGTCGGCAACGGCGTCGCCGACGACAAGCTGATCTACACCTACGTGCCCACGATCATCGAGTACTACCTCAATGAGAAGCCGATACTGCCCAACGTCGACACCTTTCGCTGCTGGCTGGACGACGAACGCGACGAAGTGCTTGACCGGATCGGCGAATTGGTGATCAAGCCGGTGGAAGGCTCCGGCGGCTACGGCATCGTGATCGGACCGGACGCGACGCCGCGCGAGCTCGCGGCGGCCCGACGCCGAATCAAGGCCGACCCGCGCGGTTGGGTCGCGCAGCCGGTCGTGCAGCTGTCGACCGTGCCGACCAAGATCGGTAACGCACTGGTGCCTCGGCATGTCGATCTGCGGCCGTTCGCGGTCAACGACGGTGACGACATCTGGGTGCTGCCCGGCGGACTGACCAGGGTCGCGCTACCGGACGGTTCGCTGGTGGTGAACTCCAGTCAGGGTGGCGGCAGCAAGGACACCTGGGTGCTCGCGGGCCGCGCCTCGCCCGTTGATCGTGAACTGGCGGGCGCGCAACTGGTCGGTGATCCGCCGCAGGCGGAGTCGTTCGAGTTGGGCCGGGAACCGACTGCGGTGCAGGCGAATCAGCAACAGCAGCAGCAACAACAAGACCGGCGGCGGAGCGGGCGGTCACCGCACGGTGGTGTCGGCCCGCCGCAGCAGCCGGCCGGGAGGTGACGCGCTGATGCTGGCTCGCAACGCCGAGTCCCTGTATTGGATCGGCCGTTATGTCGAACGCGCCGACGACACCGCACGTATTCTCGACGTCGCGGTGCACCAGCTGCTCGAGGACGCGACGGTGGACCCGGACCGCACATCCCGGATCCTGCTGCGCGTGCTCGGAATCGAGCCGCCGCAGGGTGAGTTGGACGTCTGGTCGGTGACCGACCTGGTGGCGTTCAGCCGCGAGCACGGCGGCTCGATCATCGATTCGATCGCCAACGCGCGCGAGAACGCCAAGGGCGCCAGGGAGGTCACCTCCAGTGAGATGTGGGAGTGCCTGAATGCCACCTACATCGGGCTGGCCGTCGCGGAGAAGGCGGCGCGCGGCCTCGGGCCGCACGAGTTCTTCCACTACATCAAGGACCGCGCGGCGATGTTCGCCGGGTTGTCGGATTCCACCCTCAGCCGCGACGACGGCTACCGTTTCCTGCTGCTCGGCCGTTCCATCGAGCGGGTGGACATGACAGTGCGCCTGCTGCTTTCGCGTGCGGGCGATCGAACCTCCTCGCCCGCCTGGGTGACCGTGTTGCGCTCGGCGGGGGCCCACGACACCTATCTGCGTACCCATCGCGGCGCGCTCGACGCCAACCTGGTGGCCGAATTCATCCTGCTCGACCGTCTGTTTCCGCGCTCGGTGTTCCATTCGGTGCGGGTGGCCGAGACCTGTCTGGCGGAACTGGATCAGCGTCCGAGCAGCAGGGTCGGCGCCAGACCCGAGGCGCAACGCCTGCTCGGTACCGCGCGCAGCGAGCTCGAGTTTCTGCCGCCTGGCGTGCTGCTGGAAGATCTGCAGACCCGGCTGCTCTCGCTGCAGAAGATCTGTCGCGCGGTGAGTGAGGCGATCGCGCTGCAATACTTCCACGCGGCGCCCTGGGTGGCCTGGACCGACCTGCGCAGCAGCCGCGACAGCTTGGTGCGGGTGGAGGGCGAACCATGAGCTGGCGGATCAGGGTGGTGCACACCACCGGCTACGTCTACGACGCGCCGGTGACCAGGTCGTTCAACGAGGCCAGGCTCACACCGAGGGCTGACAGCAGGCAGAACGTCATCTTGAACCGAGTCGAGACCGTGCCCGCGACGCGTTCCTATCGCTACACCGACTATTGGGGCACCGCCGTCACGGCCTTCGACCTGTATGCGCCGCACACGGAACTGGAGGTCACCGGTTCCTCGGTGGTGGAGACCGAACCGTTCGTGGGCCCCGCGGACGAGTTGAGCTGGGAACAGTTGCGAGCCGAACAGATCGTCGACCGGTTCGGCGAGATGCTCGCGCCCACCGCCTACGTGCCGCCCGATCGGAAACTCGCCGCCGTGGCTCGCCGGCTCTCGCGCGGCGTACCGCCCGCGAAAGCCGTCGTGCGTGCGGCGGAGTGGGTGCACCAGGAGATGGACTATCTCGCGGGCACCACTTCGGTGCGGACCTCGGCGGTGCAGGCGTTCGCCGATCGGCAAGGGGTCTGTCAGGACTATGCGCACCTGACTCTGGTGTTGCTGCGCAGTATGGGAATCCCGAGCCGGTACGTTTCCGGCTATCTCCATCCCGACTCGTCCGCCGAGATCGGCGCGACGGTAGCCGGACAGTCGCACGCCTGGATCGAGGCGTGGACCGGCGCCTGGTGGGGCTACGACCCTACGAACAATGTCGCCAGCAACGAACAGCACGTTTCGGTGGGTGTGGGCCGCGATTATGCCGATGTTCCGCCGTTGAAGGGCATATTCTCCGGGGGCGGCTCCACCGATCTCGAAGTCGTTGTAGAGATCACCAGACTCGCGTAGCGTCCGGCGAGCAACCATCGATCTCCGAGCGGCTCTGTTGTCCGAGCGGTACCACGGCTCGCAAGAGCACCAGTCTGGAACGCGGAAGGTGGGCAGATGTCTCCAACGGCTCAGGAAGTTGTCGAAGAGGGTGTCGGGAACACGCCGATTCCCGACAGCAAGAAATGGGGCGCCGAGGCGCTCGGCACCTTCGTCCTGGTGATCTCCGGCGCCGGGACGGCGGTGCTGGCGGGGGAGCGGGTCGGCGCGCTGGGGGTGGCGTTGGCTTTCGGTCTTTCGCTGATGTTCCTCGTCTACGCGATCGGGCCGATCTCGGGTTGCCATGTCAATCCGGCCGTCACGCTCGGCCAGTTGCTGCTCGGCCGGGTGCATGCGGTGACCGCGGCCGGGTATGTGATCGCCCAGCTGATCGGCGGTCTGCTGGCCGGTCTCGTGTTGTTCGCGCTGGCCAAGAACCTGCCGTCCTACGACCGCTCGGTAGAAGGGCTGGCCGCGAATGGATGGGGTGCGCACAGTCCGTCGGCGAAGACCGGACCACTCGGGGAGGTGGTCCTGCAGAACGGCTACGGCATGGCCGCCATGATCATCGTCGAGGTGATGCTGACGGCGCTGCTGGTGTTCGTGGTACTGGCCTCGACCGATCAGATCTCCGACGTGCCACTGGCCGGTCTGTCGATCGGTGTCACGCTCACGGTGATCTACCTGGTCTCGATTCCGGTGGACAACACCTCCGTGAACCCCGCCCGCAGCCTCGCGGTGGCCCCCTATCAGGACGGCGCGATGGGACAGGTCTGGGCGTTCATAGTATTCCCGCTGATCGGCGGCGCGCTGGGCGCGTTGGTGTACGGCCTGCTATTCGGCCGTTCCCGCGAGATGATCTCCTGAGCTGGTCCCGCTGTGGGAACGATGTTCCGGTCGCGACGGGTGTCGGCGCGACCGGCGTGCGGGCGGTGAGTCCGCCGCCCGCGGCGGCGAAGCCGGTCGGCTCGGGGCATCGGACCAGGCGGGACCTCAGTGCCAGGAGTATTCGGCGCACAGCCGGTGTGCGACCAGATCGAATGTGGTGCGCGCCAGGATCGCCCCCTCACGGCGGATGCCCGCCTCCGGCACGTCCAGGACCCGATCGAGCCGGACCCAGCTCGGCCGCCCGGCGTTGTCCCACGACCCGCTGCCGATGCCGACCCAGTTGCGGTCGTGCGCACGGTCAGGATTCGACGACAGCATCAGACCGAGCAGCGTACGGTTGTCGCGGCCCACGACCAGCACCGGCCGATCCTTGCCGTTACTCGGATCCTCCTCGAACGGCACCCAGGTCCAGACGATCTCGCCCGGGTCGGCCCGGCCGTCCAGCTGCGGGGAATAGACGATCTGTCGTGCTCGCTCGGCTGTCGGGACCGGCGTGGACGCGGCGGGCCGCACCGCGACGCCACCCGGCGCACGCCGTTGCGCCAGCGTTCCCACCAGTCGTTCGACCAGCTTGGGTCCCTGCTGCTTGACGATCTTCGGCCCCTGCTCCTTCGCGATGAGACCGAGCTGCTTGCCGAGAGAGTTCCAACTTCGGGCCATCTGTGGAGAATAACGGCGCGCTCACGTCTTCTCATCCGCGCCCGAGTCGCCGTGTCGTCGGGGTAATCCGCGATCCCGGCGGCCCGATATCGGGATACGTCAGGAACTGGGCAGAGCCGCGAGATTCTCGGCCCTGTCGAGACCCCTGCGGGTACGCCGCGAGGATCTCGGGTTTTGTCGGAAACGGCGCGTACACCGCCAAGATCTGGGCTCGGAGACTACGGGTACGCCAAGAGGATCTGGGGCTTGTCGGGAACGTCGGGTGCACTGTCAAGATCCGGGGCCTATCACGGAACCCGGAAAACCAACGGCAAGCCGCGGATCCTCGACCGCGTCGGGTGCGAGTTCTGCGAGCGCCGTTCGCGGCCCGGCTCGCGTCCGAGTGGGCGAAGCGCATGCGACGCAGTCGCGAGTCTCGCCCACTCGGACGTGAGCCACAAAGGGGCCGCGAACCCGCGGCGCCGCAGGCGCTGCCAGACCGACACAGCCGCTGCCGATCAACACCTCTGCTCATGGGACGATAGACGGCAGTTTGCCGATACCCATGAGGAGTGGAGTGCCCGCCAGCTTCGCCGACACGACGTTCACCGATCCCAGCCGGATCCGGAACTTCTGCATCATCGCGCACATCGACCATGGCAAGTCGACGCTGGCCGACCGCATGTTGCAGCTGACCGGAGTGGTCGAGGAGCGGCAGATGCGCGCCCAGTACCTGGACCGGATGGATATCGAGCGCGAGCGCGGTATCACGATCAAAGCCCAGAATGTCCGGTTGCCCTGGAAGCCGAGGACGGGCGAGCACGTGGGCACCGACTTCGTGCTGCATCTCATCGACACGCCTGGTCACGTCGACTTCACCTACGAGGTGTCGCGCGCGCTCGAGGCGTGTGAGGGCGCGATCCTGTTGGTCGATGCCGCGCAAGGCATCGAGGCGCAGACGCTGGCCAACTTGTACCTGGCGTTGGACAAGGACCTGACCGTCATCCCGGTGCTGAACAAGATCGATCTGCCCGCCGCCGACCCGGAGCGCTATGCGGCGGAGCTCGCGCACATCGTCGGCTGCGACCCCTCGGATGTACTGCGCGTTTCCGGCAAGACCGGCGAGGGCGTCGCCGATCTGCTCGACCAGGTGATCGCGCAGGTGCCGCCGCCGGTCGGCGATGCGGACGCGCCGGCCCGAGCGATGATCTTCGACTCTGTCTACGACACCTATCGCGGCGTGGTCACCTACGTCCGCGTGGTGGACGGCAAGCTGACCCCACGCGAGAAGATCAAGATGATGTCGACCGGCGCCACCCATGAGCTGCTGGAGATCGGCATCGTCTCACCGGAGCCCAAGCCCACCCAGGGCCTCGGCGTCGGCGAGGTCGGCTACCTGATCACCGGCGTGAAGGACGTGCGCCAGTCGAAGGTCGGCGACACGGTGACGGGCGCGCGCGGTGGGGCGACCGAGCCGCTCACCGGCTACCGTGAGCCGCGCCCGATGGTGTACTCGGGCCTTTATCCGGTGGACGGCTCCGACTACCCGGATCTGCGCGACGCGTTGGAGAAACTCCAGCTCAACGACGCCGCGCTGACCTATACCCCGGAGACCTCGGTGGCGCTCGGCTTCGGTTTCCGCTGCGGCTTCCTCGGTCTGCTGCATATGGAGATCACCCGCGAGCGGTTGCAGCGCGAGTTCGACCTGGATCTGATCTCGACGGCGCCGAACGTGGTCTACCGGGTGGACATGGAGGACGGCGCCGAGCATGTCGTCACCAACCCCTCGTATTGGCCGGAAGGCAAGGTGCGCAACGTCTACGAGCCCATCGTGAAGTGCACGATCATCTCTCCGAGTGAGTTCATCGGCTCGATCATGGAGTTGTGTCAGTCCCGCCGCGGTGAACTCGGCGGCATGGACTATCTCTCCGAGACCCGGGTCGAGCTGCGCTACACCATGCCGATGGCGGAGATCATCTTCGACTTCTTCGACTCGCTGAAGTCGCGCACCCGCGGCTATGCCAGCCTCGATTACGAGGAGTCGGGCGAGCAGGAATCGCAGCTGGTCAAGGTCGACATTCTGCTGCAGGGTGAGGCGGTGGACGCGTTCAGCGCGATCGTGCACAGGGACGCCGCCCAGGCCTACGGCCACAAGATGACCACCAAGCTGCGCGAGCTGATCCCGCGGCAACAGTTCGAGGTGCCGATCCAGGCCGCGATCGGCTCGAAGATCATTGCGCGCGAGAACATCCGGGCTATCCGCAAGGACGTGCTCGCGAAGTGCTACGGCGGCGATATCAGCCGTAAGCGCAAACTGCTGGAGAAGCAGAAGGAAGGCAAGAAGCGGATGAAGACGATCGGCCGTGTCGATGTCCCGCAGGAGGCGTTCGTAGCCGCGCTGTCTTCGGACGCGGCGTCGGACAAACCGAAGGACAAGAAGTAGGAGTCAGCCTGTCCCGCGCAGACGCACGCGCAGGCGGGTCCCTCCGAGCGGGCTGTCGTCGAGTTCGGCGGTGCCGGAATGCAGTTCGGCCTGTTGACGGACCAAGGCGAGACCGAGGCCGGAGCCGGGAGAGCCCGGCCCTTTGACGAAACGGTCGAAGGCGGCGGCGCGCACCATGTCGGGGACGCCGCGGCCGTCGTCGTCGATGCGGATCTCCACGGTCGCCTCCGGTCCCACGCGCGCGGTGACCCTGACGGTGTTCGCGTGGCCGTGTTGTACGGCGTTGGCTACGCCGTTGGTGACGATGAGCATGATGCCGCCGGGCAGGCCGGTCATCGTGGTCGGTGTGCATTCGACGAGTTCGACGCGGACGTCGGGGTGCCTGCGCTGCGCGTCCTGCACTACGCGATCCAGGGTCTCGCCGAGGTCGAACGACTCGAAGGTGTCGGGTTCGGTGAGTTCGCCGACCGCGAGACGTTCCAGGTCGGTCAGTGTGTTCTCGATCTGCTGCTCGGCGAAGAGCACGTCGGACAGGATCGCGCTGCGTTGCGCGGGGGGAATCTCCTTGGTGGCCAGCACCTGTAGGTCGGTGCGCAGGGCGGTCAGCGGGGTGCGTAGCTCGTGCGCGCAGACGGCGGCGAAGTCGCGTGCACCGGTCAGCGCCCGATGGGTGGCCCGATGGGCGGCCTCGAGCCGGGTCAGCATCCGGGTGATGGCGTCGGACAGTTCCTCGGCTTCCCGCGCGCCGCGGCCGGACAACGGAGGCAGTTCCTCCAGGGTGTCGATACTGTGCGTGGCATCGGCGAGCCGGCGCAACGGTCGGGCGGCGTAGCCGGCCAGGAACCAGCCGAGCACGGCGGCAAGCAGTGCTCCCGCCACCCCGATGCCGAGCCCGATCCGCTGGCTGCGGTGGATGGCCGTGGCCACTGTGTCGCGGTCGGGGGCGAGTGCGACGAGTACGCCGGGCATCCCATCGACCTTGGTGATCGCGGCGTCGGCGGGGAGGCCGCGCCCGCGTGTGCCGGCCGAGTCGGCGTGCGCCCGCTCGGGGGCGACAGTAGCCGCCAGCGGCGGAATCGGCAGCGCCGCAGCCGCTTCGGGCGGCGACGCGACCCGGACGGCCATCGACGATACGGTCTGGTCCAGTTGGCGTTCCCCGGTGGCGCCGAGCAAGGCGGTGAAGGTGATCGTCAACGTGAGCGCCACCATCGCCGCGATGACACCGGATACCACGGCAACCCGGGTGCGCAGCGAGGGCGATCGGCTGAGGGCTTCGCCTCGGCGGCTCGTGACGCGGTCGCGCGGGCCGCGCGGTGTGCTGATTCGCTCGCTCATGGCTGCTCCCGGAGTACGAAACCGACGCCGCGCACGGTGTGGATCACCCGGGGGGCACCGTGTGCCTCGAGTTTGCGCCGCAGGTAGGAGACGAACACGTCGACCACGTTGGTGTCGGTGGGGAAGTCGTAACCCCAGACGGCGGACAGGATCTGCGCACGGCCGAGCACGACGCCGCGGTGCTCGGCGAGCAACGCCAGCACCTCGAACTCGCGTTTGGTCAGCTCCACCAGCCCTCCCGCCGCGAGTACCCGATGCCCGGCCAGATCGATCGATACCTGCCCGACTCGGCGCAGCTCGTCGGGCCGTGCTACCGGATTGCGACTACGCCGCAACAGCGCGTTCAGGCGTGCGACCAGTTCGCCCAGATCGAACGGCTTGGTCAGGTAGTCATCGGCGCCGCGTTCCAGACAGGCGATTCGGTCGCTGACCGCGCTGCGCGCGCTGAGCACACAGATCGGGATGTCGTTGCCCATCGCCCGCAGCGCGGTGACCACGCCCACGCCGTCGAGCCCAGGCATGGTGACGTCGAGCACCATCGCGTCGGGCGCGGTGCCGTGCACCATGCTCAGCGCCTCGGCGCCGTCGCCCGCGGTGACGACCTCGAAGTCCGAGAGTTCGAGGCCCCGCCGTAGCGAGGCGAGGACTCGAAGTTCGTCGTCCACGACCAAGATTCGTTGTCCGGTCATGGTGTCAATCTAGTTGCGGGAGCAGAGATCACCGGTCGGTTGATGCCACAGCTCGGCGTCGAACCGATGGACAAGCCGATCGGAAACAATGGGTGGCTCGCGCTCATCTGGTACGCCGTCGTCGCGGCGGGCGGATGCCTCTGGTCGAAACCACTGTTCAACCACGTGTCCGCCCGTTGAAAGCCGTCTGTGATATCGCGCTGGCAGCGACATTCTGCGTCGGCCGCCCCGCGGAGGGGTAGCACGGGTACTTCGACGATTCGTCGTCGGCCTGGCACGACGGCGTGCGTGGTCGAGCGACATCGGCGCAGGGACTCTCGGCGACGAGAACTCGGCGTGGAAACCACAGTCCTACCGGGAGTGTCTCTCGCAATGTCGGATATCACACGCCGACCTCGAACCCAGAGTTCTCGGAGGCGCTCTCGAGATCTGCCAATTTCTCCCCCCTTTTTCCCGGATGCTGATCAGGGCGACTGTCGAAGCACACCGAATCGGGGCTGGTACCGGTGCATTCCGAGACCGTGTCCAGTCTGCCGGGGACACCGGAAATAGGGCTTTCGCTCCGTTATCGGTGATGGCAAGGTTGTGTTGCTCGGTGCAATCGGATTCTCTACAGTCCTGGAGAATGTGACAGTCGAGTATTTCCGAAATATTGTTAGGTGATCTTCACTCGGTCGGCCCGGCGCGGTGAGGATGCTGGACATCGAGAGTGGAGTTGCCATGACGCGTGATCTGCCCTTCGACGACGATTCCGAAGCGGCCGACCGCGCGGGTGACACCGCCTATCGAGTGGCAACCGGTGTCGCGCAGGTGGCGCGGGCGGGCGCGTATGTGACCGGCGGCGCACTCGTGGCCGCGAACGGCGGTGGCGTTCCCGCGCAGCCGGGCGAGTCCCGGCTCGACAGCTGGAACACCGGCTGGGCGCACAACACCGACCCCGATCCCGACCAGCCGAGCCCGGTGGTCACGTTTCCGGATCCGGTGGTCGAGCCCACGCCGTACGCCCCGCCGACCGCGTCGAATTCGCCTGTCGTGCATGGCCAGTGGGCGCCGGGCTTCACATTGCCGAGCACCGATCCCGGCTACGCCGACCTACCCTCGTTGCCGACGCTCGACGGCGAGTACAACGGTACCGACGCCGGCCTGCCGTTGCCGACTCTGCCGGGTGGTGACGCGGGCGGGCACGGTATGCAGTTGCCCGGATTCTCCGGTGGGGGCGTGCCCGGGCCGGGCGGCATTCCACACATCCCCGGTGTCGGTGGCAACCATGCCGGGCTCACGCTCTCCGGGACCCACGACCCCGTGTCCGATGGACTTTCACTGCCCGGTCCCGTCGGTTCCGATCCTTCCGGCGCGGTCGAGCCCGGTGGCCACGGATTCGGGCTGCCGGGCCATGGACTCGGGCAGGCTGGGCACGGCTTCGGCCTGCCCGGCGCCAACGGCTTCGTCGCCCCCGGCTCCACCGTTTTCGACCTGCCCGGCAATATCGCCCTCGATGCGACATCGGCAGCGGGCGATCCGTTCGACGGCGTCGGCGCGGGCGGCGATCACCTCGGGGTCTTCGTCGGCACCCAGTGGTCGGTCGACTTCGGACTCGGTCCGAACGGGGTCTACTTCACCTCGGAGATGAAGGTCGACGCCGCGGCCGGCCAGGTCGGCGACCAGCTCGACCAGTTCACCGACTGGCTGGCCGACGGCATCCACGTGCCGGACGGCACCGGCCGCACGGCCACCGAGGCGCAGGCGTCGGGCCAGAGCAGTCCCGGGCTCGGCGCGCTCGCCGCGCCTACCGCGGGTGCGCCCTCGGCGCAGTCTCTCGCGGCGAGCGCCGCCCAACCGGTCGGGCAGCCATTGGTAGCCTCGGCGCCGATCGCCGTGGCGTCAGGTCCGGTCGCCCCGGCGGCGTCCGTCGCGTCTGCCGCGTCGGTGGCGCCGACAGCGTCGATCGCTCCCGCCGCTCCCGCCGCGTTCGCCGCCACACCGATCGTCGCCACCCCACTGCAGACCACGATCCAGCCGGACGCGGCCGCTACGCCGATCGCGAATGTGCTCGCCGCTCCGGAGGGCCCGTCGGTGCTGACCGCGCCGGCAGCGGTGGTGCCCGCGCTGTTCGACCACATCGTGCGGCCGATACCCGCGCTCGAACCCACTCCGGTGACCGACTCGCAGCCGTCCGGCCCGACGCCGTCGCCGACGACCAAGCCGACGACGATCGTCAAGACCACGCCGACGCCGACCCTGCACGACGACGTGACCACCCCGTCGGTACCCGAGACGCCGGATCAGAGCACCATCAAGGTCCCGGGAGCCGGCACCACGACGGTGCCGCACGGCGGTGTCAGCACCGGTCCGAACGTACCGACCACGGAGACGCCAGGCGGGACGGTCACCAAGCCGGCAACACCGACGTCCGGCCCCGACGACGACGTGACGACCCCGGGCGGTATCGACGCCCCGAGCACTGGAGCCGGGGCCACGCACAGCACTCGGCCGACCCATCAGCCGACCGATGACGCACCGACCAACGATCTGCCGACCGATGACGTGCCGACCGTCTCGGTGCCCGCGCACCCGACCGTCGCGCCGACATACAGCGCGCCTACTCACGCGCCGAGCGCGCCCACCGTCGACATCGAGCCGCACACCCCGGTCGCGCCGACTTATGTCCCGCCCGCGCCGACCCCAGTGCCGGTGCCGGTCAAACCGCAGGTCATCGACCCTAAACTGCACGGAATCTCCGCACCGCTCGGTGGTGACCACGTCGCCGGTCCCGATCTCATGCCGCTGATGGCGGCGGATCACCCGTTCGTCGACCACCCTGTGCTCGCGGTGGACTCGGGCGGTAACCTGTCCAGCGCGCTGATGCCGGAGTCCATCGGCGCCGAGCCACATCATATGGTGTCCGGCGGGCTGGACCACCCACTGATGTAGTCGATTCGTCGAGGATTGAACGACCGCCGGGCGCTGGCAAGGGGTATATCGATCGAGAGAAACCGAGAGCAAGGAGGAGGGTTGTCTGCCGCTGCCGGGCTGAAGGCCGCGACCGTGAAACATCCGGACGCGATGGCCCCGCTCATCCGAATACTCGACGAGCTGCGGAAGACGGCCCGGTCCGCGGGACGTGACGATCTCGGCAGTCGATTGAACATGGTCCGCGCCAGGGTGACCGATCCCCGGGTGCGCCTCGTGGTCGTGGGTGAGCCGAAGAACGGCATGAGCACGCTGGTCAACAGCCTGGTCGGGACCGCGGTCAGTGCGACGAACAGCGAGTTGAGCGTTCCGGTGATCGTCGAGTACGGTCCGGAGCCGACCGCGACACTGGTGCGCCAGAACGAGGTGGGTCGCACCGAGCGTCAATCGGTCGATCCGCTCGATCCCGGCCCGGCGCTAGCCGCCCAGGGCGTCGTGCGCGCTGAGTTCACCCAGCCCAGCCCACTGCTCGCCGATGGTGTGGTCGTCATGGACGCGCCGGGGGCACTGGGCGACAACCGCACCACCTGGTCGATGATCGCCGCCGCAGACGCGGTGCTCTACGTCGGCGACGCGGGCGCCGAACTGACCATCGAGCAGATCGCCGAGCTGCAGCGCATCGAGCAGATCTGCCCCACCGTGATCTGCGTGCTGAACAAGATCGATATCCATCCGCACTGGTCGCACACCCAGCAGCGCAACCGGGAGTTGCTCGACGCGGCGGGTCTGGGGTTCGCGGTGGCGCCGGTGTCCGCGCAGCTGCATCGGCAGGCCGGACTATCCGGCGGCTATCAGCGCGACATCGAATCGGGTGTGCCGCAACTGATCGACCACCTGCGCGACTATGTGATCGCCCGAGCCGACACGGTCGCGCTGGAAGCCGCCGTGCGGGATATCCGCTTGGTCGGCGACCACCTCGCGATGACATTGCGCACCGAGGCCGAGGCGCTGCGTGATCCGCGTCGCGGGGCGGAGATCACCGCGCAACTCACCCGTGCCCGCGACGACGCCGATCAGCTGCGTCAGCGCACGGCGAACTGGCAGGTCACCCTGGTCGACGGCAGCACGGAGCTGATGGCCGACATCGAGCACGATCTGCGTCATCGGCTGCGCAGCCTGATTCGGGATGCCGAGGCCGAGATCGCCAAGACCGATCCGGCACGTCGGTGGCGGGATTTCGACGCCGACCTGGACGCCCGGATCTGCGACGCCGTCGAAGAGAACTTCGCGGTGGCGCACTTCCGCTCGATGGAGCTGTGCGAGCAGGTTGCCGCCAAGTTCCCGGCCGACAACCGCGCGGCGCCGAAGGTCGATCTGCGCCTGGCTTCTCCTGGCGAGGTGCTCGAACACGTGCAGTCCCTGGAATCGCTGGAAAGCGCGAAAGCCGGTGTCACACAGCAGTTCCTGACCGGTCTGCGGGGTTCCTACGGCGGCATCCTGATGGTCGGTCTCGCCACCAGTTTGCTCGGCATGTCGTTGGTCAACTGGTACTCGGCGGGCGCGGGCGTGTTACTCGGCGTCAACGCGCTGTGGGACGACCGCAAGAACCGCAAGCTGCGCAGGCGGGCCGAGGCCAAGGTGGCGGTCGCGCGCCTGATGGACGACGTGATCTTCCAGGTCGGCAAGGAATCGCGCAACCGTTTGCGCGCCGTGCAGCGGGTGCTGCGCGACCACTTCACCGACATCGCGACGGACCTCTCGCGCGGCGCGGACGAGGCGCTGCGCGTGGCCGAGGAGGCCTACGGGAAGTACGGCGCCCGCAGCGAGGAACGGGTCGCCGACCTCGAAGTGCAACTCGGCACGCTGCGCCGGCTCCGCGACGAGGCCGACGCATTGATCGCCGGGTAGCCGCACCGGTCGGGTGGCCGGGCGGTCGGCGCGAATCGCCCTACTAGGTGTGCGCGGGCTGGAACTGGCCCGTACGTCGGGATTCCTCGGCTCGGATCACATGCGTCAAGGCGTTGATCAAGGCCAGATGGGTGAATGCCTGGGGGAAGTTACCGAGGTGGCGACCGCTGCGCGGGTCGATCTCCTCGGCGTAGAGCCCGAGCGGGCTGGCGAAGCCGAGCAGCCGCTCGCACAGATGTCTGGCGCGCTGTACTTCGCCGATCTCCACCAGCGCGGAGACCAGCCAGAACGAGCAGATCGTAAATGTTCCCTCCGCACCGGTCAGTCCGTCGTCGGTGGTTTCGGTCCGATACCGCAGGACCAGGCCGTTCTCGGTGAGGCGGTCGGCAATGGACAGCACCGTGGCGCGCACCCGATGATCCTCCGGCGGCAGAAAACGGGTCAGCACCACGAGCAGCAGTGCGGCGTCCAACGTGTCGCCGCCGTACACCTGCGTGAACACCCCCTCGGCGTTCACACCATGGGTGAGGATGTCGGTCTTGATCTCTTCGGCGATGGCGTACCAGTCGGCGGCATGCTCGAACTGGCCGTGCAGTTCGGCCAGTTTCGCGCCGCGGTCCAGCGCCACCCAGCACATTATTTTGGACGAGGTGAAATGCTGCGGCTCGCCGCGCACCTCCCAGATGCCGCGGTCGGGTTCCTGCCAGTGTGTGATGGCGGCGTGCACCTGACGAACCAACAGTGGCCACAACGTCTCGGGCACCTGCTGCCGTGATTTCACATGCAGGTACACCGCGTCGAGCATGGTGCCCCAGATGTCGTGCTGGTCCTGGTTGTAGGCGTTGTTGCCGATCCGTACCGGTCGGGCGCTGTCGTAGCCGGTGAGGTGTTCGAGGATGTGCTCGTCGAGTTCACGCGCGCCGCCGATGCCGTAGAGCACCTGCAGCGGAACCGGTTCGTTGTTCTCACCGGTCGTCGCGTCGTTGAGGAAGGCGAAGAAGTCGTTGGCTTCGCGATCCAGGCCCAGGGTGTACAGGCCCCACAGTGCGAAACTGGCGTCGCGCACCCAGGTATAGCGGTAGTCCCAATTGCGTTGCCCACGTGGTGTTTCCGGCAGCGATGTGGTCGCGGCCGCCAATAGCGCTCCGGTCGGCGCGTAGGCGAGACCTTTGAGCGTGAGCGCGCTGCGCTGCAAGTAGTCGCGCCATGGGTGATCCGGGAACTTGCCGAGCGTGATCCACTGGCGCCAGCATTCGGTGGTCTGCCACATCCGCTGTGCGGCGTCGTCGAAAGTACGCGGCGCGGGCAGCTCCGACCAGGTGAGCGCGACGAACACCTGGTCGCCCTCTGTCATCCTGGTGCGGGCCCGGGCTTCCCTGCCCTCCAAACCGAGGCGCAGGTCGGTGGTGAGCCGAAGAGACGGGCCCGCGCCCGGGTCGTCGTCACGGACCGCGGTCGCCTCTTCGTAGACCTTGCCGGTGTACTCCCAGCGCGCGGTGGCCCGGTGATAGGAGAACGCGGGCTCGCAACTCACCTCGAGCTCCACCGTGCCGCTCACACATTTCACCGTGCGCAGCAGCACATGTTCGGCGTCCCAGTCCATCGGTGTGCGTCGATGCGTCCTACTGCGCTGGTCGTTGTTGTGCCACGGCCCGAGCACCATGGCGTCGCGCACGATCAGCCAGCCGGTGTCGGTCTGCCAGGTGGTCTCCAGGATTATCCCGCCGGGCAGATAGCGGCGGGCGGCGGGAACGTTGATGCCGTAGGGCCCGATCCGGAAATGCCCCGCACTGCGGTCCAGCATGGCGCCGAAGATGCTCGGCGAGTCCGGCCGCGGTACGCACATCCATTCGACCGCGCCGTTGCTGGCGATCAGGCAGTTGGTCTCGCAGTCGGAGAGGAAGGCATAGTCATCGATCGGGGGAAAGATGCCGTGATGTCGCGCTTCGATCATGGCAGTCGACAGCGCCAAGCTGCCGGGTTCGTCGACAATGCGGTCTTCGGAGGACGCCATATCCCATCTTCGGACCGATCCGGGCTCGGCGTCCACTGTTGCGGCGCCTCGATGTGGTTGCGAGTGCGTTGGCCGTGCGGAGCGCCACGGCGGACCTACTAGGCTGGAGCCGTGCATCGCATCGCAGGTTGGTGGGACGGCTTCGAGCTGTGGGTCGCGGGATTGCCGTTCATCCCGCAGTTCCTGGTTGTTCTGGTGGGGATGGTCCCGATCAGCTTCGCCATCGCCTACGGGCTCGACCGTCTGTTGCGCGCGGTGCTGCGCCGCATTGATCGCAGGCACGCCGCCGCGGCAGTGCCGCCGGTGCCGAGTCCCACGCCGATCCTCCCCGAACCCGAGCTGGTGGCCGCCGCCCACAGCGGTCGGCCGGTGCAGAGCGGGGCGCGTTGATGCCCCGTTCGCGGGTCCAGCTCGCGTTGGTCGCGCTGCTCGTGCTGGTCGTTGTCGCCTGGTTGCTCACTCGCTGAGCGCACACCGGTTCACGCCGGTCGGTCGCGGAATCGTTGGCTGAGATGAGTTCGGCGACAGCGGTCGCCGACGAGCCGACATCGTTGCCGAGCGCGCCGTCCGGATCAGCGGGATCTTCGACGTGGTCGCCGGCCGTCGGCACGCACGCCACGGCGCCGCCAGCTCTGGTGTGATGCGCGCTCCTCCGGGATCCGCACGCAGTCCGGCGCAGCGTGCGGAAGTGACGTTCGTCTACTCGGACCTGCCCGTCGCGGGTGCGAAGACCGTCCGGGCCTGCATCTATTGGCTGAGTCCTGCTGGTTGTCGACCCACGATGGTTCGAACTCGCATGGTTGCTCTGCTACAGTCTGCCCGTGTCTTCGAGTGTCATCCCGCAGGTCCGCCATGAATTGGCGTTGATCGCTGTCGGTGATCTCGCAGTCGCGGATATTCTCTGTCGCTGATCGGCGACGGGTCCTTTTCGTCGCCCGCCCGTAGGCCGGCACGCAACTTTCTCGCAAACGGACTCGACCTCTGGCGACCGATTCGGCCGACGAATCGCGATATCGCCGCGCAATGCGGCGCAAATCTACCGAACACCGTTAGTTTTATCCGCCACCGACGCTATTACCGGACAATGGCGGTCCGCAGGAAAGGCTCAACCCTGATGTCTCGCAAATCGTGGCTCTCCCCGCGTCGACGCTACGGCGCCGTCGCTGTCACCGCGCTCGCGGCGGTCGCGCTCACCGCGTGCGGTGGTGGAGCCAGTGACACCGTCGGGGGAGGTGCCTCGGACGGCAGTGCGGGCACCCTGAACCTCTATGCCTATGCGGTGCCGAAGCCCGGATTCGACAAGGTGATCCCCGAGTTCAACAAGACCGACCAGGGGAAGGGCGTCCAGATCCAGCAGTCCTATGGCGCGTCGGGCGATCAGTCCCGCAAGGTCAAGGATGGCGCGGCGGCCGACATCGTGAACTTCTCCGTCGAGCCGGACATCACCCGCCTGGTGGACGCGGGCCTGGTGGACGCGAGCTGGAATGCCGACGCCAGCAAGGGAATTCCGTTCGGCTCGGTCGTCGCGATCGTGGTCCGCAAGGGTAATCCGAAGGGCATCAAGGATTGGGAGGACCTGCTGAAGCCGGGCGTCGAGGTGGTCACCCCGAATCCGTTCAGCTCGGGCTCGGCCAAGTGGAATCTGCTCGCGCCGTACGCGGCCGCGAGCGACGGCGGCAAGAATCCGCAGGCGGGCCTGGACTACCTGAGCCGGTTGGTCACCAAGGAGCATGTGAAGGTTCAGCCGAAATCCGGCCGCGAGGCGACCGAGACCTTCCTGCAGGGCACCGGCGACGTGCTGCTGAGTTACGAGAACGAGGCGATCTTCTCCGAGCGCAACGGCGACCCGATCGAGCACACCATCCCGCCGGTCACCTTCAAGATCGAGAATCCGGTCGCGGTGTTGAAGACCAGCAAGAGCCAGCAGAAAGCGGTCGCCTTCCGCGACTTCCTGTTCACCGCGCAGGGCCAGAAGGCGTGGGCCGAGGCCGGTTTCCGGCCGGTCGATCCGCAAGTGGCGGCCGACTACGCCAAGGACTTCCCGACCCCGCAGCAGTTGTGGACGATCGACGATCTCGGTGGTTGGAAGACCGTCGACAAGGAGCTGTTCACCCCGAATACCGGTTCCGTCGCGGTCATCTACGACAACGCGACCAAATAATCGGGCGCCTCGTCGGACACGGGATACTGGACGATCGTGACTGCTAGTAGCAATGCCGGGACCGCGCGGGTAGGCGGTCCCGGCGGCTCCGCCACCGCGCCCGCACCCGCTCGTGGGAACCGGTCGTGGCTGCGCGTGACCGGCTCGGTCGGCCCGCTCGGTATCGCCACCGCGATGCTGTGGCTCAGCATCATCGTGCTGTTACCGCTGGCAGCGCTGACCGTGACCGGTTTCGAGGACGGCTGGTCCGGCTTCTGGGACGCGATCACCGCTCCCGCCGCCCTGGATTCGCTGCGCATCACCGTGCTGGTCTCGGTGGTGGTCGCGCTGATCAATGTGGTGATGGGCACGCTGATCGCCTGGGTGCTGGTCCGCGACGAGTTCATCGGCAAAGGCCTGGTCAACGCGCTGATCGACCTGCCCTTCGCGCTGCCGACCATCGTGGCGAGCATCGTGCTGCTGGCGTTGTACGGCCCGCAGAGTCCGATCGATATCCACCTCAACGCGACCCAGCCGGGCCTGATCGTGGCGCTGGCGTTCGTCACGCTGCCGTTCGTGGTGCGATCGGTGCAGCCGGTGCTCATCGAGGCCGACCATGAGGTCGAGCAGGCCGCGCTGTCGCTCGGTGCGAACAACTGGACCACCTTCCGCCGCATCGTGCTTCCGACGCTGGCGCCCGCGATCATCAGCGGCGGCGGTCTCGCCTTCGCCCGCGCGATCGGCGAATACGGTTCGGTGGTGCTGATCGGCGGCGCGATTCCGCGCAAGACCGAGATGGCTTCGCAGTACATCCAGAAGCAGATCGAGATCGACCGGCCGGTGAACGCGGCGGCGGTATCGGTCGCGCTGCTGGTCATTTCGTTCGCGACGCTGCTGGTGCTGCGGCTGCTCGCCGAACGAGCCACGCGCAAAGAGCAGGCCGACCGATGAAATTGTCCGCGTCGACGCGTATCTCACTCCGGACGGTGGCGCTCGGCTATTTGTTCATTCTGCTGCTTCTGCCGTTGCTCATCATTCTGTGGCGCACCTTCGAACGGGGGGTCGGCGCGTTCGTCGACTCGATCTCCACCCCAGCGGCGGTCTCGGCGTTCCAGCTGTCGATCCTCATCGTGGCGATCGTCGTCCCGTTGAACGTCGTCTTCGGCATCGTCACCGCGATCGCACTGGTCCGCGGCAGATTCCCCGGCCGCACTCTGGTGCAGGGCATCGTGGATCTGCCGTTCGCGGTGTCGCCGGTGGTGGTCGGCGTCTCGCTGATCCTGCTGTGGGGCTCGGGCGGCTGGTTCGGCGGCCTCGAAGACCTGGGTGTGAAGGTCATCTTCAACCTGCCGGGCATGGTGATCGCCACCATTTTCGTCACGTTGCCGTTCGTGGTGCGCGAGGTCGAGCCGGTGTTGCAGGAGATCGGAGACGACCAAGAGCAGGCCGCGGCCACCCTCGGCGCCTCGCGGTGGCAGACGTTCTGGCGTATTACGCTGCCCGCGATCCGGTGGGGCCTGACCTACGGTGTGGTGCTCACGGTAGCCCGCGCGCTCGGCGAGTTCGGCGCGGTGATCATGGTGTCCTCCGCCCTACCCGGCAAGTCACAGACGCTGACACTGCTCGTGCACGGTCGATACATCAATGACCACAACACCTTCGGCGCCTATGCCGCCGCGACGTTGCTGATGGGTATTGCCCTCGTGACTCTTCTGCTGATGACCCTCCTCGAGCGTAAGCGGGGCGCCAAGTGATCACCGTGACCAACGCGAACAAGAACTACGGCTCGTTCGCCGCCCTGGACGATGTCACCATCGATATCCCGTCCGGCGAATTGACCGCGTTGCTCGGCCCTTCCGGTTCGGGCAAGTCGACGTTGCTGCGCTCGATCGCCGGCCTAGAATCACTGGACTCCGGCGTGGTCACCATCGCGGGACGCGATGTCACCCGGGTGGCGCCGCAGAAGCGCGATATCGGTTTCGTGTTCCAGCATTACGCGGCGTTCAAGCACATGACGGTGCGCGACAACGTGGCGTTCGGCCTGAAGATCCGCAAGCGCCCGAAGTCCGAGATCGCCAAGCGCGTCGACGAACTGCTCGGCATCGTCGGGCTGGACGGCTTCCAGCATCGGTACCCGGCTCAGTTGTCGGGCGGGCAGCGCCAGCGCATGGCCCTGGCCCGCGCGCTGGCCGTCGACCCGCAGGTGCTGTTGTTGGACGAGCCGTTCGGCGCGCTGGACGCCAAGGTCCGTGCCGACCTGCGTACCTGGCTGCGCAGGCTGCACGAAGAAGTCCACGTGACCACCGTGCTGGTCACCCACGACCAAGAGGAGGCGCTCGACGTCGCCGATCGGATCGCGGTGATGAACAAGGGCCGTATCGAGCAGATCGGCAGTCCGGAGGACGTGTACGACCGGCCCGCCAACGAATTCGTGATGTCCTTTCTCGGCGCGGTGGCCCGGCTGAACGGACATCTGGTGCGACCACATGACATTCGGGTCGGCCGCGACCCGAGCATGGCGCTCGCCGAGCACGAGGGCACCGCGGAATCGGCCGGCGTCACCCGGGCAACGGTCGAGCGCGTGGTCCATCTCGGTTTCGAGGTGCGCGTCGAACTCCGTAACGCCGCCACCGGCGACCTGTTCGCCGCGCAGGTCACCCGTGGCGACGCGGAGGCATTGCGGCTGTCGGACGGTGAGACGGTGTACGCGCGCGCCACGCGCATCCCGGAACTGCCCACGCATTAGCCAGAGGTTCGCGGTAGGTGGCGCGTGTTGGTGTCGACGCGCGGCAGCGGTCGCACGACCGGGTAGTTGCCGAAGGTGCCGCCTGCTACGCGGTCCCGGGTCGCGCAGCAGGATGGGACGGTAGCTCCGAACCGTGTCGACGCTGCGATGGGCGGAGTCGTATCGTTGCCGGGAGTCGTGCCGAGCGCGTGGCCGAATCGGTCTGGCGCGGCACGCCGATGGGCGCGCAGTTGTGGTGCAGCTAATCTGCCGCAATCTATTTCGGTGGTGGTTCCGGCACGTAGGCCCGTGTCTGTTCGCGAGAGATTGTCGGGACCGACTTACAGGCAAACCTTGACGGGCTGCTCCGAACCTCGCGTGTCGCAGGGAAACCCGACCGGGCGCCCGATGTCGGCGTCGGCACGCGGTGGGTCGGCCGATGGCCGGAGTGTGTGACGTGGGTCGGTACAGGCGGCTTGCGGACAATCGGTTGTCCAGGGTTGGCATGAGGATCGCGGAGTGGTTGCCTGGACTGCGTTCGAAGCAAATCGGCGCGGCGATCAGGTGGATTGCGATGGCGGTTGGTCTCGGTTTGAGCATCGGTACGGTGAACACGGTTTCCGCACTGGCGGAGGAAGGTTCGGCCAAGGCCCCGCCGGGGCACCGCAAAAAGCAGTGTTCGCAGGCCATTACCCGCCGCACGACGTTGACCTTCGACAGCACCGGCTCGGCCCGGGTCGGCATGATTCCCCGGCATGGTCGCGCGATCGTCGAATTCGCCGATCTCACCCAGCGCTCGATCATGCAGGCACGGGTGCGGCATCGTCCGCTCTCGCGTGCGAATCTCGTCGCGACGGTCGCCGACTGTGTGATTCGCGAGGTGCTGGACGATCATCCGTCGTGCGGCGCCGGTGTCGGCATCGCCCTGACGCACCCGGCTGGCTACAGCGGTGAACAGGTGGGCGAGCTTCGTGCGGCGCTGGACGCCGCCGAGCTCACCCGGGTGACGCTGGTCGCCGAACCGATCGCGGCAGCGGCCTGGCTCGAGGCGGACCGCGGACCGCTGATGCCCGGCCTCGCGCTGGTCTACGACCTCGGCGGCACCAGCCTCGACGTGACGCTGGTCCGGGTCGGCGCCGGGCGTCCGCACAATCCGATCGTCGGTGAGCCGTTGCGCTCCACCGAGTTCGGCGGACGTGCGTTCGGCGCGCTGGTCGCCGAACGTGCGGGTCGCGGTCTGCCGTCGTCCTCGGTCGCGGAGGCGGTGACGGAGGCGGCGGCCGACGAACTGCGCCGCGACCTTGTCAAGGAATCGCTCGAACTCGTCTACCGCTGTCTGCGGATCGCGGACGTCACCATGGCCGACGTCGACTGTGTCCTCGTGGTCGGCGGCGCGGCACGGCCGGTGGAGGTGGCCCAGGTGCTGGCGGCCGAGTTGGCCAGGCCGGTGCTGATCGCGCCCGATCCCGAGCGGACCGTCGCCGACGGCGCCGCGATCATCGGCCGCAGGGCGGCGGCTGCGGCCGAGGGGCAGTCCGACCAGCGCGACGGCCGGGCCCGTCGCCGCGCGGTCACCCGCGCGTTGGTGCTGTCGCGCCGCACCAAGCGCCGGTGGACCAGGGTCGCTGTCCTCGCGATGCTGTCGTTGACCGGCGTCGGTATGTCGGTCGCGGTTCCCGGTGACGGGGTGGTCGTCGGGTTGTCGCAGGTCGGATCGCGGTAGGCGGGCCGCCCGGCGGTGCTCGCGATGAGGGCGGGCACCGTCGGGCGGCCCTGATACGTGCTGGGTTGACGTAACTCTCCGTTGGTGTAACCATGGGATACAGATAAAGGTCCCGCCGAGGAGAGGCAGTGACGACGATGTCCACAGCCGTGACGCCCGCAGTCGATCCCGATCTGGCGAAGGCGCAGGAGTACGCCGCGAAGCTGCTGCTGCTCTCCGAAGGGTCGGTCGACAAACATTTCGATCCGTTCGAGGACATCGACTGGGACAACCCCGATTTCGCCGTCGACGCCGGCGCGGAACGCTGGATCCTGCCCGTGTCCGCCGATACGGTCGGGCGCCACCCCTGGTATCAAGCGCTGCCGACCGAACAGAAGATCGCGGTCGGCAAGTACCGGCAGGCCAACATCGCCAAAGTCGGTCTGCAATTCGAGTCCATCCTGATCAGCGGCATGGTGATCCACAACTTCGGCCTGCCGAACGGTTCGCCGGAGTTCCGGTACTGCTCGCACGAGATGATCGAGGAGCACAATCACACCCTGATGTTCCAGGAGATGGTCAATCGGATCGGGCTGGACGTCCCTGGGATGGGTCCGGTGACCAGTAAGTTCAAGTACTTGGGCGCGCCGGTGGCCGCCCGGTTCCCGAACCTGTTCTTCATGGCGGTGCTGGCCGGCGAGGAACCGATCGACCACATCCAGAAGCAGATTCTGCGCTCGGGTGAACAGGTGCACCCGATCATGCGCGGCGTCATGGCCATCCATGTGGCGGAAGAGGCGCGACACATCTCGTTCGCGCACGAGTTCCTGAAGAACCATGTGCCCCGGACGGGCGCGGGCGAGAAGTTCGTGCTGTCACTGGCCATGCCGATTGTGATGTGGATTCTCGGCCGCGCCATCGTGACCCCGCCGCGGTCGTTCTTCCAGAAGTTCGACATTCCGGACAAGGTCCGTAAAGAGCTGTTCTACGGATCCAAGGAAGCCGAACGGGTTTTCAGCGATTACTTCTGCGACGTGCGTACGCTGGCCAAGGACATCGGACTGATCAACCCGGTCTCCAAGATGGTCTGGAAGCTGCTCCGGATCGATGGCCACACCACCCGATACCGCTCGGAGCCGCTGCGCGCCGAGAACAAGGTCGCTTGAGCCTGTCATGCCCTATGTCGTCACCCAGTCGTGCTGCAGCGACGCGTCCTGTGTCTATGCCTGCCCGGTCAACTGCATACACCCGACTCCCGACGAGCCGGACTTTCCGACGGCGGAGATGCTGTACGTGGACCCGAAGGCATGCGTGGACTGCGGCGCCTGCGCCACCGCCTGCCCGGTCGACGCCCTGGTGCCGGCCCGGAACCTGACCGCTGAGCAGCAGCCTTTCCTCGAGATCAACGCCGACTTCTACCGTCGGACACGGCCGCGCTCGCTGCTGGCCCGACCGGTGCCCGCGGCCGAGATCCACACCGATCGGCAGCCGCTGCGCGTAGCGATCGTGGGGTCCGGGCCGTCGGCGATGTACGCCGCCGACGAGCTGCTCACTCAGTCCGACGTGTCGGTGACGGTATTCGACCGGCTGCCGGTGCCTTACGGTCTGGCAAGGCACGGCGTGGCGCCGGATCATGACAAGACCCGCGCGATCGGCAAGCTGTTCGACGTGATCTCGGCGCAGCCGGGGTTCGGCTCGTACTGGAATGTCGAGATCGGCGTGCATATCTCGCGGGCCGAGCTGCTCGGCCACTTCCACGCCGTGATCTACGCGGTGGGTGCGTCGTCGGATCGCAAACTCGGTATTCCGGGTGAGGGGATGGCGGGCAACGTGCCGGCCACCGACTTCGTCGCCTGGTACAACGGTCATCCCGAGCACGCCGACCGAGTCGTCGAACTGACCGGGCGGCGCGCGGTGATCGTCGGCAACGGCAACGTCGCGCTGGACGTGGCCCGTATTCTGACCAGTGCGCCCGGTGCGCTCGCCGATACCGACATCGCCCCGTACGCACTGCGGGCGTTGCGCAACAGCGAGATCGAGGAGGTGGTCGTGCTCGGCCGCCGCGGGCCGCTCGAATCCGCCTTCACCGTGCCGGAATTCGTCGGCCTGCTGGGCGCCGATGTCGACGTCGTGATCGAGGGCGAACTGCCCGAGCGCGGGGCGCAACTGCCCTATCAGGTCGAACAGAAGCTACGGCTGCTGCACAGCGCGCGTGCCCGCCCGGTCCAGGGACGCAAGCGAATTGTGTTCCGGTACCTGGCCGCACCCACCCGGATCCTCGGGACCGACCGGGTGCTCGGTATCGAGGTCGGCCACACGGAACTCGTCACCGGTCCGGATGGTCGCGTCCGTGCGGTCGCGACGGGACGGACCGAGCGGGTGGACGCCAGCCTGGTTCTCACCTCGATCGGGTACCGCGGCGTTCGGGTGCCTGATCTGCCGTTCGACGAGAACGCGGCGGTGATCCCGAACCAGGAAGGTCGGGTGTTGGACCGGGTCGGCGGCACCGCACTGTCCGGTATCTACGTCACCGGCTGGATCAAGCGCGGCCCTACCGGTTTCATCGGCACCAACAAGTCCTGTGCGCAGCAGACCGTGCGGCAGCTGGCCACGGACTTCAACGCAGGTCTGCTACCCGAGCCCACCGGCACCCGGGCGGATTTCGACCGTCTGGTGCGCTTGCGCCGGCCCGCGGTCCGCGCCGGAGGGGCCGCCGCTGTTCGGCCGAGCCGGATTCGGCGTCTGTTGGCCCGCGCTTGAAGAAGGCCCACCGTGGGGACCGAGGCGGTGCTGTTCCTCGGGGCGGCCCTTCCGTCCCGCCGCACCGGACGGTCAGCGCGCGGTGAACCCGCCGTCGATGGCGAGCGCCGCTCCGGTGACGAAACTCGCCTCGCGGCTGAGCAGGTACGCACAGAACGAGGCGATCTCATCGGGCGTGCTGATCCGGCCGAGCGGATGCAGCGCGGCGATGGTCGCCACTCCTTCCGGTGTCGCGCCCATCGAGTTCCGGAACGCCGGCGTGTCGATCGCCCCGGACACCAGTGCGTTGACGCGAATACCTCGGTCGGCCGACTCCAACGCCACCGCTCTGGTCAACCCGACCACGCCGTGCTTGGCCGCTACGTACGGCGCCACCGAACCCATGCCGACAACGCCCAGATTCGACGCGTTGTTCAGAATCGCCCCGCCGCCGGTGGCGGCCAGCGCTGAGACCTGGTGTCGCAGGCCATAGAACACGCTGGTGAGATTGAGCTCCAGGTCGGCGCGCCAGCCCGACTCGTCGATCTCCGTGACCGACCCGAACGCGTGGACGGCGCCCGCGTTGTTGAACGCCGCGTCCAGGCGGCCGTATTCGGACAGCGCTGCCTCGGTCAACCGGGCCACATCCTGTTCCACCGTGACATCGGTCGGCACGAACAACGCGCGACCGCCGGCCGCGCGGATGTCGGCGGCCACCTGTTCGCCCGCGTCCTTGCCCCGTGCGCCGAGCACGACTGCCGCTCCCTCTCCCGCGACCCGAATCGCCACCGCTTTGCCCACGCCCGAGCTGGCGCCGGTGATCAGAACGACTTGTCCCGCGAACCGCATACCCATCGTCGTCATATTCCTTTCCACTCTTGCGATCTCACCGCCATGGTGTGGTCGCGTTGTCGAGTCAAGCCGGAGCGGAGCGGCATCGCTGGCGGGTATCAGCCGTTGTATTTGACAGGTCATTCGATGGTCCCGTTCGAAGCGGCATTGGAAATACGAAGTAGTGGCAATGATTTGGCTACCGACCAGTCGGTGCCTATCGCCTGGTGTGGTATGGGGGAGTGGAACCATCTCACGGTCGGATTTCGGCTTGGATAACTCGATCGCTGCATGTTAACGGAATATGGCGAGTCGCAGCGGGATTGGCCTGTCGATGGGACTGAACGCATCAGTTTTGATGCCACCACCTGGCGATACTTGCGGTCGAGGCGAGCGGAGGGAAATCGCATATCAATTAAGCATCTGTATGGACGCGAAGCAGCTAACCTGTAGTCGCTGTTTGGAAGACGACCGCGGCCGCTGGGATCCCCTGTGCGATGGACGTGGTCACGGTGCGTTGACGGGATAGCGGATGACCACAGGTCTGGGTTTCAGCATCGGTTCAGTGAACTCGGTGACGGCGTCGGTTCACGGTGTGCGCACGCGCCCTGTGGCGCGATCTCGCCGCACCGCGGTGACCTTCGACAGCGCGGGTGGACTGCGCGTCGGTGGGATTTCTCGGCTCGGCATGGCGATCACGGATTTCGCTGATCTGAGCCGTGACCCGGACACTGTTGTCGTCGGAGGCCGAATCTGGTCGCCCGCCAACCTGGTTGCCGCGGTCGTGCAGGAACTGCGTGCGTCCGAGCCCGCCGCCATCGAAGCAGGGGTCATCACGACCTACCCGGCAACATATTCCGACAAACAGCTCGCGCTGTTGCGTCAGGCGCTCGCCTTGTCGGGCGCGGGCGACATACTGCTGGTGCCGGAGCCGGTAGCGGCAGCCGAGTGGCTCGAGTACGCGCACGGCCCGTTGGAGTCGAATTTCGTGCTGGTCTACGACCTCGGCGGCACCAGCCTGGACGTGACCGTGGTGCGCGTCGGCCCGGACTGGGACAACCATCCGATGATCGGAAAGCCGATGCGTTCCTACGACTTCGGCGGCCGGCCGCTGGGGGCGATGATCGCCCGCTACGCACCCGACCCCGCGCGTCGGTCGATGACGCCGATCGTCGACATCGATGGTCTGCGCACCGTGCATGTGCAGGACTCGCTCGAGGTGGTGCGCGCCTGTGTCCGGGCGTCCGGTGTCACGATGTCCGACATCGGTCGCATTCTTGTCATCGGGGGCGCGTCGCGGCCCGCCGAGGTGGCGCGGACGCTCGCCGAACTCGGTAGGCCCGTAGTAATTTCGGCCGACCCCGGTCAGATCGTCGCCGCCGGTGCTGCGCTCATGGCGGCACGGACCGCGGCGCTCGGTACGTCCGGCGGCCGGACGGCGGTACCGCGCGCGGCGGTGATCTCCAGTGCCGCCGTGGTTTCCGCGGTCGCGATGTCGGCGGTGACCGTCTTCGGCGGACCTACCGTTCCCGGACTGTCGCCGTTGTCCAAGCGCTTCCCGGATATTTCCGCCCCGACCGAGGCCCTGCTGTTCGACGCGCGCGGCGAGCAGGTCGCCGAGGCATGGTCGCGGGTGACCGCCGCCGCACGATGGCATGCGGGGTACGTGATGCCCTCGTTTCTGTCGCCGCGGGCTTCGCTGTACAGCCGCCTCATCCCGCCTGCTCCGCGCGGCGCGACATACGGCCCGTCGGTCTCCGACTCGCGGTTCGGCTCGCATCGGGAACCTCGAAACTGCTGTAGCTCGGTGGGTCCTCGCGACGGGAGGTATACCAACCCGGCCGTATTCGTGAATCCGCTGCCGTTCGTCTTCGATCGTCATCGCCCGCCCAGCGGCCACGGTTGGCCGCACGTGCCTACTCAGCCGCACGTGCCTGATCAGCCTCCCGCGTCAGGTGCTGATACGCCCGCTGGACCGCCTGCAGGGTCACCCGCCCCGCCCGGCACCACCGTGCCTGCACCCCAGACGGGTTGGCCGCCGGCGATCCCGAATCCAGCTACTCCCCCCGCTTCCGGCGCGACCGCGCCGGGGCATTCGACCGACGCTCCGTCCACTGGAGCCGGTGCCGACACCCCGGGATCCGGAGTGCCTTCCGACAGTGAGGGCGGCTCGTCCGGCGACACTTCATCCGAGGGTGCGTCGGCCGGGGGTAATCCTGCGGATGCATCGAATGGTGGAACGCCATCGTGGAACGATGGGTCCACCAGCGGGACAACGCATGGAACTTCCTCCACCGGGGATTCGTCGTCTTCCGTTGGGTCGGCGGGTGGTTCGACGGGAGGGCCGTCGTCGGCCGGTTCTACCGAGGGAGCCTCGACCGGCGGGTCCTCGCCGGGTGGTTCCCGATCCGGCGGTGGTTCCGGTGGTGTGTCGTCGGGCGGCTCGACCGGACGGCCGTCGCGTGCCGGCGCGACGGGAGGCGCCACGACTGGCGGTTCTTCGCCGGGTGGTTCCCGATCGGGTGGTAGTCATGGCGGGCCTCCTTCCAGTGGCGGGGCCTCGGCGGGAAACTCTTCGGGCGCTTCGCCTTCTGGTGGCTCGGTGGGCCGTTCCAGCCCGGGTGGTGGGTCGACCTCCGGCGGTTCGGCTTTCGGTGGCATGGGCGGAGGCGGCATGGGCGGAGGCCGAGGTCGCTAGCTGTGACCGAAGCGGTACCCGATCCTGGCGCGAGTGCCGGTCTCGGAGCGGGTGATCGGCTGACGAGCTCGACGCTTCGCCGGCACAATGGGCTGGTGGTATCCGGGGGACCCCAGCTGATCGCGCTGGATGTGGACGGGACGTTGCTGGACACCGGGAGACCGGTCAGCGCGCGGGTGCTCGCCGCTGTGCGCGCGGCCGTCGGGGCAGGCGCGCATGTGGTGGTGACCACCGGGCGCACCCTGCTGACGACGCGTCCGGTCCTCACCGAACTCGGACTGAACGATGGGCACGCGTTGTGCTCGAACGGCGCCGTGCACATCGACGTGGCCAAGGGCGAGCCGGTCGCCGTGCAGGCCTTCGACCCGGCCCCGGCGGTCACCGCGCTGCGCGCGCTGTTCCCGGAGATGATCTTCGCCGTGGAGAAGGTCGGGATCGGAACGTGGGCCACCGGAATAAGCCCAGGCGAATTCTCGATCGGGGATTACTTGCTCGTCGACCACCAGGCATTGAGCAGCGAACCCACTCCACGCCTGAACGGCTGGTGGCCAGAGGGTTCGCTGCCGGAGATGCTGCGCGCGCTGCGCACCCTGCGGGTGCCCGGAGCGAGCTGGGTACACGGCGAGTTCGGCCCGTGGCTGACCGTCTCCCGGCAGGGCGTGTCCAAGGGCTGGGCGCTGGAGCAAGTGCGCGGCGTCCTCGGCATCCCGCACGCGGCGACCTTGGCCATCGGCGACGGCTACAACGACCGCGAGATGTTCCGCTGGGCAGCGCATTCGGTGGCGATGGCGAACGCGCCCGAGGAGGTGCGCTGCCTCGCCGACGAGGTCACCGACCATGTCCTCGAGGACGGCGTCGCCACCGTTCTGGAGCGTTGGTTCCGACCCTGATGCCTTCGTTGCGAGGCAACGCTGCAGATTGCAGCGTTGCCTCGACGCCGATCCCGCATCGGAATCACGCGATTTCGACCGTCGCACGCCCCCGCGGAACGGTGTCGGCCGTGCCGGGCACCGCCGGTGGGCGCTATCGCGCGTACGCCGCCGAATCGACTCACGCCAGGTCGATCCGGACCACCTCCGGCGTGGTCGGCCGCGGCGACCCGTCGCTCGGCTCGGTGGTGATCGCGATCAGTGCGGTGTCGTCGGGCAGGTCGGCCGCCAGCTCGAGGTATTCACCTGTGGTGTGCAAAATTCCGGCCGACCGCGGTGCGCCACCGACCGGAATCATCCACAGCTGGTAGGCGTGGACATCGTCCAATGCGGGCAGATTGACGGCTGACACGACCACCTTGCCCACACTGTGCGACAGCACCGCTGTGGCCGTGGCGCCGTCGGCGTGCACCGTGCCGTTGCGAGTAACGGAATCGGTGGCGCGCCGCACCTGCTCGGTCGCCGATGCCGTGGCGCCGTCTGCGTCCCGATCGATCAGACCGAGTCCGGCGACCAGCACGAGCGCGGCGGCCACCGCGGTTGCGGCGCCGGTCACGATCCATGTCGTCCACGGGCGACGGCGGGGAATCGGCGGGGCGTCGTGCACCGGGAACTGCTCCGGTGCCGCCGGGATGTCTTCTTCGAACAGCTCGAGCGGCGGCAGGATGGCGGTGTGGCCGAGCGCGTCGATCCGGTCGAGCGGCGGCATGATCCGGGTCGAGTCCAGGTCGCTCGACCCGTCGGCGGGCGATTGCACGCTGGTGCGGTCCTCGCCGCGCGGGCGGTTCTGCTCGTCCGCATTCGCTGCGGGAGTGAATAGCATGTCCTGATTGTTTGCTGAGTCGCTGACGCCATCGGCGTCCGAGGCGCCGTCTACTGCTCGGGCACGGATGATCATGCGGTGTCCTTCCAAGCCTGACCAAGCCGGATGCCGTTCACACACACAACGGCGGAGTGTGCGGTAGATCATATGATGCCGTCCGCACTGCAACTAATCGGCTACCCCGCGCGTCACCGACCGCGCCTGCGCGCTCGGCAGCGGCCGCCACCGAGGCACCGTCGGATCAAGGCATCCGGGCGGCAGTACGGCTCGCCGCCCGCACGCGAGTCCGGTCGGCGCCCTCCCGTCGTGATCAGGGATTGTGGTGGCGATTTACCAGGTTGGCGGTGCGCCGTCGACCAAGCGGACGAAGGAAGAGCCGGTCTCGGCCGCGCAAGACGGCGCCGGCTGCCGGTCAGGCCGAAAGCGCCGGCGGCTCGGCGATCGCCGCGTGATAGCGATCCAGGATGACGTCGGTGAGCGCCGGATGCGGACCGAGGACGTCGGCGTGGATGGCCTGCGGCGCTGCACGCACCAGGCGATCGGTCAGCAGCCCCGGGGCCAGAAACCACGGTGCGACCAGTACGCGATCCGCGCCGTGGGCCTGCAGTCGCGACATCGCCTCGGTCACAGACGGTCCGGTGGTGGCGAAGCAGAGTTCCGTGCGCCAGCCGGTGAGCGTGGCGAGTCGACCGGCCACCACGGCGGTGCGTGCGTTGGCGGTGGGCGACGACGACCCGACCGCCGCGACCGCGATGCCGAGACGACAATTCGCCGACGGGTGCACGGCCTCCCCGGTCCCGCAGGCGGTCAGCGCTCGATCCCGCAGCGCGGCGACGAGCCGGGGATCGGCGCCGAGAACGTCGGCTTGGACCAGCCGCAGCCGTGGGTGGCGGGCGCGGGCAGTGCCGAGCAGGCCGGGCAGGTCGACCCTGGCGTGGAAGGCGCTGCCGAGCAACAGCGGCGACACCACCGCGTCGGTATGCCCCTGCGCCGCGACGGCATCCACGACCTGTTCGACCGAAGGCGCGTTGAGGTCGAGGAAGGCCAACCGGACATCGAGGTCCGGGCGTGCGGCCGCGACGGCGGCGACGACCGCCGACACGGTCGCAGCCGACCGTGCATCACGACTGCCGTGGGCCACCGCGATCAGCGCGGGAGGCCGGACGGTGGTCCTGCCGTCGACGGCCGGTCGGTAGCCGAACCGGGTGGTCGCAGAGCCAGCTCGTCCGGTCGCGGACCGGGCCGCCGCAGTATTCGCCCCGCGCACGAGCGGCGCGGCGCACGACGGGGCTTGCGTGCCGGTCATCTCAGGCTCCGGCGCCGACCTCGACCGCGGACAGCACATCGCCGACCAACCCGGCGGCCAGCGTATTGCCACCGGCTGGATCGATCAGCAGGAAGCTGCCGGTGTGCCGGTTCACCCGGTAGTCGTCAGCGGCGACCGGCTCGGCGACCCGGACCGAGATGCGCCCGATATCGTTGAGCGTCAACGACTCCGGACTCGTGTCGGCACACAGGCGTTGCTCGTCGAAGCGCTCGAGTAGCGTGCCGACGATCGCCTGGGTGGTCCGGGTGCCGTGCTTGAGCAGCAGACGCGCGCCGGGACGCAGCGGTTTGTCGCCCAACCAGCAGACCGTGGCATCGAATGTGTCGAGGGGCTCCGGGGCGTCGGACACCGCGGCGATGACGTCGCCGCGCGAGATGTCGACCTCGTCGGCCAAGATCAGCGTGACACTGCGGCCCGTCTGCGCCACCGCCAGTTCGCCGTCCGGCGTATCGATCCGCTCGACGGTGGTGCGGATGCCGGAGGGCAGCACCACGACCTCGTCGCCCGGCGCAACCGTGCCCGCCGCAATCTGCCCGGCGTAGCCACGGTAGTCGGGGTATTCGGCCGTGCGTGGTCGGATCACATACTGCACCGGGAACCGTAGCCCCAGCGAGTGATCACCTGTGCTGTCCGCGTCGACCGGCACCGACTCCATATGCTCGATCAGTGACGGGCCGCGATAGTACGGGGTGTTGTCCGAGCGTGTCGCGATGTTGTCACCGTGCAGTGCCGAGACCGGGATCTCCAGGACGTCCTCGCTCGACCAGCCCAGCGTGCTGGTGAGTTCGGTGAACTCCGTGCAGACGTCGGCGAACACCGTCGCGGGGTCGTCCACCAGGTCGATCTTGTTCACCGCGAGCACCAGTTTCGGCACACCGAGCAGTGCCAGCACCGCCGCATGACGGCGGGTCTGCTCGATGACGCCCTTGCGCGCGTCGACGAGCAGGATCACCAGCTGCGCGGTGGACGCTCCGGACACGGTGTTGCGGGTGTACTGCACGTGCCCGGGGGTGTCGGCGAGCACGAAAGAGCGTCGCGGCGTGGCGAAGTAGCGGTAGGCGACATCGATGGTGATGCCCTGCTCACGCTCCGCGCGCAAGCCGTCCACGAGCAGTGAGAGATCGGGTGTGGCAAGGCCTTTGTCCACCGACGCGCGGGTGACGGCGTCGATCTGATCGGCCAGGACGGATTTCGTGTCGTAGAGCAGACGTCCGACCAGAGTGGACTTGCCGTCGTCGACAGAACCGGCGGTGGCCAGCCTCAATAGGTCGGACATGTCAGAAATAACCCTCTCGCTTGCGATCTTCCATCGCGGCTTCGGAGACGCGGTCGTCGCCGCGGGTCGCACCACGTTCGGTCAGGCGGGACGCGGCGACCTCGGCGAGAATCGCTTCGTTGTCGGCCGCGTCGGAAAGAATGGCGCCGGTGGACGATCCGTCGCCGACGGTGCGATAGCGCACCGACCGGGTCTCGAGCACCTCGCCATCGCGTGGGCCGCCCCAGACGCCAGGTGTCATCCACATGCCGTCGCGCTGATACACCGGACGCTGGTGCGCGTAGTAGATGCTCGCCAGGTCGATGTCCTCGCGCGCGATATAGCGCCAGATATCGAGTTCGGTCCAGTTGCTCAGCGGGAACACGCGCACGTGCTCGCCCGGCGCGTGCCGGCCGTTGTACAGGTTCCACAACTCGGGACGCTGCCGCTTCGGGTCCCACTGTCCGAACGCGTTGCGCAGCGAGAAGATTCGCTCCTTGGCGCGGGAGCGCTCCTCGTCGCGGCGGCCGCCGCCGAACACGGCGTCGAAGCGGTGTTCGCTGATCGCGTCGAGCAGCGGGACGGTCTGCAGCGGGTTGCGAATGCCGTCGGCGCGCTCGGTGAGCCGTCCGTCGGTCAGATAGTCCTCCACGCGGGCCACGTGCAGACGCAGGCCGTAGCGTTCGACCACGGTGTCCCGGAACTCCAACACCTCGGGCAAGTTGTGTCCGGTGTCGACATGCAGCAGCGCGAACGGCAGCGGCGCCGGCCAGAATGCCTTCAGCGCCAAGTGCAGCAGCACGGTGGAGTCCTTACCACCGGAGAACAGGATCACCGGCCGCTCGAATTCGCCCGCCACCTCACGGAAGATGTGGATCGATTCGGACTCCAGCGCCGCGAGCGTGTCGAAATCGCTGATCCCGAGGGAGCGTTCGCTTCGGATGGTTTCGGTCATGCTGTATCTCTCTCTGGCGTGCCCGAGGGCCCTACGTGGTTACGCACGCTGCCTGCTCCGGGTCATGCGGTGTGCAACCCGCATTCGGTCTTGGCGAGGCCGGCCCAACGGCCGCTTCGCGGATCGGATCCCGGCTCCGGCTTGCGTGTGCACGGTGCGCAGCCGATGGACGGGTACCCCTCCTCGACCAGGGGATTGACGAGGATGCCGTGCTCTTCGATGTAGGCCCGCATCTCGTCGTCCGACCACGGTGCGATCGGGTTGATCTTCACCAGTCCGAATGCCTCGTCGAAGGAGATGAGCGGGGCGTTCGCGCGGGTGGGCGCCTCCACCCGGCGGATACCGGTGACCCAGGCGTTGTAGCCGACGAGCGAGTTCTGCAACGGCACAACCTTGCGCAACCGGCAGCACTCGGTGGGGTCGCGCGCGAACAGGTCCTTGCCGAGCAGTTGGTCCTGGGCGACGACAGAGTGCTCGGGGCGCACGTCGATCACGTTCACCCCGTACACGACCGCCACCGCGTCCCGGGTGCCGATGGTCTCCGCGAAGTGATAGCCGGTATCCAGGAACAGGACGTCCACCCCGGCGCGGACCTGGGCGGCAAGGTGCACCAGCACGCCGTCCTGCATGTTCGAGGCGACGATGTAGCCGGAGCCGAAGGTCTGCTCGGTCCACTGCAGCAGTTCGACCGCCGAAGCGTCCGGTCCGAGCTCGGCCGCGCCCTGTTCGGCGAGGGCCCGCAGCTCGCCCGCGGCCAGTCTGTCCCCGAGTTTCGATGTCACAATTGATCTCCCGTCACCGAGCCGATGCCTGTCCCAGCTCTGCCCGATCGCCGCTCAGCGCAGGTCGGCCTCGTCGGCGCGAACCGTCCACTGCGCGAACCGTTCACCCGCTTCGCGGTGTTTGATGAAGTTGCGCACCACCCGCTCGATGTAGTCACCGAGCTCGGTGCTGGTCACCTTGTGCTGGCGGAGCTTGCGGCCGAAGGCGCTGTCGAAGCCGAGGCTGCCACCAAGGTGAACCTGGAAGCCCTCCACGTGATTCCCGGTGCCGTCATCGACCAGCTGACCCTTGAATCCGATGTCCGCGATCTGCGACCTGGCGCACGAATTCGGGCAGCCGTTGATGTTGATGGTGATCGGCACGTCCAACTGTGCGTTGATATCCGCGAGCCGCTCTTCCAGTTCCGGCACGAGCACCTGAGACCGCTTGCGGGTCTCGGCGAAGGAGAGTTTGCAGAACTCGATGCCGGAGCAAGCCATCAGGTTGCGCCGCCACAGCGAGGGACGGGCCTGCAATCCGAGGGGCGCCAGCTCGTCGATGAGCGCGTCGACCTTGTCGTCGGCGACGTCGAGCACGATCAGCTTCTGGTATGGGGTGAACCGGATGCGGTCGGAACCGATCCGCTCCACCGCGTCGGCGACTTTGGTCAGCACGGTGCCCGACACCCGGCCCGCGATGGGGGAGAAGCCAACGGCGTTGCGCCCATTGCGCAGTTTCTGAACGCCGACGTGGTCGATCGGTGCGGTCGGTTGTTCCGGCGCCGGACCGTCGATCAACTTGCGCTTCAGGAACTCGTCCTCGAGCACCTGCCGGAACTTCTCGATGCCCCAGTCCTTGACCAGGAATTTCAGCCGGGCCTTGGTGCGAAGGCGGCGATAGCCGTAGTCGCGGAAAAGCGAGACGACGGCCTCCCAGACGTCCGGGACCTCGTCCAGCGGCACCCACACGCCGACCCGCTGCGCGAGCATCGGGTTGGTCGACAGGCCGCCGCCGACCCACAGGTCCAGACCGGGACCGTGCTCGGGGTGGACCACACCGACGAACGCGACGTCATTGATCTCGTGCACTACATCCTGCTGACCGGAGATGGCGGTCTTGAACTTGCGCGGCAGGTTGGAGTACTCCTTCTTGCCGATGTAGCGGCGCACGATCTCGTCGATCGCGGGCGTCGGGTCGATGATCTCGTTCAGCGACTCTCCGGCCAGTGGAGAACCCAGCACCACGCGGGGGCAGTCGCCGCACGCCTCGGTGGTCTTCAACCCGACGGCCTCGATCCGCTTCCAGATCTCAGGGACGTTCTCCACCTCGATCCAGTGGTACTGGACATTCTCGCGGTCGGAGAGATCGGCGGTGTCGCGGGCGAACTCGGTGGAGATCTGGCCGAGCGTGCGCAATTGCGCGACGTTCAGCGCGCCCGCGTCGCAGCGGATGCGCATCATGAAGTATTCGGCCTCGAGAATGTCGATGTTCTCGTCGCCGGTCCAGCTGCCGTCGTAGCCCTGCTCGCGCTGGGTGTACAGACCCCACCAGCGGAATCGGCCGCGCAGATCACCCTTGTCGATGCTGTCGAAGCCGGTCTTGGCGTAGATGTTCTCGATCCGGGCTCGGACATTGAGCGGGTTGTCGTCTTTTTTGGACTGCTCGTTCGGGTTCAGCGGCTCGCGGTAACCCAGCGCCCACTGGCCTTCGGCCTTGCGCCGCACGGGCTTGCCGGTGCGGGCGCGCGGTCCGGTGGATGCCTCGGGGCGCGGGCGGTCCGGGCGGACGCGGCGTTCGGAGAGGGGGCGTTGGGCGTGTGTGGTGTGACCCGGCCGGGATTCGGGCTCGGGTTGATCTTTCGGACCGGCGTCGGCGCTCGACGTCATGGGGTCGCTCCTGCGGGGGTGGGTGGTACATCCGTGCTGAGGGCGTGAGGGGCTGGCTCATGCCTGTGGTGTCAGCGGCCGATGAAGTCCGAGGTGTCGGGGGTGTCGGGGATCGCCAGGGGATCCGGACTGCGGGTGCCGCTGAGCTACCGGGGGGAACCGGGCAGACAGCACGCGCTACAGACGCGCTGATAATCGACGTGGCGGCGTGCCACAAGTCGTACTCCGAATGCGCGCATGGAGGCCATTGTGCCACGTCAGCGGTGACCATCCGATCCCGTGGTCATATTTTCCGTGAATTCGAGGGAAATTCCCTGGACCGGCGACCTGGTTTGTGACGGCAGTCATAGCAGGGCACGCTCGATGCTGCTCGTGATGCGTCCGCGGGATCGCGCTCGAGGCGACCGCCGCCCGCCCGGCGACGAGGAGCGTCGAACGACGGTCCACACTGGACGGGTGAGTTCAGTTGCTGCCGTCCCGCGCGGCGCCGACGCGCCGGCGCCGGTGCTCGGTGATTTCGGGAGCGGCCCGTTCGGGATCTACGTGCACGTTCCGTTCTGCGCGACGCGGTGCGGATACTGCGACTTCAACACCTATACCGCCGGGGAGTTGGGTACGTCGGCGTCGCCGCGGTCCTGGCTGGAGGCATTGCGCGGGGAGCTGGCGACGGCCGCGCGGCAGTTCGCCGCATTACCGACCGCGACCCCGGAGGTGGCCACGATCTTCGTCGGCGGTGGCACGCCGTCGCTGCTGGGCGGCGCCGGGCTCGCCGCGGTGCTCGACGCGGTTCGCGGCGAATTCACCCTCGCGGCCGACGCCGAGGTGACCACGGAGTCCAATCCGGAATCCACCTCGCCGGAATTCTTCGAGCGCCTCCGACAGGCCGGGTTCACCCGGGTGTCGCTGGGCATGCAGTCCGCCGCGGCACACGTGCTGAAGGTGCTCGACCGCACGCACACCCCCGGCCGTGCGGTAAGCGCCGCGCGCGAGGCCCGCGCCGCCGGGTTCACACATGTGAATCTGGACTTGATCTACGGGACGCCGGGCGAGACCGATGCCGATCTCGACGCCAGCCTGGACGCGGTGCTCGGCGCGGACGTCGATCATGTCTCGGCCTATTCGCTGATCGTGGAGGACGGCACCGCGTTGGCCCGCCGGGTACGTCGCGGGGAACTGCCCGCACCGGATGATGATGTCCTCGCCGCACGCTATGAACGCATTGATGCCCGGCTCCGCGCGGCGGGGTTCGGCTGGTACGAGGTATCGAACTGGGCGGCGGGTGCCGACTCGGTCTGCCGCCACAACCTCGGCTATTGGGACGGCGGCGATTGGCTCGGCGCGGGGCCCGGAGCGCACAGTCACGTCGGCGGAGTGCGCTGGTGGAATGTGAAACACCCTGCGCGCTACGCGGATCGGGTCGCCCAGGGCGGGTTGCCCGCCGCGGACTGGGAGGCGCTCGGCGCCGACGAACGATATCTGGAGCGCGTCATGCTCGCCGTTCGGTTGCGCACCGGCTTGCCATGGGCGGACCTCGATGAATCCGGAACGGCAGCGGCGGAACGGGTCGTGGCCGATGGTCTCGCGTACCGATCGGGTGATCGGCTCGTACTCACCGACCGCGGTCGTCTGCTCGCCGACGGCGTGGTCCGCGACCTGCTGGGCTGACTATTCCGCGGCGCGGGACCGAAGATCCGGTACTCGGCTCGGCGATGTCGACACCGAGTCGCACGCACCCCGCCGGTCGACCATGCACACCGCCGCGGGCACGCCCGGTTCGCTGCAGATTGTGAAATTTTGACGAAATGCCCCTTCGGTTCCGGTATCGCGGTGGTGGTGTGCCGCGTAGGCTGCCAGCAACCCCAAGGAGAACAATGGCGTCGGCACGACACATCACTCTTATCCATGAACAGGGCGAGTTCGCCGAGGCGCGGGCAGCGGAAAAAGCGGAAAACGCGCGCCAGAGCGCCGTCGCCGCCCGCACTGTCGCCAGTTATTCGCAGAACGCCGACGACTGCCAGTCGTTATTGGCGATGCTCGGCCTCGATGCCCTCGCGGGTAAACAGGCGAAGCTCGGTCGCGGCTAGGCCGCGTTGCGGTTCGCCCTCGGCTGTCGCGATCGTGCGCCATTCGCGCGGCGGTAGTCCGTAGGCGGCGCGAAAGCGCCTGGCGAAATGTGACGGATCGCGAAAACCCCAGCGCCGTGCGATCATCGAGATCGTACGGTCCTTGTTGTCCGGTTTGGTCAGGTCGTCGCGCACCTGTTCGAGCCGCTGACTGATGATCCACTGTTCCAGGCTGTAGTCCGCGTTCGCGCAGATCTTGTACAGCTGCCGAACCGACATGTTGTGTGCCCTGGCGATCTGTTCCGCGCCGAGGTCGGGATCGGCCAGGTTGCGTCGAACGTAGGCGCGGATGCGGGACAGCACGATGTCCGAAGGGACGACGGCGCTGCTGCCGTCGTCGCTGCCCGCCGACAACAACAGCCCACGGATCAATTCGATACTGGCACAGCCCGACAGCGCGGCCGCCGGATCGGTGCTGAGCGCGTCGGCGTCGGTGGTGAGCTGCACGATGTGGTTGGCGACCAGCCGATAGTGCGGGCTGTCCTGCACTCGGGTCGCGGCTTGACGAATCAGCTCAGCCGAGAGGCCGAGCTGATCGAGCGGCACGTGCAGGCAGGTGGACGTGCCCTCACCGCGCCAGCTGAAATCGTAGGGTGCGTTCAGGTCCATGACGTGCAGGTCGCCCGGCTGGATCACACGCTGCACGCTGCCCTGCTCGTATCTGCCATTACCCGCCTGCTGCACGGCGACGGCCAGGACCGGAGCGGGCGAGCAGCGCACCTGCTTCGGTGTGCGAATCAGCTGGATCCCCGAGGTCCGCGCACGGAAGACGCTCGCCTCGCCGAACTGCCATACATCGAACGTGGCATGCACTTGGTCCTCGGGCGGGTCGAGGACGACGTGGGAGGGGACCGACGCCTGCTGTATCGCGGCAGCCACCGCGCCCACTCGCTCGTGTGGCGCGATGGTGTCCGAATCGAACACGACCGTCATGGCAGCCTCCGTCGCAATTGAGACAGATTCGACAATCGTCGCACGTCCGGCGGGTGTCGGGACGTGCATTCTCAGCCGACGATCGTGCACGGACAGTCCTTTTTCCGGCCACTGCCCGTCCTACGCTGGCGAACGGTGATCCACGTGGCGTTGAATCCCGTTCGCTCGAGGAGGCCAAGTGTCGCGAGCACGATCACGTCCGGCCGTATTCATCCACGGCTTGGGGATGCACAGCAGCAGCTGGGCGCCTTGGCTCGAACTATTCGACGCCGAGGGCTATCACGTGTCGGCGCCGGGGTGGCCCGGCGACGGCGAGACGCCGGAGGCGACGCGGAACAATTCCGAATCGCTCAACAACCGTGGCATCGCCGAGGTCACCGATCACTATGCGGAGTTCATCTCCGAGTTGCCGATGCCGCCGGTCGTCATCGGGCACTCCATCGGCGGTCTGATCGCACAAAAACTGCTCGGTAGCGGGTTCGCCAGCGCGTGCGTTGCTATCGCGCCCGCGCAGTTCAAAGGGGTGCTGACACTCGCCCCGGTGCAGCTGCGGACCGTATTACCCGTGGTGGGTCGGCCGTGGCTGCGTACCAAGACGTGGTCACACACGGCCGAGAGTTATCACCGTGCCTGCGCCAACGGGATATCCCGGGTGGAATCCGACCGGCTGTTCGCCGACCATGCCATCCCCGCGCCGGGACTGCCGCTGTTCCAGGCGGGTCTGGCCAATGCTATGCCACGGAGCGAGGCGGCCGTCGACACCCGCAGCGAGCGCGGCCCGCTGCTGATGTTCGCCGGCGGCCTCGATCGCACCGTTCCCGAGGCCACTGTGCGGTCGGCGTATCGAATCCAGCGCCGCAATCCGGCGGTGACCGAACTCGTGGTGCTCGCCGACCGCGGGCACTGCATGAGCGCCGACCACGGTTGGCGTGAACTCGGCGATACCGCGTTGGAATTCCTCGCCGGAAACCTCCCAGCGGGCCCCGGCGAGACGTAGTCCATTCGTCAGTTCCAGACCAAAGGAGCACGTCATGCCAACAATTACGACTACCGATGACGTGGAGATCTACTACAAGGACTGGGGTTCGGGGCGTCCGGTGGTTTTCAGCCACGGGTGGCCGCTGACCAGCGATGTGTGGGACACCCAGATGTACCTGATGGCGAGCAACGGCTATCGGGCCATCGCGCATGATCGGCGTGGCCACGGCCGGTCGAGCCAGGTCTGGGACGGGCACGATATGGACCACTATGCGGACGATCTCGCCGCTGTGCTCAACGAACTGGAAATCACCGACGCCGTGCTGGTCGGGCACTCGACCGGTGGCGGCGAAGTCGCCAGATATCTATCCAGGCACGGCACCTCCCGGGTGAAGAAAGCCGTTCTGCTCGCGGCGGTTCCGCCGCTGATGCTGCAGACCGAGGCCAATCCGGAGGGTCTTCCGATCGAGGTCTTCGACGGTCTTCGGGCCGCCCTGGCCGCCGACCGATCGCAGTTCTACAAAGATCTCACCACTGCCTTCTACGGCGCCGATCGCGCGGGATCGACTGTTTCGCAGTGCCTTCGAGATCAGTTCTGGCTGATGTGCATGCAGGTCGGCCTCAACGGCGCCCTCGAGTGCATCAGAGCGTTCTCCGAGACCGATTTCACCGCGGAACTACCGATCATCGACATCCCGATCCTGGTCGGGCACGGGGACGACGACCAGATCGTCCCGTTCATCGACTCTGCCCCCAAGACCGTGTCGCTGCTCCCGCAAGGTCAGCTCAAGGTGTATCCGGGCGCGCCACACGGCCTGTGTGGCGCCTACGAACAGGAATTCAACGCCGACCTGCTCGACTTCGTGAAGAACTGAGTAAAGGGTGGAAACTTCGTGAAGCGCAGACATACCGTGCGCGGCGTTGTGGCCGCGCTCGCACTGGCTGTCACCGCCGTGTCGGGCGCGCCCGCGCACGCTCAGGCGCTGCCCACCATCGTGCTGGTACACGGCGCCTTCGCCGACGCCACCAGCTGGGACGGTGTCGCCGATCTGCTGCGTCACCGCGGCTATCACGTGGTGACGCCGGACAACCCGCTGCGTGGCCCGGCCAACGACGCCGCCGCCATCCAGCGCACGCTGGACACCCTCACCGGACCCGTGGTGCTCGCCGGCCACTCCTACGGCGGTTTCGTGATCAGCAACGTGCACGATCCGAAGGTCGAATCCCTCGTCTACGTGGCGGCTTTCGCGCCGGTGCAGGGCGAGATAGCCCAGTCGGCCCTCGATCCGATCCGGTTTCCGGGAAGTCAGCTGCTGCCGCCCACGCTGCAGGTGGCGATCGTCGACGACGCCCAGGGCCTCGCGGGCAAGAACATCGACGGCTACATCGCGCCCGACCGCTTCAATGCCGTCTTCGCTCAGGACGTCGACTCCGCGACCGCCGCGCGGATGATCGCCCACCAGCGTTCCGTCGCGCTGGCGGCCAATATCGAACCTTCCGGAGCAACCTCATGGTCCAGCACCCCCAGCTGGTACCTGGTTTCAGGGGCGGACCGGGTGATCCCGCCCGCGTCCCAACGCTTCATGGCCGAGCGCATGGGTGCGCGGACCGCCGAGATCAACTCCTCGCACGCCTCGTTGGTCTCCCACCCCGACGACGTGGCCGCCGTCGTCGAATCCGCTGTTCCCCGCTGATCACCTCGGCCCGAGCGGGACATGACAAGGGATTTTCGACCTGTGCCACGGTCATGTCGGGCCGGGGGGGTGAGGTCCGGTTGTCGTCAGGGGGGATAGGGTCGGCTTCATGCACTATGGCATCTCGGTTCCGCAGCTCGTCGCCGACGGGATGTTCCAGCCGACCGAGCTGCGCGGCTATCTGGACCGTGCTGAGGAGCTCGGCTTCGAGAGCGCGTGGATGACCGAGCAACTCCTCGGATCGTCCCCCAATCTGAGCCCACTCGAGACGTTGGCGTTCGCGGCGGCCTGCAATCAGCGGTTGCGGCTCGGGTGCGCCGTCTTCGTCACGCCCCTGCACAACCCGGTGCACCTGGCGAAACGGATCGCCACGTTGGACCAGCTCAGTCGTGGGCGACTCGAGGTCGGCGTGGGCATCGGCGGACGCAACCGGATGTTCACCGCGTTCGACGTCGACCCCGATGACAACCTCGTGGCCCGCTTCACCGAGGGTCTGCAGGTCATGAAGGCGCTGTGGACGCAGCCCACGGTCGACATCGATGGCCAGTTCTGGCAGCTGAGCGGCGCCGCTATGGAACCCAAGCCATTCCAGAAGCCGCACCCGCCGCTCTGGTTCGGCGGCCGTCGTCCCGCCGCCCTGCGCCGCGCCGTGCGCCACGGCCACGGGTTCTTCGGGGCGGGGTCGACCACCACGGCGGAGTTCGCCGAACAGGTCCGGATCGTTCGCACCGCACTAGCCGACGCCGGCCGGGAGACAATGGACTTCCGCATCGTCAAACGCGTCTACATCGCCGTCGACGACGATGCCGACCGCGCCCGTTCACGCATGTCCGAAGTGTTGATCAGCCAATACGGTGCGTACGGTAAGAGTCTTCTCCCCGTGGCTGTCTGCGGCCCACCCGCCGCCTGCATCCAGGGACTGCGGGAGGTAGCGGCGGCAGGAGCCGAAATGATCCTGATCAACCCGCTGTTCGACTCGGCTGCCCAAATGGAGCGGATTGCCGCAGAGGTGCTTCCACACGTGGGTTGAGGGTCGATTTCCGTGCGTTGGCACGTCGCTGCCCGCGCTGGAACTCACCAGTTCACGCCGAGAGCCACACGCTGTCGGAACGATCGGGCGTGCGAAGTAGCCGAGATCGCTCGGGGCGCGCGGCGTCTCGGGCTCGCTCCCGGCAGCGTGGGTCACGTCCGCACAGACGGTGAATGTCCCTGAGGCCATTAGACTGGATAAAGAGACGAAACCGGAATTCGCCAGAATTTGTGTGATAGTACGGGGGCGTCGACGCCTGGGCGCGGCGCGAGGGAAGACGAGAGCGGAGGAGGTGGGGCCGATGTCGAGCACCGAGGATCGGCGCTTCGAGGTCCTACGCGCGATCGTCGCGGACTATGTCGCGACCAAGGAGCCGATCGGGTCGAAGTCGCTGGTCGACCGACACAACCTGGGAGTTTCCAGCGCGACGGTGCGCAACGACATGGCGGTGCTGGAGGCCGAGGGCTACATCACCCAGCCGCATACCAGTTCCGGTCGGATCCCGACCGACAAGGGCTATCGCCAGTTCGTGGATCGGATCTCCGAGGTGAAACCGCTCTCGCCCGCAGAGCGCAGAGCGATCATGGAATTTCTCGAGTCGGGCGTCGACCTCGATGACGTGCTGCGGCGTGGTGTGCGGCTACTGGCCCAGCTGACCAGGCAGGTTGCTGTGGTGCAGTACCCGACGGTGTCGGCGTCCACGGTTCGCCACATCGAGGTTGTCGCGCTCAACCCCGCGCGGTTGCTGCTGGTGGTGATCACCGATACGGGCCGGGTCGACCAGCGGTTGGTGGAACTCGGCGCGGTGGTCGACGACGAGGATCTGGCCGCGCTGCGCGGCATGCTCGGCGGCGCGATGGACGGCAAGCGCTTGGCCTCGGCCTCGGCGGCGGTCGCCGAACTGCCCGAGCACGCGCCGCAGCGACTGCGCGATGTGTTGATCCGGGTTTCCACGGTGCTGGTCGAGACGTTGGTGGAACATCCCGAGGAACGGTTGGTGCTCGGCGGCACCGCCAATCTCACGCGCAACGCGGCCGACTTCGGTTTCCCCGGCTCACTACGCTCGGTGCTGGAGGCGCTGGAGGAGCAGGTGATCGTGCTCAAGCTGCTGGCCGCGGCCCAGCATCCGGGGACGGTGACGGTGCGGATCGGGGAAGAGACGCAGGTCGAGCAAATGCGCGGCACTTCGGTGGTGTCCACCGGCTATGGCGCGGCCGGTGCGGTGCTCGGCGGGATGGGCGTGCTCGGCCCGACCCGAATGGACTATCCGGGAACGATTGCCTCGGTGGCGGCCGTTGCCCGATACATCGGCGAGGTCCTCGCCGAGCGCTGAGCGTGACACGGTCACACACGCCACTGATACGCTCGCTCTTTCGGCCGGATAAAGTTGAGTGGACAAGACTGATGCTGTTGTCAGCGTGCGGTGAACGCGGTGCGGGCACCGGCGGCACTGTCGAGAACGCCTAAGGACTAGAGAACTCAAGTGGCACGGGACTACTACGGACTGCTCGGCGTCGCGAAGAACGCGACCGACCAGGAGATCAAGCGGGCATACCGCAAGCTGGCGCGTGAGCTCCACCCCGACGTCAACCCGGACGAAGCCGCGCAGGCCAAGTTCAAGGAAGTGTCGACCGCCTATGAGGTGCTGTCGGACGCGGAGAAGCGGCGCATCGTCGACCTGGGTGGCGACCCGCTGGAATCCGGTGGCGGCGGTGGCGGCTTCAACGGAGCGGGCTTCGGCGGCCTCGGCGACGTGTTCGAGGCGTTCTTCGGCGGTATGAGCGGAACGGGCGGGGGCGCGCAGCGCAAGGCCCGCGGGCGCGTCCAACCCGGCGCCGATTCGCTGATTCGCACTCGGCTCAGCCTGGCCGAATGCGCGGTCGGCGTGACCAAGCACCTGACCGTGGACACGGCGATCCTGTGCGACATCTGTCAGGGCGCGGGCACCAACGGCAAGTCCAAGCCGGTGCGCTGTGAGACCTGTGGCGGCGTAGGCGAGGTGCAGTCCGTGCAGCGGTCGTTCCTCGGCCAGGTGCTGACCTCTCGTCCGTGCCCGACCTGCCGCGGTGCGGGTGAGACCATCCCGGATCCGTGCCACAAATGTGGTGGCGACGGCCGGGTGCGTGCGCGCCGTGAGATCGCCGCGCCGATTCCCGCGGGCGTCGCGAACGGCATGCGGGTGCGGCTGGCCGCACAGGGCGAGGTGGGGCCGGGCGGCGGGCACGCGGGCGACCTGTACGTCGAGATCGTCGAGCAGCCGCATGATGTCTTCGTCCGCGATGGTGACGACTTGCACTGCACCATCCGCGTGCCGATGGTCGACGCCGCGTTGGGCACCACGGTCGTGATCGACACCATCCTGGACGGTCCCACCGAGTTGACCGTCACCCCGGGCACCCAGCCGGGCGAGGTCTCGGTGCTGCGCGGTCACGGGATGCCGCGTCTGCGCTCCGGCGCGCGTGGCGATCTGCTCGCGCATCTGGACATCGTGATCCCCACCAAGTTGGACAGCAAGCAGGCCGAAGCGCTGCGCAAATACAAGGGCATGCGCGAGCGGGAACAAGCCGAGGTGATGTCGGCGCAGTCCGAGCACAACAGCGGCCTGTTCGCCCGGCTGCGCGCGTCGTTCAGCGGGCGCTAGTTGGCCGCGACGGTCTTCTACCTCGACGAGGTGCCCGCACCGGGCGCGATCGCGGTGCTCGACGGTCAGGAGGGCAGGCACGCCGCGACCGTTCGCCGGATCCGGGTCGGCGAACCGATCACGCTCTCCGACGGACGCGGCGTGCTCGCGGAATCGGAGGTCGTCGCCGCGCAGCGGGACCGGCTCGAATTGGCGGTGCGCAACCGGGTGCTGACCGCCGCGCCGGTTCCGCGGGTGACGGTCGTGCAGGCGATCCCGAAATCCGACCGATCGGAGTTGGCCGTCGAACTGATGACCGAGGCGGGCGCCGACGCCATCGTTCCTTGGCAGGCGGCGCGCTGCGTCGCGAACTGGGACGGCAAGGCGGCCAAGGCGGTCGGCAAGTGGCGCGCCGCGGCCCGGTCGGCCGCGCGTCAGTCCCGGCGCGCCTATGTCCCGGACGTCGCCGACCTACACCGCACCAACGATCTGCTCGGCGTGGTCCGCACGGCCGCGGCGGACGGCGCCATCATCGCGGCGCTGCACGAATCCGGCGACGCCCGCTTCACCGAACTGCCGTTCGCCGAGGCCTCGGAGATCATGGTGATCGTCGGCCCGGAGGGCGGGCTGGATGCTGCGGAATTGACCGCCCTGGCCGAAGCGGGCGCGGAGGTGACCCTGCTCGGCCCGACGGTTCTGCGAACGTCCACCGCCGCGGCGGTGGCCCTCGGCGCGCTCGGCGCTCTCACGCCGCGCTGGTGACGACCTCGCGCTGGACAACCGGGTGTGCGCTGCTGGCGGGTGCCCTGCTCGGCCGGGGCGACCGCTGATTCGATCGGATCGCGATCAGTCGGGAACCACCGCGTCGCGTCGCGAATGAATCGTCACTGCGCACAACAGCATCGCCGCGATCGCGAGAAGAACCGCGATGCCACGGACCAATCCGAGCCACCCGCCCCAGGCGTAGGCGATGCCCGCGCCGCCGCCGATGAGTGCGCTGCCCAGGTAGTACGCGAACAGGTAGAGCGACGACGCGGCGCCCCGGTTGCCCTTCGCGATCGCGCCGACCCATGCGCTCGCCGCGGTGTGCGCGCCGAAAAAACCTGCGGTGTAGAGCAAGACACCGAGAATGACGGCGGCTAGGTGGTCGGGAATCGTCACCGCGAGTCCGATCGCCATCAACCCCACCGACGCCGCCAGTACTTGCTGTCTGCCGACCCGATCGGCGAGGCGACCGGACGCCGCCGACGCTGCCGTTCCGGCCAGATACAGCACGAACACCAGTCCCACCAGCGTCTGCGGCAGTTCGAACGGTGCCGTGGTCAGGCGGTAGCCCAGATAGTTGTAGACCGAGACGAACCCGCCCATCAGCACGAAACCCAACCCGAATAACGCGCGCAGCCCGCGGTGGCGTAGTGGTGTCGCGAGGTCGCCGAGCATTGTGCGGATTCCAGCGGGCCTGGCCACGAAGCGGCGGGACGGCGGTAGGCGGCGGACGAACCAGACTGTGCACGCCAGGGCGGCGAGCGAAGCCGCCGCCTGGGCCCACCGCCACGACGTCAGTTCCAAGGCGAACGCCGGGATCAACCGCCCGGCCAGCCCGCCGAGCGTCGTGCCGGCGACGTAGATGCCCATCGCGGCGCCCAGCCCCTCCCCGCCGATCTCCTCGGCGAGGTAGGCCATCGCCACCGCCGGCACGCCGGCCAGCGCGATTCCCTGCAGCGCTCGACCGGTGAGCAACACGTCGAACGACGGGCTCAGCGTCAGCAGCACGCCGATCGCGGCCGCCGCGACCGCGGAGCCGATCATCACCCTGGTCCGCCCGATGCGGGACGACAGTGCGCCCACCGGAATGATCGCCAGCGCCAGAAATCCGGTGGTGAGCGACACCGCGAGTGCGGCATGCGCCGGTGTGGCGCCGAACGCGGCCGAAAAAGTGGGCAGCAGCGCCTGGGCGCTGTACATGGACGCGAACGTCGTCAGTCCCGCGGCGAACAGCGCGAGGGTGATCCCGCGCTCGTGCCGGGTATCCCGCTCGATCCCCGTGCTGGTCTGCGTTGTGGTCATTGCGCCTCCTGCGGTTCAGGATCAGCAACAGCCGCTCGGAAAGGAAATGAATAATAATGGGAAAATTGATGCATCATGCGCATATAGAGAGGTTGGACTGTGCTTGGTGAGGATCTGGAGTGGTTCACGACACTCGCCGAACTGGAGCGCGTCGGCGCGGCAGCCGAACGACTGCACATCGCCCAGCCCACGCTCTCGCGCATGCTGGCTCGGCTGGAACGCAGGATCGGTGTCGAGCTGTTCGACCGGAGCGGAAAGCGCATCACGCTCAACGAGTTCGGCCGGATCTACTACGAGCACGCCCGCCGCGCGCAGTCGGAGTTGGATGCGGCCGAACGGGCCGTCGCCGATCTGGCCGACCCGGCCGAAGGTGTGCTGCGGTTGTCGTTTCAGCATTCGTTCGGTGGCTCGCTGGTGCCACAGCTGATCAGCGGCTTCCGGCGCGGGTCCGGCCGGATCACGGTCACGCTGTGGCAGGGCGCCGCCGAGGTGGTGACCAAGCGGGTGCTCGACGGGGATGCCGATCTCGGGATCGTCTCGCCACGTCCTGCTGTCGCAGGGGTCGGCTGGCGCACGGTGCTGCGGCAGCCTCTGGTGCTCGCAGTACCACCGGATCACCGGCTGGCTGGGCGCAGACAGGTTCGGCTCGCCGAACTGGCCGACGCGGAGTTCATCACGATGCATCAGGGTTTCGGTATGCGGCGCATCTTCGACGAGTTGTGCGCGGCCGCGGACATTCGGCCGAGGATCGCCTTCGAGTCCAGTGCTCTGGTCACCGTGGCCGGGCTGGTGTCGGCGGGGTTGGGCGTGGCGATTCTGCCGGGTGCGGACCTGCCGTCGGCGGGCCCGCTGTCCGGTCCGGTCGCGGTGCCGCTCGCGGACGCCGGCGCCGCCCGCGCGGTCGGGCTGGTCTGGTCGGCGGCCGCGAGACCGTCGGACGCGGTGCGACGCTTTCGTGATTTCACCGAGGATTGGGCCCAGCGGCACGGCGCAATCCCGTGATCACGCTGTGCACGGTTTGCGGCTTATTCACTGGGCCGTGTCGGTGCAGCGCGTTAAACTTTTCTCAATACGGCAGAGACGAGACCGGAAAGCAGGCTATAGCCACTTTTGACAACACAAGGCGAGATCGGCGATCCAACTACACCCGCGGCCGGCATCGGTACCGGCGACATCGGTCCGGGCCCCGCAGCGCGCACCGTGCGTTCGAGTATCGAACTCGCTCCCGAATCCGTGTTCCCGTTTCTAGGTTCGGCTGACCAGAATCTGCGTGAGCTGGAGAAACTGCTCGACGCCGATATCCACGTCCGTGGCAATTCGGTGACCCTCACCGGTAAGGCGGCCGACGTGGCACTCGCTGAGCGGGTCATCGAGCAGCTGGTCGCGCTCACCAGCCGCAACCGAGTGGTGACCCCCGAGGCGGTACGCCACACCGTGTCGATGCTCACCGAGGGTTCCAGCGAGTCCCCGGCGGAGGTGCTCAGCCTGGACATCCTGTCCCGGCGTGGCAAGACCATTCGGCCGAAGACGCTCAACCAGAAGCGCTACGTCGACGCGATCGACGCCAACACCATCGTCTTCGGCATCGGCCCGGCCGGTACCGGCAAGACTTATCTCGCGATGGCCAAGGCGGTCCAGGCGCTGCAGTCCAAGCAGGTCAACCGGATCATCCTCACCCGTCCCGCGGTAGAGGCGGGGGAGCGCCTCGGGTTCCTGCCCGGCACGCTGAACGAGAAGATCGATCCGTACCTGCGCCCGCTCTACGACGCGCTGCACGACATGATGGATCCGGAGGCCATTCCGAAGCTGATGGCGGCCGGTGTCATCGAAGTGGCGCCGCTGGCGTATATGCGTGGCCGTACCCTCAATGACTCGTTCATCATTTTGGACGAGGCCCAGAACACCACGGCCGAGCAGATGAAGATGTTCCTGACCCGGCTCGGCTTCGGCTCGAAGATCGTGGTCACCGGTGACGTCACCCAGGTCGATCTGCCGAACGGCGCGCGGTCCGGTCTGCGTGCGGCATCGGAGATCCTCACCGAGATCGATGACATTCACTTCGCGCTGCTGACCAGCAGTGACGTGGTGCGGCATCGCCTTGTCTCGGACATCGTCGATGCCTATGACCGGTTCGAGGCCGATTCGCGTCCGCAGGTCGCGGCGCATTACGGCGGCAATCGAGCGCAGCGGCGCGCCGCGAGCCGGGCGGACCGGCGGTAACTCGCCTCGACGGGCGGGGCTCCGCTCCGGCCGGACGATCGCCGGGATCGTAGGCTATTCGGGTGAGTATCGAGATCGCCAACGAGTCGGGTATCGACGTGCCCGAAGAAGACCTGGTCAGCGTCGCGCGGTTCGTGATCGACCGGATGGATGTCCACCCGGCGGCGGAGCTGTCGATGGTGCTCGTCGATCTCGACACCATGGCCGACCTGCACATGCGCTGGATGGATCTGCCCGGCCCGACCGATGTGATGTCCTTCCCGATGGACGAACTCGAGCCGGGTGGGCGCCCCGACAGCCCGGAGCCCGGCCCGTCCATGTTGGGCGACATCGTGTTGTGTCCGGAGTTCGCCGCAGGGCAGGCGCACAAGGCCGACCACTCGCTCAACCAAGAACTGGCGCTGCTCACGGTGCATGGCGTGCTCCATCTGCTCGGCTATGACCACGCCGAACCGGAGGAAGAGAAGGAAATGTTCGCGCTGCAGACTCGGCTGCTCGAAGAGTGGTACGAGAGCTTGCGTGAAGCGCGGCGGCGGGCCGAACTCGCCGAGCGGGATGCGCGGTTGCTGGGCAAGGCGGGCTTCACCACACCGGGTGATTCCCTGGGACCCGCGTGACTGCACCGACCCTCGTTCTGCTCGCGGTGTTGCTCGTGCCGGTGGGTGGGATGTTCGCCGCGGTCGATTCGGCGCTGAACACGATCTCGCCGGCCCGGGTCGAGGATCTGGTCCGCGCCGACCGACCCGGTGCGGCGCGGCTGACCCGGATCGTCGCGGATCGGGCCCGCTATGTGAATCTCATGGTGCTGCTGCGCATTCTGTGCGAGATCGGCGCCACGGTGCTGCTGGCGGCGGGACTGATCGCGATCTGGGCGGACGATTGGGCGCTGTTGGTCACCGCCGTGGTGATGGTGCTGGTGTCCTATGTGGCGATCGGCGTCGGCCCGCGCACGCTCGGGCGTCAGCACGCCTATTCGATCGCGCTGACCGCGGCGCTGCCGCTGCAGTTCATCGGCGCGCTACTCGGCCCGCTCAGCAGGCTGCTGATCCTGATCGGTAACGCGATCACTCCGGGTAAGGGTTTCCGCAACGGTCCGTTCGCCTCCGAGATCGAGCTGCGCGAGGTGGTCGAGATGGCGAGCGAGCGCGGCGTGGTGGCCGACGACGAACGTCGAATGATCCAGTCGGTCTTCGAACTCGGCGACACCCCGGCTCGTGCGGTCATGGTGCCGCGTACCGAGATGGTCTGGATCGAGGCGGACAAGACCGCGGCGCAGGCGATGTCACTGGCGGTGCGGTCCGGGCATTCGCGCATCCCGGTGGTCGGCGAGAATGTCGACGACATCCTCGGCGTGGTCTACCTGAAAGACCTGGTGCCGTACGCGTATCGCAGCCGCGAGGTCCGGGTGCGCGATGTGATGCGGCCCGCCGTGTTCATGCCCGACTCCAAGCCGCTGGACAGTCTGCTCGACGAAATGCAGCGCAGGCGCAACCATATGGCGCTGCTGGTGGACGAATACGGTGGCATCGCCGGCCTGGTGACCATCGAGGATGTCCTCGAGGAGATCGTCGGCGAGATCGCCGACGAGTACGACACCGACGAGACCCCGCCCATCGAGGATCTCGGCGACGGCCGGTACCGGGTGTCGGCCAGGCTGTCGGTCGAGGATCTCGGTGAGCTGTACGGAATGCAGATCGAGGAGGAGGACGTCGACACCGTCGGCGGACTGCTGGCACACGAACTGGGCCGGGTGCCGCTGCCCGGTTCGAAGGTCGTGGTCCACGGGCTCGTGTTGCGCGGTGAGGGCGGCGCGGACGCGCGCGGTCGGATGCGAGTACACACGGTCGTGGTGCGCGAAGCGGCCCGCCCGGCGCAGGCCGAGAAGCCCAACGGCGACAAGCCCGGTGGCAAGCGTAAGGCCAACGGATCGGAGCGGGAGATCCCCGCTGATCGCGACAAGAACGGAGACCCCGAATGACCGAGCTGGACGTCGAGGACACCAAGCTGGTGGTGCTGGCCCGTGCTGCGCTCGGCCGCACCGGCGGCGCGAGCGGTGCGGCTATCCGCGACACCGACGGGCGCACCTACGCCGCCGGCGAGGTGACGCTGACCGCGTTGCGCCTGACCGCACTGCAAGCAGCGGTCGCCGCGGCGATTTCCAGCGGCGCCGAGGGATTCGAGGCGGCCGTGGCGGTCGGCGGTCGGTTGTCCGACTTCGGCGTCGCCGCGGTGCGGGAGGTCTCGGCGGAGGCGCGGATCATCTTCACCGATCGCGATGGCGCGGTGTTCGAGATCGTCGACGACTCGGTGGACGCTGCCGACTCGGTGGACGCTGTCGATTCGGTGGGCGCTGTCGATTCGGTGGCCGCGAACTCCGGCGAGGTGCGCGGTGGCTGACCGCTCCGCGCCGCGCGAGGACACCGAATTCCGCTCCGGCTTCGTCTGTTTCGTCGGACGGCCGAACACGGGCAAGTCGACGCTGACCAATGCGCTGGTCGGCGCCAAAATCGCGATCACCTCTTCGCGTCCGCAGACCACCAGGCATACCATTCGCGGCATCGTGCACCGGGAGCGCGCCCAGCTGATCCTGGTGGACACTCCAGGCTTGCACCGTCCACGTACACTGCTCGGTCAGCGCCTGAACGATCTTGTGCGCGACACATATTCGGAAGTCGATGTCATCGCCCTGTGCATCCCGGCCGACGAGAAGATCGGCCCCGGCGACCGCTGGATCGTGCAGCAGATCAAGCAGATGGCGCCGAAGACCACACTGCTCGGCGTGGTGACGAAGATCGACAAGGTGAGCCGCGACCAAGTCGCCGAACAACTCGTCGCGGTGTGTGAGCTGCTCGGTCCGGATGCCGACGTCGTGCCGGTCTCGGCAGTCAAGGGCGAGCAGGTCGAGGTCCTCGTCGACGTCATCGCCTCGAAGATGCCGGAGGGCCCGGCCTTCTATCCCGACGGCGAGTTGACCGACGAGCCGGAGGAGACGCTGATGGCCGAACTGATCCGTGAGGCCGCGCTCGAGGGCGTCCGCGACGAATTGCCGCACTCGTTGGCTGTTGTCATCGAGGAGGTTCTGCCTTATGAGGAGCGCGAGGATATGCTCGACGTGCACGCGCTGCTCTATGTCGAGCGGCCGAGCCAGAAGGCCATCGTCATCGGGAAGGGTGGATCTCGCCTGAAAGAGGTCGGCACCAACGCGCGCAAGCAGATCGAGCACATCCTCGGTACTCGGATCTACCTGAACCTGCATGTCAAGGTGGCCAAGGACTGGCAGCGCGACCCGAAGCAACTGGGCAAATTGGGTTTCTGACCCCGAGGTCGATCGGGAATCGCGTTGGCGCGCTCGGTTGCTGACGAACGGTGTCATCAACTCGCCAGCGAGGTCGTGCCCGCTATCGAGGCGGGCACGGTCGTGGTCTCCATCGATACCTGGGGCATCACGCGTGCTGCAAGTGCTCGACTACGTAGTCCGGTGGTGGGTGTGGCGGCTCGATCACGCTGCGCGGGAGGCTATCCCAGCGACGGGCAGCCGCTGCGCTGAGGTCATAACTACGATCGCACACCGCATCCGCATGGCGTCGAATGGACTCGAGCCCACATGCCTCGCTTCTGAAAACTATTGGTCCACTGGTATTTCCGTAAGATGTCACGTGTTGTCGGCGGGATGTCAGGTCGCCTCTATGCATTTCACGAGCCAAATCGAAATTCACCCGACGACACCGTCGGTATAGGTCGGGGTAGTCATCGTCCTCGTTATCGATGGTTGCGCCAGATATGTTGACAAGCCGACCGAAAATCGCGAGTCGACACTGTCGGTCGGCAAATGAGCGTGGATGGGAGGATATCTACGTGTCGATCTCGATCACGCTGAGTTGCTATTCCTGTCTGCTGCCTCTGATAAATTCTGCAGCGCTCGACCGAGAACCCTCGTAACTTGGCAGTCTATTCGAGGAATGGATTACATGGTGGGGGGTGTACGCAAACGAACCAGTCGGCTTACACTGAGGGGTGGTCGGGGCTGGAGGTAAAGTCATGACGGTTTTGCGACAGCAGCTTCATCCAGGCCAGGGATCGAGCAAAGGTTCCGAGCTGGACGTGTCGGCGAGACGGCCGGTGCCGTTATCTGTGGGGCAGCGGGGGTTGTGGCTCGCGCAGCGGTTGCGCCCCGACGTGCCGATATGTGAGGCACAGTATATCGAGTTATTCGGGGATTTGGATGTCGATTTACTACGTGAGGTAACGATTCGGGCGGGTCGTGAGTTTCAGTCGGGTTATTTGCGGCTGGTGGAGGTAGGGGGTGAGCCGCATCAGTTGTTCGATCCGTCGCTGGAGTCGGCGGGGCCGGTGATCGATCTACGTGGTGAACCGGATCCGGTGGCGGCGGGTCTGCAGTGGATGCGTCGGGAGTACACCACGCCGTTGGATATGGCCCGGGATCGGTTGGTCGGTTCGGCGGTTGTGCAGGTCGGGGATCGACATTTCCTGTTGTACAGCAGGATTCACCATGTCGCGTTGGATGGCTACGCCGCCATGATGATCGTGAACCGGATCGCGGAGTTGTACACGGCGGCGGTAACGGGTAGTGCGGCGGAGCCGAACCGGGCGGCGGACCTGCGTACCCTGTATGAGGCAGACCGCAGCTACCGGGAGTCGAAGCGGTTCGCCAACGATCAGGAATATTGGGCGAACCGACTCGCCGAGGTCGAGGACGGGTCGAGTCTCGTCGAGGGGAATGCGCCCGCGTGTGCGGATAGTGTGGTCGCGGCCGCCGAATTGTCTTCGGCGACGGTCGGGCGGATCGATCAATCCGCGAGAATGTTGGACGCGAGCCCGGCCGCGGTGGTGATCGCCGCATTCGGATGTTATCTGGCCCGGATGACCGGCCGGGACGATGTTGTCGTCAATATTCCCGTGTTGGGTCGCACGACCGCCGTGTTGCGGCGGTCGGGGGGAGTGTTTGTCAATGTTGCGCCGCTTCCGATTGTTGTCGGCTCGGGGGATACGGTCGCGACACTGACGCGGCGGGTGCAGTCGGATCTGGTGGGGGCGTTGCGGCATCAGCGGTTCGGTCTTGCCGACATTCGTGAGGCTGCGGGGTATAGCGGACAGCGGCGTTTCGCGGGTCCGGTTGTGAATGTGATGTTTTTCCCGCAGAAGATTCGGTTCGGTTCGGTGACGGGGGAGTTCCATATTCTGAGTTCGGGGCCGGTGGAGGATTTGTTGGTCGATTTGTATCAGACCGGGGATCCGCCGCGGACGATTCTGCATTTCATGGCGAATCCGAACCTTTACACCAGTGCTGAACTGTCGGTGCATTATTCCCGGTTTGTGGAGTTTCTCGACGAGTTCGTCGCGGCTGCGCCGGGGACTGATCTCGAGTGGGTCCATCCGGACAGCGCGCGTGCGGGTGCGCGGATCCGGCGCCGGCGTGAGGGCTTGGAGTTCTGGCGTAGGACGCTCGCGGATGTTCCGGTGGAGTTGCGTTTGCCGGTTGATCGGCCGCGGCCGGTGGTGATGTCTCAGCGGGGTGCTACTGCGAGTTGTTCGTTGGGGGTGGAGTCGGTGCGGGGGTTGGAGCGTCTTGCGCG